>JBGVIW010000079.1:0-4138 GCA_045128995.1 Ruminococcus sp.
TGTCGTTAGCGGTGTAGGTGAAGTTATGATTTGTCGTACCATCGGCACATACGAAGCTTATGCTCTTGAAGGTAAAGCCGTTCCAAGCTGCTGTGCCGTCGTCGTTGAAGGTCACATCGGATGCTTTGTTCGAGTGGAGAACGAGGTCGATGTTTGCAGAGAAGGTTTCGGGATATCCCAGCGCATACTCGTGGATAGAAATATCATCCTCTGCGGTAAGCTCAAGGTAATTGAGCGCTGTAGCATCGAACGCCTGATCGCCAATACTTGTTGCCTTCGGAAGTTTTACGGAGGTTAACGAAGAACAGACCCAAAATGCCCCATAATCGAGTGTCGTAGCTTCAGGTAATTCTACAGAAACAAGTCCGGTATAGGCAAATGCCCTTGTTCCAACTGTCTGTACCTTAGGTGCGGAGAGTGAAATGAGTTTTTGACACATATAGAATGCACCCTCACCGATGTACGTTGCATCGAGAAGGTTGATGGATGCCAGCTGGGTGACTTCTTCATATGATACAAGTTCTTCACCAGTTTCGTCATCCCATTGCGCATGACGCGCACCAAAAACAAGACCTTCGTTAGCTCTATCATCCGGAATCGTGGTCACGCCGGCAAGGGTGAGGTGGACGCTTCCGTCCTCAACGCCTTCAGTGTCGCAGATCGCACGGCGGACAGCTGTGATCAGCCCTGTTTCTGCATCAGCAGGGAGATTAACGGTAAGAGTTCTCTCGCTGTCGCTGAGGAAAGCCGCAACTGCGGTATTTAATGAATCAGCGTCCAATGCGAAATAGGTTTCATCGCCGTTTGTCACGCTTATGGCTGCCTGTACTTCGCAGTTGGCGCATTTACCATTTTCGTCGTAGTTGTGTTCATAATAGAACGTCGGCTCTCCGTCGAATGGTGAAAATCCCACGGTGGATCTGTTTCCCATGTACATGGTACATGAGCTGTTGCAAGATCCGGATTGAACACAAAGCCTTCGAAGTTGACAACACTTGCTGGAATGGTGACTTCTGAAATATCTACAGAAACGAATGCACCCTCTTCAATAACCTCGACCGTATCGGGAACGACAAAAGAGCTTTCTTCACATTTAAAGCACAGTATCAGAGTTGTCATATCCTTGTTGTATAATGTACCGTCTGAAAAAACGAGATACGGATTGTCGGGACTGATGTTTATGGCGGTCAGTGAAGAACAATTATCGAATACACCGTACTCTATTGTTTCCAGTCCGCTGCCGATATTGATCGTTGTCATTTCACTACAGAAATAAAAAGATTTTTCGCCGAGGCGTGTAACGCTGTCCGGAAGCGTTGCTTCGGTGTTGTAGCATCGATAGAACGCCCAGTCACCGATGGATGTAACGCCCTCTTCTACAACAATATTTTCGATGCTTTTTCTATAGTCATACCACGGTGCATTATTTGCTACATAATCCGGCATATCACCGTTTCCGGCGATGGTGAGAGTTCCTGCCGAATCAAGCACCCAGCTGAGAGTACCGATTGTGCCCTGCTGTACGATAGTGGTATCTTCCGTATCGGCATAGCCGACTATACCTCCGGCAGAAGCGTCAGAAGCACTTGCCATAAAGGGTACTGAGCTGAGCAGTGAGTTTCCCATTACAGCCGCCGAGGCGATAAACGCTAAAGCTCTTTTGAATTTTCTTTTCATGTAGATTCCTCCTCTATAACATTATTGATTTATGCTGCATCTTGCATTTTCGACTGCCTGCCAGTTAACGGCGGCGATATACTCCTTGAATTCAGAAAGGATCTTTCTTCCCAGATTTTGGTAATCCATAGCAATGATTTTTTCAATTTTCTGATTGCGCAGCTGCTCGGGAACGTTATACAGCCTCATTGCCGCATCCAATCCGCAGGCGATACGCATATCGAGACTCAGCTCCGAAGTTCCAGCCGAAGAAAACATAGCATATTCTATGCCGGAGTACAGGTTTTCCATGACCGCAAACTGTTCGTCCGTCCAGTCCGAGCAGAACTCAGAGAAAATATGATGAGTTTTTTTCATATCATTTTCACGTATCACAGCCAGCGACATCGGGTGAGTGTAAGCCGAGATATACACATCCCTTATCGGAATATTTTCCTCTGCCGCCGCCGCCATTGAGGCAAATTCGATGCAAAGCGCAAGCAGTGGAGACTTGTCCTCATTCTCAAGGATGTCGATCATCCTCCACTGAAAATCACAAAGCTCCCTTACAAACGCAGTAAGCAGATGCTCCTTTGTGGGATAATGAAAATTAAGATTTCCGGTACTTATCCCGAGCTGTCTGGCAATTTCTTTGGTATCGGTTGCGGTAAAGCCGTTATTGATATAAAGTTTCGACGCTAGCTGAATGATCATTTCTTTTGTCGGACGATTTCTTGTACCTCTGGCGATATAAATCGCCTCCTTTCGATAAAATGAGGGTATGGTGCTAAATAGATCTTAATAATATTATATACGCAAGTTTACAAAATGTCAATAGTTTCGCCGCTATTTTTTTATCTTGCATGAATATCTTAGTCTCCTCCCGATGCCGGAGCGATGCCTCGGGCAGTTCTGAGTATTTTTGATTTCATCAGCCATTTTACTGACCTCAATTTTACGCCCGTCGGCGGATTTCAGGTAGATAAAAAGCACTCTTTCAAGTGCTGAATCGGTATTTGGGCATAAAAATAGCACCTCCGACTTGGGAGATGCTTATCAATTATTAATTAGGGCACAAGAAAACATGGGTGGTTTATGGACTATATGGCTTTTATAGATTTAATTTCGGATCTCATGAACTATATAACACTTTCATTGTTGTTAATTTTCAAAGTGATAGAATCCTCTGCTTAGTCGTTTTCAGAAGCGTCATGGAAGGAAAAACAAGTCCTTTCCATTGCTTGTTATCTGAATCAATCAGCGCCACGTTTTTTGATAGATAACTGCAAAGATCAATCATGTTTTTCCTCCTATCGGTAAGACTGCTGCTATAGGCAAGAAAAAAAGCCCATATTTCGATGCTTTCACGAAATACAGGCTTAAATGATCTGGCAGGGGCAGAAGGACTTGAAGCTTCTATACACCCGCTTATTTTCGCCTATATTTCGGGGAGTTATTGTCCGTAGTAAGGTTTCGTGTGAATTTTGTGTGAAATACTAATTAGGCTATGCTATCATTCTTCTCAGTGCGAGTATCTCGTATAACACCGTACATGTAGTTATCAAATATTTTGAGACTGTTACGAACTCTCTGCTTGGGAGTTCTTATGTAAACAGCATCAAGAACTTTTGAATTCGCCCATCCTCCGAGTTTCTCAAGGACTTCCTTGTCTACTCCAAGCCCATTCATAGTAGTTGCAAACTGAGCACGAAGGTCATGAAATGTCATCTTCAAGCCATGCTTTTTGAGAAGTCTGTCATAACGACGTTTCAAAGCTCCGTAATTTTCATTAACAATAAACTCTTCATCACTGACGTGAGGTATCTGCTGGATGAGGTTGTAGATATAGTCAGGGATAGGAACATAACGGGTAGATAATTCTGTTTTGTTGCGGTTCTGTATAGTATCATGACCATTAATGCAAACTCTTGTTCGTCTGACTTTTATATACCTACCGTTTTCATCCTCGTAGATGTCGCCGAACTGAAGTCCACGTACCTCCGAGATTCTCATACCTCCACACCACACTGAAAGAAGACACGGAAGTTCAACGCTGGAACCTATAATTACCTTCAGTACTTTATCAAGATCGGGAAGTTCTTCCTTTACTGTCTTGGGCGGTAATTTAAGTTTACGAATCGAAGGAAGTTCAACATCAAATAATAATGCTGCACTTCTAATCAGATCATATCCGGTTTTTATTGACTTGTATCCCAACCCGCGCTCAGCATCTATATTAATTGCACGCTGAACATCGATTGTCTTTATGTCAGTAATACTATAGCCGTATATAGCCTGAAGCCTGTTCTTAGCAGCAACCTCGTAGCCGTAAAGAGTTGTTGGAGCGATGACATTGCGCTTCGATTCGATATACTCATTTACTGCTTCTTTAACGGTAATACTTGTAGGAGTAATATCAACATGAAGTCGTAAAAATTCTTCAGCTGCAATGATTACCTCCAACTCCGTATCGCGGACAATG
>JBGVIW010000080.1:0-6473 GCA_045128995.1 Ruminococcus sp.
TATTGCTTATGCCGTCACCCTTCTGATATACATCAGCATTTGCCTTACCCTTTTCATCTAACGGATAAAGTATGGGATTGTTAACGTGACTCATAACCTTGGTAACGTCGCTGATGTTGAGTGCGTCACTGCAATCAGCATCACCGGCTAGTCTTTTAGTAACAGGTGTAGCTGTCAGACTTTCACGGTCGATGGGATCACTCGGTTTTGTGTCAGTTGAAGGAGCGTAGTTGACCTTCTCAGCATACCATTTCTGGCAGTTATGTCCGTTTACTTCCCACTGCTGAACATTAGCTCCGCTGGCAGTCTCAGCATTGATGATCTCGACCGCACTTGCATCTCCTGAGGATTTTGTGAGAATAGTATATGTTCCATCGCCGTTATCAGCAAATTTGAAAAGCTGAGCATCAGCCTGTGTATCTGTATATATACCAATATTACTTCCGTTATCAGTCTTTCCGTAATCAAGATCGAGATAGTATGTCTGACCATCGCCGAGCATTGATAAGATGTAATAATAACCATCGGATGCTGCCTTGACGTGCCATGTATTGTGTGCCGAAGCACTATCAGCGCCCCATTGCTGTACGTTAGTTCCGGCTGCTGCTTTACCGCCTTCTACCTCCATGTACAGTCCGCTGTTGACGTTCTTGAACATATAATAAGCACTCTCGTCCATTACTGCACCTTCAACCGCACCGAATGCGATCTGGGAAGCTGCAAGCTCAGCAAGCTTTATCGCTCCGGCTCTGTTAGGGTGAAGACCATCACCGTCCATGTAGAGCGCTGTAGTTGCATCTGTGCCGATCGAAATACAATAATCCTGCCAGAGATTGAACAAATCAATGACTTGTACATTCTGTTCTGTGCCAATCTTGTCAAGAGTTCCGCCGAACCATCTTCCAGTAAGAAGCGGATTTCTTGTTGCATCTCCATTACGTCCCTGCTGCTTTACAAGTATGACCTCCATGCCCTTAGCCTTTGCGGCAGTCACCATTGAGGTTACTGTTTCATAATACTCTGTTTCATTTGAATAGTTAGTATCATTAATACCAATAGAAATAATATAGTAGTCGCCCTTTTTACCGTAATATTCGATCGGCTTGAACTGTCCTGCATCTACAAATCCCTTAGCATACTGACCGCTGGCAGCCATATTGCGGATCTCATATTTATTGGTATCAACAAACTGATTGAGCATCTGTCCCCAGCCGCCCTGTACACTTGTATTAAGCGGATAATAATTGCAGACCGTTGAATCTCCGCAGAGCCAGATAGTTGGCTTCATTGTCGGGTCATTTGAAATTCTCGTTATCTCAAGCGCACTCATTGTATAAGCATATCCTGCCTTACCTTTAGTAGCCATGATATTGAGCTGACCATCGGTAATCGGTATCTGGAAAGTATCAACAGCATTATTTCCTGTCATATTGATGATTTGTAGCATATTTTCAGCTTTAACGCTCGTTCTGTTGGTGTTGCCGAGGTATACCGTCACCTGATACAGACCAGTCGGAAGGTCCACATTAAATGTATTCGATTCATCTGTGCTTTTAAACTGGACTGCATCACTGAGCGCTCCTGATCCGGATGCAGCGACATCTGACATATTTCCGGGCGTATTGAATCCATAGCCGATCGATGATGAATAAGCAGCTGAAGCTGATACTCCTGTATAACCGCTCTGAGTTCCACCGTTTCCGAAGTCGAATTTCCATGTTTCACCTGCTGCGGATGCTTCGATAGCTGTATTGGGCATTGCAGAGGGCATTGCTGCTGCCAGCCCCAGACACATTGCCAGCGAAGTGAACCCGCTCACAATTCGTTTTTTTAAATTCATATTAAGTTCCTCCAAATCCTATAGGACTGTTTTTGCCTAATTTCAGTCCTTTCTATAAAAAATGATATCACACACGTTACTAAAAGTCAATATGATTTTCTGTGTAAAATTAACGCTTTTTCTATCGTTTGATAAATCAATTCATACAATTTTGCTATGTATTTTTATCTATTATTGTGTTTGTTTTTGCGCTTTTTAATGCATATAAAAAATAATCCGCACAAAATTACTATGTGCGGAGCTGAAATTATATATATTCAATTCAATCTAAGCCAAAATTTGCGTTTGTCTATCCGCAGCACTCCCCTGCTGCGAAGCTTTGCTATCTCTCGCTGAAGTGCACTTCTGTTAACACAGAGATAATCCGACAGCTCGGTTATTGTAAACTGAAGCTGAGGTGTATCCCCATCAGGTGTTTTTTCTTCAATGATCCTAAGACAGCTTATCAATTTTTCCTCAATAGTCCGCTGCGTCAGAACTTCGATCCTCTCAGAGAGCGAGATCATTTTCTTCGACATCAGAGCCAGTAGATTCTCAACCACCTGAGAATGACAGCGGCAGGCACTTTCACACCTCTTTGTTATCTCAGAGTATCTGACATACATTATCTCGCAGTCAGTATCGCATATAACTTCCATGTCGTTCTCGGAAAAACTGGTGTACGCAAAATATTTGCCAAAAATTCCCTGCTCTCCAAGATGTTCAACAATAGTTCTGTTTCCGTTATAATCATATTTCACTATAACTACGCTTCCATTCAGTACAATTCCTATCTTATCGCTGAAACCGCTGAAATCCGAGACCTTTTCCCCTGCCCTATATTTGCGGCAGTCAGTCTTGAAACACTGTAGCATCCTATGGCAATCGTATACATCAATTCCGCTGAATAAAATATTTTCTTCCGGCAGCATAAAAATCACCTCACTTGTTGCAATTGCAACAGATTTTTTACTAGTACTATGATACAATAACTACAGACAAAAGTCAAGGCTATTCAATGCATTATTTGTCATTTATTTTTTATTAATGTTTATTACGGAGGTTTTTATTATGAAAAAATTTGTATGTCCTGTTTGCGGTTATGTTCACGAAGGTAACGAGGCTCCTGAATTCTGCCCTCAGTGCAAGGTTCCCGGCTCCAAGTTCATCGTCAAGGAAGAAGGCGAAAAGCTCGTTTTCGCTTGTGAGCATGAGGTAGGCGTTGCTAAGGCTGTAACTGACGAGGAGATCATCGCTGGTCTTAAGGCTAACTTTGAGGGTGAATGTACTGAGGTTGGTATGTACCTCGCTATGGCTAGAGTTGCTCACAGAGAAGGTTATCCTGAGATCGGTCTCTACTGGGAGAAGGCTGCTTACGAGGAGGCTGAACACGCTGCTAAGTTCGCTGAGCTTCTTGGTGATGTAGTTTCAGCTTCAACTAAGGAAAACCTTGAGAAGAGAGTTGCTGCTGAGCACGGTGCTACTCAGGGTAAGCTCGATCTCGCAAAGAGAGCTAAGGAGCTTAATCTTGATGCTATCCACGATACTGTTCACGAAATGGCTCGTGATGAAGCAAGACACGGAAAGGCTTTCGAGGGTCTGCTCAAGAGATATTTCGGTTAATCTGTACTTATATAATCAAATAATCAAACTTTACTTTTTATCCCGGGATCAGCAGATTCCGGGATTTTTCTTTTTATTAAGACGACGATTCTTCAAATTCTTGACAATATGTTCATGATGTGTTATCATTTTCTTGCTCTAGTAATTTCAGAAAGAAGGTTTATCATGATTTACATCACTCTTCTTATCATGCTGTGCCTGATCATTGCACTTTTCGCAAATACCGGAAGGCTTATATTCAAATGGATTTCTCCAGTTCTCAGGAGGCTCTCTTCCCGTGTGTTCGGAATAATATACGCCGCTGTTTCTGTTTTGATCATCGGATTGCTTTTTCTTGGCATGATGCACACTGATTTTATCCCTGGCATCGTCTTCAAGATAGGAAACTATGCTCTCGGATTTTATATTTACATCGTACTTGGTGTCAACATCACTGCTCTGATACTACTGATCGGAAAATTGATGCACATCATCCCAAAAAAACTTTCTGACAAAACAATGTGTATAATCGCTGCGGCGTCGCTTATTATTCCATTCACTGCATCCTTATACGGCAGTATCAATGCTTCGTTTATTCATACGAAAAATTACAGCATCTCACTTTCCGCTGATGATGAACGATCAGAAAATCTGCGCATCGTGCTTCTGAGCGATATCCATCTGGGACACAACATCACTGATACGCACTTCGAAAAGATCGTCAACGCTGTAAACAAGCAGAATCCTGACATCGTTTGTATCGCAGGCGATATCTTCGACAGCAACGCTAAGGCTGTAAGCAATAAGTCTGAAGTAATTGCTTTTTTTAATAGTATAGAATCTGTATATGGCACTTACGCTTGTCTTGGAAATCATGACGCTGGTGATACATATACTCTTATGCGAGAAATCCTTGATCAGACTGATATAACAGTTCTAGAGGATGAGTACATTACGATCGGCAACAGATTCATCCTCGGCGGAAGACTCGATTCTTCACCAATTGGAGAGCAGAATCAGCGTCAGCCTCTTCCAGAACTTGAAAATCCCAATGAACTTCCTGTCATCGTTATGGATCACCAGCCCGGAAATATTAATGAATATTTATCCGAAACAGATCTCATACTCTGTGGTCATACTCATAAAGGACAGTTTTTTCCGGTGAATCTTATAACAAATGCTATCTATGACGTGGATTACGGCCATTATCAGGCATCATCCGAAGCTCCGCAGGTGATCGTCACCTCCGGATGCGGTACATGGGGTCCGCCTCAGCGTATAGGATCTGATAATGAGATCGTCTGTATAGATATCCGGATACCCTCAGGAAAGGATGAAATATGATTAACAAAAAGCTTCTTAATATTTCAATTTCTGCAATGCTGCTTGCCGTAGGGCTTATTCTTCCTATTTTTACAGGGCAGATAAGACAGATCGGTAATATGCTCCTTCCGATGCACATTCCGGTAATGCTATGCGGATTGCTCTGCGGATGGCAGTATGGGCTGGGAATTGGTTTCATTATGCCTCTTATGCGGTCGGTTATATTCGGTATGCCAGTCATGCTGCCTTCAGCTGCTGCTATGTCAGCGGAGCTTGCTGCCTATGGCTTTCTCGTGGGATTGATTTTCAGCCGTTTCCGCAATCAGAATATTTCTTCAGTTTATATTTCAATGATCTGCGCTATGCTCGGCGGACGCATTGTCTGGGGAATCGCCATGACCATCATCATGTCAGCTTCAGGAAATGGCTCGTTTACTTTTGAGATGTTTACCGCCGGAGCTTTTCTCAATGCTCTTCCTGGCATAATTCTTCAGCTGGTGCTTGTTCCTGCAATAATCGCCGGACTGAATAAAGCTAATCTGGTTCAGTTCAAAAAAATTACAACAACGGGAGTGAAATAAATGGAGCTGATAAATAAAATAAACGATCTTCTGAAAACTCAAAGTCCAGTAGTCGTTGCTATTGACGGAAGATGTGCATCAGGAAAAACTACTCTCGCTGACAAGCTTTGCGGCAAGCTTTCCTGCTGCTGTATTCACATGGATGATTTCTTTCTTCAGCCTCATCAGAGAACTCCTGAACGCCTTCAGCAGACAGGCGGAAATATAGATCATGAACGCTTCCTGAGTGAGGTACTCATCCCGATGTCACAGCGCATCCCTTTCAGCTACAGACCCTTCAACTGCAAAACCATGTCCTTTAATGAGCCTGTTCACATTACACCTGACAGAGTGACGATAATTGAAGGTGTTTATTCATGTCATCCGCTTTTCAGAAAGTTTTACGATCTGACCGTATTTCTTGATGTTTCCGCCGATATGCAGCGTGAACGCATCATGAAACGCAGTCCGATGCTTGCTGACAAATTCTTCACATCATGGATACCAATGGAAGAAAAATATTTCACTGAATTTGATATCCGCAACAACTGTGATATGATGCTGTAAATGTAAAGATCCCGAAGGTACTGCCCTTCGGGATCTTTTAATATATTCACTTTTTACAGAAAAGCCTTTATGATTATTCCTACTGCAAATAAGATAAATACTACCCCGAACACCTGATTCATCCGGAGCATATTGAATCCGCCTTTTTTACGCTTGATATATTCCACTGCTGCAAGGAGGATGCCCCACCATATCCATGTTCCAACAAAGACTCCGAAGATTATCGCAAGTTTTGCTATTATGCCTATCTCGCTGACCAGCCCCAGCGTAGTAAATGCTACCATAAACGACATTATAAGCACGGGGTTCATTATTGCAACGGAAAAGGCTGACAGAAACATGGTCACTCCGCCGCCGCTTGTCTGAGTATTATGCGGATCAGGAGCACTCTGAAGAAGTCTGAATATACCCATTCCAAGTATTACCAGTGCGCCGATTATGCTTATCAGCAACTCATTTGCAAGAAGAAAGCCAGATACAAAAGTTACTCCGAACGCACCAACGGCCGCATAGGTACAATCAGCTAAAGACGAGCCTATACCTGTTATGATGCCTGCCCAAATATTTCTCGTCAGAGTCCTGTGTATAGTCATCGCTCCGAT
>JBGVIW010000081.1:0-5295 GCA_045128995.1 Ruminococcus sp.
TCTCTGCGGTACAGCTTCACAGACAGCTCTTTATGAGATCAGCGGCGGAGAACTGGTAAAGCACAGTGATATTCCCGGAAGCTGTTATAATTCTAAGCTTGTATTTTCAGGAAATACGCCGTATGTACTTTATAATGATGCAGATTTTAATTATGTACTGATGGGATATAATGCCGGATGGCAGACTCTGCTAAAGGGAGAAAGTCTCTCACAGTACACAGACATTGCTGAGCGTGACGGAAAACTGTATATTGGATATACCGAGGGAACGTATCCTTATGCACTTTATGCGATGGAGTATGACACTGCATCAGGAGAAGCGGTTCGTCTTGGAGGTATGATAGCTGAGAATGCATGCAGTGTATCTGTCACAGCTGGGGAATCTGGATTTTCGGCTGCATACCGTGATCTCAGCGATAACAGCAAGCCGAAGCTTGCTGTATGGGACGGAACGCAGTATGAGATAATTTCTCTTTCCGAAAGCGTATGCGATACGACTGAATCAGTAACTGACGGCGAGAATGTATATATTGCGGCAACCGGTGAAGCAGAGGGAGTGTACTGCTGGAACGGCAGCGAGGTGACTATCAGTGCGTTGCCTGAGCTTAGCGGATCGGTTTTTTCAGCAGTGCCGATAATTGCCGGCGGCAAGGTATTGACCGCTATAAATACGCAGAGCGAGGATGATCTTTCTGTGTATGAGCTTGTAGGCGATACGTGGGAAAAGATCGGAAACAGTCTTGCATCTGAAATTGTGAATGCATCTTCACTTGCCTTCAGTAAGGGAACGATTTATTCTGGATACATAACAGTGAATGGAACTTTGATAATTAAAAGCTTCCAGCTGGAGAATGAGTCTGCCCCAGCAGGCGACGTAAATGCCGACGGAGTATTTTCGGTAGCTGACGTGGTCATGTTTCAGAAATACATCATATCAGCCTCGGAGCTTAAAGCTCCAGAAAAGGGTGATGTCTGTCAGGACGAAATGCTTGACGTTTTTGATCTGATAAAGATGAGGAAAATGCTTATTGAAATAGAATAAAATAAAGCTCCTCACAGCTGCATTCATGCTGTGAGGAGCTTTCGTTTCGAGAGAGCTTGCAATTCCTGCAAAAAAGAGTTATACTATAATTATACGCCATAAGCGATAAAACAGCAAGGCGGATTTTTTGCAGCGGATCTGCATAAGGAGAGATAATATGATTTGGTGTGTTGATGATGATAATACGATACGTGATATTGAGGTCTACACTCTTGAAAGTACCGGTTTCACAGCCAGAGGCTTTGCCGATGGAGTGAGTATGCTTGCGGAGCTGAAAAATAGCCGTCCGGAGCTAATAATTCTTGATATAATGCTGCCGGAGAGAGATGGTATAGACATTTTGCGAGAGATCAGATCAAATCCGGAATGGAGAACTATACCTGTGATCATGGCTACAGCTAAAGGTTCAGAGATGGATAAAATCCATGGACTTGATATGGGAGCTGATGATTATCTTGTAAAGCCATTTGGAGTGATGGAGATGGTATCAAGGGTAAAGGCTGTCCTGCGCCGCTGCAAGGCAGATGTTAGGACAGCTGATGTCCTTACTGCCGGAGGAATAACGATGGATATCAATAAACATAAGGTAAAAGCCGGAGGAGAAAAGATCGAGCTTACATTGAAAGAATACGATCTTCTGCACCTCTTCATGAGCCGTCAGGAAAAGGCGTTTACCCGTGAAGAGCTTCTCTCGAAGGTATGGGGAACAGAATATGTCGGAGAATCAAGAACAGTAGATGTACATATCAGAACTCTGCGCCAAAAGCTTGGAAAATATGGTTCGATGATCAAGACTGTTATCGGCGTGGGATACAGGATGGAGACTGAAGATGACAGGTAAAATATTCCGGGCGATAATGTCGGTAGCGTCATCAATGCTGCTGATATGTCTGGCAGTCATTACAGGTGTTCTTTACAGTCAGTTCACATCGCTGCAAAGCCGTCAGCTTGAAAGTGAGCTGGCACTTGTCTCTGGAGGAGTCGAGATAAACGGCGATGGATATCTTTTATCATTCAACAGCAGTGAGTTCCGAATAACATGGGTCGCACCCGATGGAAATGTTCTCTTTGATACTTCAGCCGATCCTGCTGAAATGGAGAATCATCTTGACCGTGAAGAGATCGCAGAGGCACTGGAAAAAGGCAAAGGTGCAAGCTCAAGATATTCAGATACCCTTACCCAGAAAACGATGTACAGGTCGGTACTTCTTTCCGACGGAAGCGTGCTCAGGATATCAGCAGGAATGAACACGATATGGAGTCTGCTGATCGATCTTATACAACCTTTTGTATTCATATTTATTGCCGTAGTGATTCTCTCAGCTATAATAGCTCGCAGTATGGCAAAAAGGATCGTCAAGCCACTGAACGGGTTAGATCTTGATGATCCGATGAATAATGAAGCTTATGATGAGCTTTCACCGCTGCTTGGACGTATCAATAAGCAGCAGAAGCAGATCACCAAGCAGCTTGAAAAGCTTAGGGCTAAGACGAATGAATTTGAACAGATAATATCAGCTATGAGAGAAGGCTTGGTTCTTGTAAGCTGGCAGGGAGAAATCCTTAGCATCAACAATGCAGCGAAGCAGATCTTTGGGATAAATCATGACTGCGAGGGCGAGTATTTTCAGACGCTGGAGCATGAGCTTGGATTTTCGAATATTATAGAATCAGCGCTCGAAGGTGAGAATAGTACATCCATAATGGAAAAGAACGGAAGGAAATATCAGCTGAGCGTCACCGCTATAACTTCGGATAGAGAAATACTCGGAGCAATTATTCTGGCGTTTGATGTTACTGATCAGGCTAATGCAGAGCAAAGCCGAAGGGAATTTTCTGCAAATGTTTCACATGAGCTTAAAACTCCGCTTCAGTCAATAATCGGAAGCGCAGAGCTGCTTGAAAGCGGACTGGTTAAGCCAGAGGATTCTGCACGGTTTATCGGTCATATACGTGCCGAAGCAACACGTCTTGTTGCACTTGTGAATGATATAATCCACCTTTCCCAGCTTGATGAAAACAGCCGTCCCGCAGATGAAACAGTTGATCTGTACGCTGCTGCTTTGGAAGCTGCCGAGCATCTTGAATCATCCGCATCAAAGCGAGGGGTTACTGTTTCGGTAAATGGAGAAAAAACGGAGATAGTTGGTGTTCGCAGGTATATATACGAGATAATTTATAATCTCTGTGATAATGCGATACGATATAATAAAGAGGGTGGAAGGGTAGAGATATCCACCGGACGTTCAGATGGAATCGCATATATCGTCGTATCTGATACTGGAATCGGAATCCCTCTTGAGCATCAGCCGAGAATCTTTGAGAGATTTTATCGTGTGGACAAGAGCCATTCAAAGGATACCGGCGGCACTGGACTCGGTCTGTCGATAGTAAAGCATGCCGTCCAGCTTCACGGCGGAAGTATTTCTCTTTCAAGTACTCCCGGTCAGGGTACTATAGTGAAAATTACTTTTTAAAAAAATCCAGAGAAGTTTTATTTCTTCTCTGGATTTTTTGTTATCTCATTGATGAATTTGGATTTGTCAGGAAGTATTTTCGCATTCCATTGAGGCAGTACCTTTCCTAATAAAGGGTTTCCCCAGTAGAGTGCGAAGATGCTACTCCATAAATTCTAATTTGCCATTAATATAGAAATTTACAGCAAGGCAAGGATATCAGCCTTTGGTTTGTAACCGATAATGCGGGCAGCTTCTGAGCCGTCTTTGAACACGATGAGCGTGGGGATGTTTACAACATTGAACGCAGCCGCAAGATCGGGACTTTCATCGACGTTTACCTTACCGACCAAGATATCACTGCGCTCCTGAGCGATCTCATCGACAATAGGTGATACCATCCTGCACGGACCGCACCAGTCGGCATAGAAATCAACGAGCGCCATACAGCTGTTTTTGAGGACTTCATTTACAAAATCAGATGAATTCAATTTTTTAACAGACATATTTTTTCCTCCTTTTAATCCTTGGATTTATAATACAGCATACAGTGGCAATAGCCTTCAAATTCAGGATCGGCGATCTGGGCACGAAACTCTTCGCAGATGCACTTGAATTCCGGAAGCTTGGGTACTCGGCATGGACAATAACCGTCCTTTTCCTTGAGTCCCTTTTTCACGAGTTCAACAATTTCCTTGTTTTCATTAAATCGTACTGCCATATTAATTCCTCCTTGCGTTCAGATCAGGTGAAAACAGTCACCTTACATTTATAATTATAGTGGATTTTTCATTGCATTTCTGTGACTTTTGTCACAAAAAAGGAATTTTTCTGCAATTTTTATATAGTAAACAAAGGAAAATTCTGAGGCGGTCAAAATTATAACTGATTACTTGACAATCTTCGCAGGATATGGTATAATAAATAAGTTAAATGCCGGTGTGATGGAATTGGCAGACGTGACGGACTCAAAATCCGTTGGTAGCGATACCGTACCGGTTCGACCCCGGTCACCGGCACCATCATTAACGCAGATCCCATGCTTATGTGTGGGATTTTTTTATTGCTGGTATTGATAAAAATGCTGAATCAGTGCGGAGCTTGTCTGCTTATGACAGCGTATACCATGGAAAAGCTTTCCATCACTTGACATGGTGTTGGAAAAAGTATATAATTGATTTTATACAAGCAGAAACCACTTCCAGTGAGGAGAAAATATGATAAAGAAAAAGTTAACAGTTTTATTCACTGCGGCACTCTGCGGAGCATGCATCACGGGAATGAATGCCGGAGCAGCTACGATAGATGAGGTTGCTGCGACAGCAAGAAGCCTTGGCTTTCCTGAAAGCGTTGTTCAGCAGGGAATAAATGAATACAATGCTGATCCGGATTTTTACACTGCCGATGTTCTTGACGAGGCAATAAGTTACCTTTATTCCTATGAAGCGGAACTTAAGACTCAGCTTGGAATTACTGATGTTCCAGACAAGCCGGCTGACGATCCATCTGTAGAGGGAAATAATTCGACTACAGAGCCTCCGGCTCAGAATAACACCTCGTCGCCGCAGACTCCGACAGTTTCAGGCGGAACTACCGGAAATACAGTATCGGGAAATAACTCCAGCACATCCGGCGGAAGCAGCTCACCGTCGGTATCAGTACCGTCAGGCTCAGGTTCGACATCTGCCGATATCCCGAATAAGCCCGAACAGAACGCTTTCATTAACATGACACTCGAGGAAAAACGTGAGTACGTCAGCACTCTCACTCCTGAGCAACAGCAGATATTCTTTAGTC
>JBGVIW010000082.1:0-24192 GCA_045128995.1 Ruminococcus sp.
CCAAAGACTTATAAACAAAAATCCCAGATAGGGTCTAAAAGACCCTATCTGGGATTTTTAATTGAAAGTTTTAGGGAGGGAGTTTGAGGGATGACCCTTTTTCAAAAGGGTCTCCCTCAAAAATTACCTAAAACTCACCACATCATTATTTCACAGGGACATTGATTTTATCCTTGCGCATGTAGTATCTGAGTGCTTCGGGGATTCTGATGCTGCCGTCCTCGTTGAGGTTATTCTCGAGGAAAGCGATAAGCATTCTTGGCGGTGCGACAACAGTATTATTAAGAGTATGTGCAAAATACTTATTGCCGTCGGCACCCTTTACTCTGATACCGAGGCGGCGAGCCTGAGCATCACCGAGGTTTGAGCAGCTTCCAACCTCGAAATATTTCTTCTGGCGTGGTGACCATGCCTCGACGTCGATGCTCTTGACCTTGAGATCAGCGAGATCGCCTGAGCAGCACTCAAGAGTTCTTACCGGAATATCGAGGCTGCGGAAGAATTCAACGGTGTAGCTGTAGAGCTTGTGGAACCAATCCATGCTCTCCTCAGGTTTGCAGACAACGATCATCTCCTGCTTTTCAAACTGGTGGATTCGATAAACTCCACGCTCCTCGATGCCGTGAGCGCCGACTTCCTTACGGAAGCAGGGTGAGTAGCTCGTGAGAGTCTGGGGAAGATCAGCCTCGGGAACGATCGTGTCGATGAACTTTCCGATCATTGAATGCTCACTAGTACCGATGAGGTAGAGATCCTCGCCCTCGATCTTGTACATCATGCCCTCCATCTCGGCGAAGCTCATTACGCCAGTAACAACGTCGCTGCGGATCATGAACGGCGGGATATAGTAAGTGAAGCCCTTGTCGATCATGAAATCTCGGGCATATGAAAGAATGCATGACTGAAGCTGGGCGATGTCGCCGCAGAGGTAGTAGAAGCCATTTCCACTTGTTTTTCTAGCGCTGTCGAGGTCGATACCCTTGACTTTTTCCATGATATCAACGTGATAGGGAACCTCGAAATCCGGAACAGCAGGCTCGCCGAAGCGCTCTACCTCGACATTTTCGCTGTCGTCCTTACCGATCGGCACGCTCTCGTCGATGATATTCGGGATCACGAGCATGATCTCACGGATGTCAGCCTCGAGCTTTACCTCGAGCTGTTCCATTTCAGCGAGCTTAGCGCCGATTGCGCCGACCTCAGCCTTAACACGCTCAGCCTCATCCTTCTGACCCTTAGCCATAAATCCGCCGATCTGCTTGCTCATGACCTTACGCTGATTGCGGAGGTTGTCGCACTCGACCTTAGTTTCACGATACTGCTTGTCCAGCTCGATAACCTTATCGACAAGCTCAAGCTTTGAATCCTGGAACTTTTTCTTGATATTCTCCTTAACAAGCTCCGGGTTAGTTCTTAATAATTTCATATCCAGCATAGTAATTCTCCTTTATTCCTGGGCAAGCTTTTCAGCGATTGCCGCTAAATCTTCCTTATCATAAAATTCAAGGACGAGCACGCCCTTATTTTTTCCGTAGTCGACCTTAACTTTTCTGCCGAGCCGCTCGTTGAGAGAAAGCTCCATCTCGACGAAATAGTTATCGATCTTGCGGTTTGTCACCTTTTCGGCATCGTCATCTTCGAGTGACTTCTGCGCAGCATTTTCTACCTGACGCACGGTAAGTCCGCCGTCGGCAGCCCTGAGGGCAGTAGCGATGAGCAGCTCCTCGTTCTCAAATCCGAGGAGAGCCTTTGCGTGACCAGTCGAGAGCGAGCCGTTTTCGATGAGCTTCTGCACACGCTCCGGAAGCGAGAGGATTCTCACTGAATTTGCAACAGCGGAGCGTGAACGTCCGACCATTTTTGCAACCTTTTCCTGCGTCATGCCGTAATTCTCGATAAGCTCCCTATAGCCGAGCGCCTCTTCGATCGGGTTGAGGTTCTCACGCTGAAGGTTCTCGATAAGGGCGATCTGCATCGCCTCGATATCGGTCAGCTCACGGATATTCACCGGAACCTCGCTCATACCGAGCATTCTCGCCGCACGCCATCTTCGCTCTCCGGCAACGATCTGATATCCGCCGGAAATAAGCGGGCGAACGAGAATCGGCTGGAGCATTCCGTGCTCACGGATCGAATCCGCGAGCGCAGTTATAGCCTCGTCGCTGAAATTTTTACGGGGCTGATCCCTGTTAGGCTCGATTTCGGCGAGCCTGAGAGTCTTTTTCACCTGAACTTCGTTGGTATTATCGCTGAAAAGCGAATCCAGTCCGGCACCTAAACCACCTTTTGCCATAATTTTTCTCACATCCGTGGAGCGGCTGTGAACTCCTTTCGCTATTTTTTACTGAATGAGAAGAAGCCTTTTTTCTTCTTTTTGCTGTCGATGACCTGTTCCTCGCCGAGGATTTCGTGGCAGAGAAGCTCATACGACTCCGCACCCTTCGAGGTCTTGTCGTAGTACATGACAGGCTTTCCGTGGCTGGGAGCCTCAGAAACACGTACATTTCTCGGGATCTTGTTTTCAAAGACCTTGCCGGGGAAGTATTTTTCGACCTCAGCAACGACATCGTTAGCGACATTCAGTCTGCCGTCGAACATCGTAAAGAGGATTCCCTCGATCTGGAGCGAGGGGTTGTAATTATTTTTTACAATTTTGATACTATTCACGAGCTGAGAAAGTCCCTCGAGGGCATAAAACTCCGCAAGCATCGGGACGATAACGCTGTCGCAGGCAACGAGACTATTGATCGTGATCGTTCCGAGCGCCGGCGGACAGTCGATGAAGATGAAATCATAGTCCAGCTTGCACGTCAGCAGCTGCATTTTAAGGCGGTTCACACGGTTTTCAAACCCAGCAAGCTCGATCTCACATCCGGCGAGATCCTCCGTAGCGGGAACTATCGAAACATTTTTGAAGTCAGTGTGGATGATTGCGTCCTGAATTCTGGATTTTCCGACGAGGACATCATACGTCGAGGCGGTGACTGTCTTTTTCTTCACTCCGAAACCTGTGGTACAATTTCCCTGCGCATCGGCATCGACGCACAGCACCTTAAAGTCACGTGAACCAAGGTATGCGGCGATATTCACGACAGTAGTGGACTTACCGACGCCGCCTTTCTGGTTCGCAACAGCAATAATTCTGCCCATAAAATCTTCCTTTCGCTCATTTATACTATATATTATAGCATTTTCCGAGTGATTTGTAAATACAAAGACGGTGAAAATCGCAAATTTTTTCAGAAAATTGTTCCACGTGGAACAAAAAAAGTTCCACCGAAACAAAAAATGTTTCACGTGGAACAATTCCATCACTTCGTGATTGGTATTCTGATACGGTATTCTATGTACTCCTCATTCTGGATTTTCCTCGAATCAGCGTTGATTCCGGACGCCTGCATCGTCTCGACCGCCCGATTTATGGTATTCACAAAGAGCTTGACGTTCTGAAAAACCTTCGAGCGCTTCTTATAACTCGCCTTCACACGTTCCTTTCCGATGAAATCCTCGATGAGCCGTTCAGTGCGCTCGACATTGAGGTTATTTTTCACGATTTTCTCTAGGATGATCAGCCTTTCAGATGCGCTGCCGAGCTTCAGAAGTGCCCTCGCATGGCGCTCTGTGAGGTTAAAACGAGTGATCAGCTCACGCTCATCCTCGCTAAGGCGCAGCAGTCGGAGCTTGTTTGCAATCGTACTCTGCGCCTTCCCGAGCTTTGAGGCAGCATCCTCCTGCGTCATGCCATAGTAGGTTATAAGCTTTTCGATCGCCACCGCCTCATCGAAAAATGAAAGATCCTGCCGCTGGATGTTCTCAACAAGCGCAAGTATCGCCGAATGGCGCTCGCTGATTTCATGGACGATGCACGGAACGACGGTAAATCCACACATTTTTGCCGCCCGCAGCCGTCTCTCCCCAGCGATCAGCTCAAATCGCTCGCCGCTTCGCCTCACAGAAAGCGGCTGAAGAATGCCATTCTGAGCGATTGATTCCGCCAACGCAGCAATATCAGTATCGCTGAACTCCGTCCTCGGCTGGTGCGGATTAGGAATTATCAGCCCGATCTCCACCTCGATGACCTTATTTATCTGCTTATCCTTTGTAAAATTTAAAAATCCTGCCATAAAAAGACTCCTCCCGGATGAATTAACTTAATTTTAGCACGTCCGGGAAATAAAATCCACACAAAAAAACCGCCGGAATTCGTGATTCCAGCGGCTAAAACGTCACATTTTGCAAATATCAGAGCAATTTTTTCTTAATCTGAGCGCTATTTCTCGGATATTTTGGAGGAGTATGCGATATTTTTTTGACGCAAATTATCCTCCTCTGCTCATTACCGAGAGTATAATTCACTTCATTTTCAACTTTTCCACCAAGAATTTCAACAGCGTTGAACCCTAAACTTACATCCTCGCCCGGGCCTTTCATTGAAATAAATGCGCCATCAACTCGCACAAACGGGATGCAAAGCTCACTGAGGAGCGACATATTTGCAACCGCTCTGGCAGTGGCAAAGTCGAATTTTTCCCTATATTCAGGCATTTTCGAGACATCCTCGGCACGCCCATGAATAAATTCAGCATCAATTTCGAGCCTGTCGCAAAGCTGTTGAAGGAAAATAATTCGCTTATTCAAACTATCGAGGAGCGTAATTTTCACGTCCGGACGATAAATTTTCAGCGGCACAGACGGGAATCCTGCACCTGTTCCAACATCGATCAGCGACGCTCCCTCGGGGATTTCCACATATTTGCACAGCAAAATGCTGTCTATAAAGTGCTTCAGCAGGATCTCCGATGGTTCAGTAATTGCTGTAAGATTCACATTTTTATTATATTCAACAAGATACTCAGCATATTTATCTAATTTATCATAAGTTTCTTTTGTAAGAGTAAGACCATTATCCTCGAACACAGAGCAACATAATCCAAATTCTGGCAGCATAATCTATCCTTTCTGCTGCTGAAGCCATACCGCCAGCAGCGATACATCGGCAGGCGACACACCTGAAATACGTGACGCCTGACCTAAAGAGTGCGGTTTTATCTTATTAAGCTTTTCAGCAGCCTCGAGCCTTAGCCCACGAATCCGGCTATAATCGGTGGATTCTGGCAATTTCTTCGCTTCCATCGAACGCATTTGATCAATCTGCGCAAGCTGTTTTGAAATATATCCTTCATATTTAATCTGTAGATCAACCTGTTCACAAACATCGTCTGGAAGTACTGGGCGATCCTTATCGAAAATAGCAATATTGTTATAATTTAGCTGTGGACGCCTGATCAGATCAGCCAATTTGCAGCCTGTCGTCAGCGCAGCTGTACCATTTTCTACTAAAAATACGTTCAATTCCTCCGAAGGAGCAATATTCAAATGACTTACCCTCTTTATCTCTGCCGAAACCATTGCCATTTTATTATTGAGCTGTTCATAACGCTCATCACTTATAAGACCAATCTTATGTCCTATCGGTATAAGGCGCTGGTCAGCATTATCCTGACGAAGAATCAGCCGATACTCACTCCTCGAAGTCATCATTCGATACGGATCACTGCACCCCTTCGTCACTAGATCGTCGATCAGCGTGCCGATGTACGAGCTAGCACGGTCGAGGATCAGCTGCTCTCTGCCCATAATCTTGAGAGCAGCGTTGATTCCGGCTACGATTCCCTGAGCCGCAGCCTCCTCATAGCCCGAACTTCCGTTGAACTGCCCAGCACCATAAAGGCCCGAAATCTTCTTGAATTCGAGCGTTGCAGCAAGCTGCGCTGGATCACAGCAATCGTACTCGATCGCATACGCCGGACGCATGATCTCGACATTTTCGAGTCCCGTTATCGTCTGAAGAAATGCCAGCTGAACATCCTCTGGCAGCGACGAAGACATTCCCTGCAAATAGTACTCCTCTGTGTTCAATCCCATCGGCTCAATGAAAAGCTGGTGACGTGGCTTATCTGAAAATCTCACAATTTTGTCCTCGATAGACGGACAATACCTTGGCCCAACACCCTCGATCCTACCCGAGTAAAGCGGCGATCTGTGAAGGTTATCGAGGATCACTTTGTGAGTATTACTATTTGTATAACTCACGTAACAGCTGACCTGATTCTCGAGATTTTCGGGTGAAGTCTCAAACGAAAACGGGACAATCACCTCATCCCCATCCTGCCGCTCCACAGCAGAAAAGTCGATGCTTCGCTTGCTCACACGGCAGGGTGTACCGGTCTTGAACCGGCGTAATTCGACACCATTCGCCTTCAGCGACTCTGACAAAAATCTGCTCGGGAGAGCAGAATCCGGCCCGCTTTCAAATGAGGATTCACCGATATGAATCTTACCTTTAAGGTATGTTCCGGTCGCAATTATCGCCGCACGAACTGAATATTCCGCTCCCAATGATGTTCTTATACCGGTGACAGTGCCATTTTCGACGAGGATTTCAGCGACCTCCGCCTGTTTTATGTAAAGATTTTCCTGTTTTTCGCACACATTTTTAACATAAGAATGGTATTTTTCCCTGTCGATCTGCGCCCTTAGGCTATGAACAGCAGGCCCTTTTCCACGGTTCAGCATACGGCTCTGAATGAAACATTTATCAGCCGCCTTGCCCATTTCGCCGCCAAGAGCGTCGATTTCACGTACAAGATGGCCCTTTGCAGTGCCGCCAATCGACGGATTACAGGGCAAATTCGCTATCTGATCGAGCGAAATCGTAAACATGACCGTGCGGCATCCGAGCCTTGCGGATGCGAGTGCCGCCTCAACTCCGGCATGACCGCCGCCGATTACCGCTACATCAAAATCACCCATTTTATATGACATCAAGCAACCTCCTCAAATGTTCCACGTGGAACACTACTTTCCTACGCAAAATCTTGAAAACACCTCATCAACCACCGCATCAGTAGTCTTTTCGCCAACAAGTTCAAGCAAAAACTGCTCCGCTTCGTCGATCAGGACAGTGACCGCATCGAGAAATTCTCCGCTCATTAAGGCATTCTGCGCCTCGTTAATGCATGAAAGAGATTTTTCAATGCAAATTTTTTGACGCTCATTGGCAATTGATATATCTTCAAAATTGATTTCATTTAACTTAAATTCTTCCTCGACAGCCTTCTGAAGCTCATCTATTCCGGTGTTATCCTTTGCCGATAAATATACTCTCTGTATATTTTTTTGCTCCAACATCTCGGTATCGATGACCATTCCGGCGTCAGATTTGTTTATAACGGCGATGATCTTCTTATCGCTGAGATTCTTGATCAGCTCGAAATCGTCCGCCGTGAGCGGACAGCTTCCGTCGAAAACAGCTATTATTAGATCCGCCGCCTCGAGTCTTTTGCGGGCAATATCGACTCCGATGCCCTCAATTATGTCGGATGTCTCACGTATTCCGGCAGTATCTGAGAGGCGGAGCGTTACATCCCCGAGACGCACAGTCTCCTCGACTACATCTCTTGTTGTGCCAGCGATATCCGTCACAATACTTCTTTCGCACCCGCTCAGGCAGTTGAACAGCGTAGACTTTCCAACATTCGGTCTGCCGACGATGACCGTATCGATTCCCTCACGCACGATCCTGCCGCTGTCGTAGTTTGCGATCAGCGCCCTAAGCTCTGCCTCGGCTTCGCTGAGCTGTGAAGAGATCGCCTCCGGCTCGACCTCGGGAATGTCATCCTCGGGGTAGTCAGCCCATGCCGCAAGGTCGCCCAGCAGCTTCAGAAGCCTGCCCGAGACAGCCTTCGCCTTTCTAAAAGCAGCACCCTCACGCAGATTTGCCGCCATCCTAAGCTCACGCTCACCCTTGGCTGAGATCACATCCATCACCGCCTCAGCCTGCGTCAGGTCGAGCTTTCCATTGAGAAAAGCACGCTTTGTGAACTCGCCCGGCTCGGCATTTTCGGCACCGTTTTTAAGGATAGTCCGCAGGATCTTCCTCGTCACATACAGTCCGCCGTGGCACGAGATCTCGGCAACATCCTCTCCGGTATAGCTGTGCGGCGCACGAAAAACCGTCAGAATACAGTCATCCAGCCGCTCGCCGGCGTCATGGGCATAGCCGTAGGCACAGGTATAGCCTGCCATTTCTTCAACATTCTTTCCTCCAGCCGGTGCAAAAATGCGGGCGGCTGTTTCTATCGCCTTTTCTCCGGAAATCCGGATTACAGCTATTCCTCCGGGCGAATTCGGAGTTGAGATCGCTGCGATTGTGGACATAATATCACTCCTGAAAAAAAACGGCAGCACTTAATTTAATAAAAGATGCTGCCGGTTGATATTACTTATTAGAATTAAAACTCGATCTTTCCATAGAGACCGCCCTCGATGCTGTCCTCCGGCTTGGGCTTTTTATAGTCCTTCTCGAAGCTTGTTGAGAGGTCGATTGCTCTTGGCTCAAACGGCTCACGGCTTCTGCGGTGGTTATTTCTGCTGCCTCCGCTGTGTTTTCCGTGGTGATCTGAGCTGCGGCGCTTGCCGCCTCTTCTTGGATTATTTGAAGAGATGATGATCTTTCTGTAAGGCTCCTCGCCTACTGAGCGTGAGGACACGCCCTCGATCTGTGAGATCGCAGAGTGGATCACACGTCTCTCATAGGGATTCATAGGCTCAAGCGGCTGTGATCTGCCTGTTCTGAGGACAGATTTTGCAACCTTTGCAGCGAGCTGCTCGAGAGTATCCTTTCTCTTGCTGCGGTAGCCGTAGCAGTCGACAGTGATACGGAAATAGTCCTTATCGCCCTTATTAGCGATGATCGAGCAGAGGTACTGGATCGCATCGAGAGTCTCGCCTCTTCTGCCGATGATAGTACCGTTATTATTGCTGTCGATATTGAGAACAGCGCCTGTATCGTTCTGATAAACAGTGAACTTAACGTCAACATCCATAGCTCTGAGGACGCTTGTGATATAGTCCATAGCGAGCTTTACCTTAGGGTTGATGAGGGCTTCATCCTCGATGAGGGTGAAGTTATCGAGTGAATACTCATCTTCCTCTGAAGCCTCAGCTGCGGGAGCTTCCTCAGCAGCAGGCTCAGCCTTCTTAGGAGCATCAGCCTTTGGAGCTTCAGCAGTCTTAGGAGCTGAAATCTCAGCGTCATTCTTAACAGGTGCAGGCTTCTTTTCAGCCTTGGGAGCGATCGTCTCGGCAGGCTTTGCCTCAGCGGCAGCTACAGCAGCCGGCTTTGCAGGTGCTTCGTATGTTGCCTTTACCTTAGCGTCAGTCTTACCGATTCCGAAGAATCCTTTTTTGCCCTCCTCGAGGACTTCAAACTTGATTTCAGTTACACTTTTTCCGAACTTAGCCGCAGCGAGAGCCTTGGCTTCATCAACTGTTTTAGCTGTAAAAATTTCAGTCATTTTCATTACCTCCGACAGGATCAATCCTCATCATTTGAGTCATTATATTCGTCGCCGTACTTTTCAGCCATACGTTTTCTTGCCTCATTGATACGGTCACGGTTAACCTTGTTCATTTCAGAACGTGATATCTTGCTTCCGTCGGGATTAGTCATGGAAGCTGTGCCGTTCTGCTGCTGTTCCATAAGCTGCTGCTGTTCGAGCATCTTCTGCATGAAAGTTTTTCTTTCGGGATGCTTTTCAGCCTTTTTCTTTGCTTTGATCTTCTGTTTTTCATGCGCCTTGGCTGTACGTTCGGGAGTGAAGTAGCAGTTGAGTCCGAAGGTGATGAAGAATGAGAATACTGATGACCAGATCCAGTAGAAGCCTACGCCGGCAGGAACCTGGAATGCGAACCATACCGAGAGAGCCGGCATGAGGTAGAGCATAACGTTCATACAGCCCATGCTTGGAGCTGTGGGATTAGTTCTCTTCTGGTGGATCTGAGTATAAATGGTATAAAGGAGCTGTGAAAGACCTGCGAGGAACGGGATAAGGAAGAGTATAACGCTCTCACTGTTTCCGAAGTCAACGCTCATGCTGGGAGTCTTACCGAGGTTAGCTCCGAAGATAGTGAAGTTCTCGCTGAACTCCTGAACCTTCTCGAGGAAGCTGCTTGGCACATCGGCAAACTTATCCGGCTGGTCATTGAGCTGTTCCATAACACGAAGCTCGCTTCTGAGGTCGCTTGAGCTTATCTTATCGATGCTCTTTCCGAGCAGCTCTGATTTTTCTGTAATAATGTCATTAGCGATATTGAGCGCCGCAGATTTTACCTTGCTTCCGAAGTGGAAGATATGGGTAAGCGGCTTATAAACTACGTCGAGCACACCGAAGAGGAGGAGCATCTGGATAAGCGACGGCATACATGAAGCCATCGGGTTTATACCTTCCTCCTGATAGAGATTCTGCTGTTCCTGCTGAAGTCTCTGGGGGTTGCTTCCGAAGCTTTTCTTGAGCTTATCGAGCTTTGGCTGCATGAGCCTCATTCTCGCCGAGTTCATCTGAGTGCGGTAGTTTACCGGGAAAAACAGAATTTTTGTAAGTAAAGTAAAAAGAATTATAGCCACGCCGTAATTTCCGACGAAGCTGTAGATCCAGCTCATAAGGTATCCGAAGGGATAACCTATAATATCATACAATGCAGTCATTTATTTTCTATACCTCTAATCATCTTCAAAATCTCTCTCCGGGCAGTCCTCGTGATGCCCGTCATTTTCATTATCGGTCAGGTTGGAGTGGTAGTTATACTTTTCGACCCTGAAGGTGAACTTTTCCGGCACATAGTCTATCCCGCCCATCGAGAACGGGTTGCACCTTAAAAGTCTCCACACAGCAAGAAACAGTCCCCTTACAGCTCCGAACCTCTGGATAGCCTGAAGCGCATAGGAGCTGCACGTAGGATAATACTTACATCTTGCAGGAAAGTGCGGCGAGATATGCTTTTTATAGAATCTGATGAGGGCAGTGAGGATAAATTTCATTACTTTCTTCCGCCCTGATTCTTTACCGCCATCCGGCATATTTCCGGAACGCCGTATTTTCTCATATAGTAGCAGAATTCCTGAGATTTTATCTCACATATCGCACTTCGTGCGACGATAACGATATCTATCCCGATGGGAAGATTTATTTCAGATTCTCTATACGCAAGGCGGATGAGTCTCTTCGCCCTGTTGCGGAACACAGCGTTTCCGACTTTTTTTCCGGCAGTAATGCCGAGCCGGTTGAAGCTTTTTCCGTTAGGGCGCACATAGATCACCGCATATTTCGAGGCAGTATATCTGCCACGCTTATAAAGCGCAAGAAAATCCCTGTTATCGTTAAGAATTTCGGTATAAAGCATACAATCACCTAAAAAAATCAGGGTAACGCACAGCCTTGTCTGTGCGTATTTTGTCATACACTGGGGGCATTCTTAAACAAGTTGTGTGACACTAATAAAAAAGACCACAAAAATAGCTTTTGTGGTCAGCCTCGCAATTAGTGAGTTAATCTTGCTCTGCCCTTGGCTCTTCTACGAGCTAAAACCTTTCTTCCGTTCTTAGTAGCCATTCTCTTCATGAAGCCGTGCTCCTTCTTTCTATGAAGCTTCTTAGGCTGGTAAGTTCTCTTCATAACAGTTTGTCCTCCTCTCTGCGCAAATATATATACGCAAAAGCGTTATTTGCTTGATTCACAAAATTAGTCTGCGGGCGCAAGTCCGCATTACACTAGTACATTATATCTTAAAAATCACCGGATGTCAAGCAGTTTCCGAAATTTTTTATTGCGGCTGATGATTTTTAGATATTTTACCCAATCTGGAGGCGCTGGAGGATGTTGATTTTCAACATTTCCGGCTGAAATGTTGAAAACTGTGTTGGTGGAGAGAATAAAGCCGTGTCGAAAATCTTGAAAAAAGCCATGTTGAAAACTGTAAAATCACATAAACCATCTCTGCGCATGATTTTTTCAACACTCACATTTACGCTCTGCACCGTGATACCAACACTCTTTCAACACCCGAAAGTGAATTCAACACAGTTTTCAACAATATGTCAATAACCGTGTGGAAAATGAGTCTGAATTTCTCTCTTTATACTATATAAAAGACTTGCATTTTCAACAGGAGTATGTTATAATATAGTATGTTATTATAGGAGAGTATCGTTTAACGGAGAATTTCTGTACCTTTTTCTTTAAGCTGCTGCGTACAGTCTTGACCATTTCTCCTTAAAAATCTGCACGGAGGTTAAATTATGAATTCATTTGAGGAAGTTTTTGAAAGTGTTAAAAATTACTGCCTTGAGAACAATAAAATCCCTGAAATAGGCGTTACTACATGGATAAACGCTATGAAGCCGATCGGACTTAACGGCTCTGATGCCGTTTTCAGCGTCCAGACTGAGTTCCAGAAAAATATCGTGTTCAGCAACTTTGAGTCCGCTCTCAGCGAGGCTTTCATGAATGTGCTGGGCTTTAAGGTGAACCTCGTCATCAATGTCGAGTCCGATGAGCCTGCACCTATCCATATCCCCACCGACGATGAGCTTACTAAAAAAAATGAAGAGCTTGAACAGAGCTATAAATTCGCAAATTATGAGTATACCTTCGATACCTTCATCGAGGGACGCTCAAATGAATTTGCCCTCGCCTGCTGTAAGTCAGTTGCTAAAAACTGCGGAAAAAAGGCTGTTTCTGAGTATAACCCCCTCTTCATCTACGGCCCATCAGGAATGGGTAAGACCCACCTTATCACCGCTATCGCTAACGAGGTTCAGATAAATAACCCCGACTTCAATGTCGTCTATATCACAAGCGAAACCTTCGGAAATGACCTTATCCAGGCGATAAACAACAACTCTATCGCTAATTTCCACGAGAAATACCGAAACTCAGATATCCTCCTCATCGACGATATCCAGTTCTTCGCTAAAAAAGAACGTATGCAGGAGGAGTTCTTCCATACATTCTATAAGCTCTATCAGGAGGGCAAACAGATCGTTATTACATCCGATAAGCCGCCGAGAGAGCTTGTTACGCTTGAGGAGCGTCTCAGAACCAGATTTGAGGGCGGTCTTATTGCCGATATTTCCGCTCCGGATTACGAGACAAGACTCTCTATCATCAACAGAAAATCTGAGCTTCTTGCTCTCAAGATGCCAAGCGAGGTCGCTGAATTTATGGCAAACCGCCTTAAATCCAATATCCGTCAGCTCGAGGGCGCTGTGCTGAGACTCAAGGCACTCAACCACTTCGCCGGAAGCCCGATTACCATCTCAATGGCGCAGAGCGTCATCAGAGATGTCCTCACCGACGACCAGCCGCTTCCGATCACTGTTGAAAAGATCATCTCCGACGTCTCCACAGTCTATGGCGTTTCTCCCGAGGATCTGCGCTCAAATAAGAGAAGCTCCCAGATCTCCATCGCCCGTAAGGTAGCTATTTATGTAGTAAGAGAGATCACCCAGATGCCGCTCGCTTCGATCGGTACTGAATTCGGCGGAAGAGATCACTCAACTATCGTTTATTCCGTAAACAGCATCACCGAGGGTATCAAAAAGGACGAGAACCTCAGAAACCTCGTCAACGATATCATTAAAAATATAAGAGATAAGAGCAAGATCTGAGCGGCTTGCTGAATATACTCACAGTATTTCAACAGGGTTTTCAACAGTGTGTTTAAAACTCTGTTGAGAAGCTTTTCACTGCGAAAAAGGCTTGTACAGCGTGATTTATTAAAATCTGCCGGATAGTCCGGCGCACGCTTTCCACATTTTCAAAATCTGCACGATTCAACCGGATGTTAAAAAATTCCGGCTGAAAAATATGGAAAATTCCCGATTCCACAAAATTTTCCACTTTTCTTAAACTTCAACTCCACAAGCTTAAACCTTTTCCACAGAAAATCCGGCGGTGAAAAACTTCTTCACAAACCCAAACATTTTTGCAACAGCTGTGTGTGGACGAGTTTTCAACGAAATGCTGAGGAAAAATCCCCGTTCTAACATTTCCACCGCCTCTACAACAACAACAATAAATCTTTATCTTATCTTATTTTATCTTGTCATGCGTGCTGAGATGTGTAATGTTAAAAAAAACTGCTCCGCACTTTTTCTGAAATGTTATGTGATTTTATATCTTTATCTTATCTCATCTTTTCTTATCTTAGCAGGGGAAATCTGAATTTTTTGTAAACAATATTTCTTATTCAATGCATTTGCGTTGAAAAATACCGTTTTCCAGCCCTTTATTGAAGGCACTCCTTTTTTCAACAGCCTTCAGTCATTCTTACGGAGGTCACTTTTCTATGAAATTTATCTGCAATAAAGCCGAGCTCAGCGAGGCTATCAGCAATGTATCAAGAGCCGTTTCACCTAAGTCAACTATTGCTGCCCTCGAAGGCATCAAGGTAAGAGTAGCTCCCGGTGAGCTTGAGCTTACTGCCTATAACCTCGAAATGGGAATCAGAACCACTATCAGCGCTGAAACTCAGGACAGCGGCGAGTTCGTCGTAAGCTCCAGACTCTTCAGCGAGTTCACACGCCGTATGTCTGGCGATATCATCAGCTTCGATATCGACGAGGATAACCTCGTTATCAACATTTCATGCAGCTCAACTGAATGCAGCTTCTCCGCTATGTCCGCAAGAGAATATCCCGAGCTTCCGAAGGTTGATTCCGCAAGAAGCTTTACTGTAAAGCAGAGCATTCTTAAATATATGATAACCCAGACTCACTACGCAGCTTCCCTTAACGAGAGCAAGCCTGTTCTCACCGGCGAGCTTTTCGATATCGAGAACGGAAGCTTCAACATGGTCGCTATCGACGGCTTCAGACTCGCTATCCGCAATGAGAATATCGACTGCGGCGAGAATTATCACTTTGTTGTCCCGAAAAAAGCTCTTCTCGAGGTTTCAACTCTAATCCGTGATGACGCCGGCGACAAGACCTGCACTATCTGCACTAACGACAGACATATCATCTTCGAGGTGAACAACGTTTTCGTTATCTCACGTCTCCTCGAGGGTACTTTCCATAACTATAAGCTCAGCATCCCAAACGGCTGCAAGACTGAGGTCATCATCAGCAAGCGTGAGTTTGCTACCTGCCTCGAGAGATGCTCGCTGCTTATCGACGAGAAGAATAAATCTGCCATCCGCTGTGAGGTTTCCGGCGGAGAGGTCAAAATAAGCTGCAAAACCGGTATCGGTAAGATAAATGACTCCATTCCGGCTGATATTTCCGGGGAAACGGTGACTATCGGCTTCAATAACAAGCTCCTGCTTGAGGCGCTCCGTGCCGCTGAGGGCGATAAGATCCGCATCCGCTTCAACGGCGCTATGAAGGTTATCGAGCTTCTCCCTCTCGAGGGCGAGAGCTATATATTCCTCGTTATGCCGATCCAGCTGAAGAAATAGGAGGAGTCTGATGTTTTTTTACAAGGTCTACAGATACTGCAACAAGGCTACTGCTGTTTCAGGCTTTTCAAGCGGAGCTGCGCTTATCCTCGTCATGCTGGCATTTTTCAGCTGGTCACAGATCGGAAACATCGCCGCAAGAATCGCTTTAACAGTCCTCTGCGCTGCGGCTGCAATCTTCTTTTTTGTCTATATGTCGAGGATCCTGCCGGATAAGATCGCCGAAAAAGACTTCGCCGTGAAGATAAAGACGAGTGCCAGCGTTGCGCTCCTCTATTGCAAGGATCACCCCGAGCATTTTGATGCCGTAGCTGCCGAAAATCCCGCTTTCGCTGCTAAATACTGCAAGGACGAAAAGGGTAAGATCGTAAAGATCAAGAATGTCGTTCAGTAGGGGCTGACATTCGGGAAAATATATTTACACTCGGACGGCTCCGCCGCCGGAGGCAGTGGATACAGACCGTCCGTCAGGCATTGCTTTGCCGCAGGAGGCTACAGATATAACTGCGCCCCTTTTAGGGGACGCTCTCTCTTGCAGAGCGTCCCCTCTCCCAAAACAGTCCACTGGACTGTTTTGGAATTCACCCCTTGCAGAGCGCCCTGCGGATGGGGAGTTTCGCCGTCTGCGGACGGCGACCAAAGGCGCTGCCTTTGGATTCCGCAACCCTTTTGAAAAAGGCTTGACCGAAAACTTTTGCCTTAATTATATCTATATCGCTCTGCGATAAGAAAGGATTACCATGGCTAAATCAGAAATTTCTATTACTACTGAATTTATCAAACTCGACGCTCTCCTTAAATTCGCAGGACTCGCCGATACAGGCGGAGAAGCTAAGATCCTCGTCCAGGAAGGTCAGGTTCTTGTTAACGGCGAGGTCTGCACGATGAGAGGTAAAAAAATCCGAAGCGGCGATACCGTTGCTGTCGGTGACGACGAGGTCACTATAGCTTGATCGTCACCTTCGCCGAGATCGATGGATTCAAAAATCTCCGTGAGATATCCTTCGCTCCGGATAAAAAATATAATATCATCGTCGGAAAAAATGCTCAGGGAAAAACTAATATCCTCGAGGCGATGTGGATCCTCTCCGGCTGCCGGAGCTTCCGTGGTTCACGTGAAAAGGACTATATTGCCCTCAGCGGCAATAAAATGTCCTCGAAAATAAGAATCTTAGACTCTGTCCGTGAGCAGAAAATTTCCTTTGAATTGACGAGAAGTGCTTCCGCTCCGAAGTCACTCCACCTCAACGGCGTGAAGCTGAAAGGCTCACGAGCGCTTTTCGACGTGTTCAAGTGCATTATCTTCACTCCCGATGACGTCGAGATCATAAAAGGTTCGCCCGAACGCCGGAGGAGTTTTATTGACATGGCTGCTTCGCAGCTTAATCCGATCCTTGCGCTCCACTGCACCAAGCACAGCGGCATCCTCAACCAGAGAAATGCCCTGCTTAAAGACATTATGCAGAATAATGCCCAGCCGGAGATACTCGAGATCTGGGATCGGCAGCTCGCCCATGAGGGTGCGCTTATATCTTATATGCGAAATGACTATATTTCTAAAATAAACGAGATCTGCGGAAGACTCTATAAGACAATATCCGGCGGCAGCGAAGAGCTTACGCTTGAGTACCGCTCCAATGTCTTTAAGCCGGCGGATTTCCTCAAGCCCTGCGATAATGACGCTGTTGGGCAGTATTTCTCAAAGCTGCGTGAGACCGCTGAATACGATATCCGCACAGGTTCTACCCATGCCGGCGTGAACCGTGATGAGATAATCGTCAGGATAAACGGCATGAATGCCCGTGAATTCGGCTCTCAGGGTCAGATAAAGAGCGCTGCGCTCGTCATGAAGCTCGCTCAGGCGGAGATCTTTATGAATAAATCAAAGGACGCTCCCGTAGTTTTCCTCGATGATGTCATGGGTGAGCTTGATGAGTCACGCCAGAGATTTGTGTTTGATATTATCCGTGATATGCAGGTATTTGTCACAACCTGCAATGAAAGTGCGATTTTGCCCGAAATAAAGGGAAAAATCCTGCGTGTAAGCGAGGGCAGGATCACTGAGGAGGAGCAGCAGAATGTATCTTCATCTGGGGAATGATTATCTCGTAAGAATAAGTGATATCGTAGGTATATTCGATATCGAGAATACTACAATCGGTAAGTCAACAAAGCGTCTCCTCGACCGTGCGGAAAAGGAAAAACGCTGCATCTATACCACGATGGAGCTGCCAAAAAGCTTCGTTATCGTCATGAAAAACGGTAAGGAGCTGCTCTATATCTCCCAGCTCGCCGCCTCAACACTGAGGAAGAGGCTGAATGGCGGAGAATGAAAAAACGACGAAATACTGGAGAAATCACAGCGTGTTTCTCTGTTTTGATAAATAAAAAATACCCTTGTGTGTGCCAGAATCGGGATTCCAAAGGGTGGATACCCTTTGGTCAGGGTGCAGGGGCTGACAGTCCCTGTGAAGGAGGTAAATAAATGAGTCAGCAAAACCAGAATTACGATGAAAATGACATTCAGGTCCTTGAGGGACTTGAAGCGGTGCGAAAGCGTCCGGGAATGTACATCGGCTCTACGGGTCCGAGCGGTCTGCATCACTTAGTGTATGAGATCGTGGATAACTCGATCGACGAGGCTCTTGCGGGCTACTGTACTGAGATCACGGTCGAGATCCTCGAGGGAGATGTTATCCGTGTTTCAGATAACGGACGAGGAATCCCTGTCGGAATCCACCCGAAGGAAGGCATTTCTGCCGCTACTGTCGTTTATACCATCCTCCACGCCGGAGGTAAGTTCGGCGGGGGCGGATATAAGGTATCAGGCGGACTTCACGGCGTCGGTGCATCTGTTGTAAATGCCCTGTCTGAGTGGCTGGAGCTTACTGTAAAGGACGGCGAGCACGTCTATTTCCAGCGCTTCGAGCGAGGTCACTACGACGAGCAGCTTAAAATCATCGGCGATACCTCCGAAACGGGAACATCTGTCATGTTCAAAGCGGACGGCGAGATCTTCGAGGAAACTGTCTATGATTACGAGATCCTCCTCAAAAGACTGCGTGAACAGGCTTTCCTCAATGCAGGAATCAGGATCGTATTCTCCGATAAGCGTGAAAAGGACGATATAAAGAGCGAAACGCTCCATTATGAGGGCGGTATCCGCCAGTTTGTCGAGCATATCCACGCTACAAGAGGGCTTGAAAGCCTCAGCGGCGATGTGATCTATATCTCCGGTACAAAGGACGATTCTTTTGCGGAGATAGCTCTTCAGTACAACGACAGCTACAACGAAATTATACTTTCGTTCGCAAATAATATCAACACAAAAGACGGCGGTTCGCATGAGACGGGCTTCAAGAATGCCCTGACTAAGGTGGTCAATGAGTACGGAAGGAAAATGGGACTCCTCAAAGATAAGGAAAAACTCCTCGGTGATGATGTCCGTGAGGGTCTGACTGCGATAATTTCTGTAAAACTCACTGAGTGTGAGTTCGAGGGTCAGACTAAGGGCAGACTCGGTAACCCAGAGGTTCGCCCGTTCGTCGAAAAAATGGTTCAGGAAAAACTCATGAACTTCCTCGAGGAGCATCCCGAGATCGGAAAAATGATCTTCGAGAAGAGTATTTCTGCCCTCAAAGCTCGTGAGGCTGCGAAAAAAGCCCGTGAGAACGAGCGTCAGAAGAATGCCTTCGGAAAATCTCCGATGCCTGAGAAGCTCGCCGACTGTCAGGAGCGTGACATCCGCTATAACGAAGTCTACATCGTCGAGGGAGATTCTGCGGGCGGTTCAGCTAAGCAGGGACGTGACCGCCGCTATCAGGCGATCCTCTCGCTCTGGGGAAAAATGCTTAACGTCGAGCGTGCGAGAATCGATAAAATCTACGGCAATGACAAGCTCCTGCCCGTTGTTACGGCTCTCGGAACAGGTATCGGCGAGGATTTCGATATCGAAAAGCTCCGCTACGGAAAAGTTATCATCATGGCGGATGCCGACGTCGACGGTGCGCATATCAGAACTCTCCTGCTGACGTTCTTCTTCCGCTATATGAGACCGCTCATCACTAACGGAAATATCTACATCGCCCAGCCGCCGCTCTTCAGAGTCGAGCGCAATAAGAAGATCCGCTACGCTTTCTCCGACGAGGAGAGGGATAAGTATATCGCTGAGCTTTCCGAGGACGGAAAATATAAGGTCGAGATCCAGCGATATAAGGGTCTTGGTGAGATGGATCCCGAGCAGCTCTGGGAAACTACAATGGATCCCGAGAACAGAACTATCATCAAGATCTCCATGGATGACGCTATGAAGGCGGATGAGACGTTCTCGATCCTCATGGGCGACAAGGTCGAGCCGAGACGAAACTTCATCGAGAAGAATGCAAAATTTGCTAAGGATCTCGATGTATAAAATATACTGAAAGTATAAATTAAATCAAAAGGAGCAGCAATGGAAGAAAAATTCAGAATCGATAAGGAATATACTATTCCCTTTAATATTTTCAGCGACGCCTATAAGGCGTTCCAGAAGAAGAATGTCTACCCGAAAAGTTACCTGTTTATGGCGCTTTTCATCGTTCTTGCGGTCGTTTATATCTTCGCCGCAGTCGATGATCCGTCAAATATGATCGCCTATTTCCTGATCTTCATCTGTCTCGCACTTGCCGTGCGGGAGTGGTATAACCCAAGAAAGATCCGCCGTGCAGTGCTCGATACGATCCAGTCCGAGGGGCTTGAGAATGAGGTCTATAAATTCCGTCTGGGCGATGATTTTGTCGAGATTTCAACACTTCCGCATGAGGATATTGAAAACTCCGACGGCGAGGATGAAAATGAGGACGATGTTCCCGATATAGACGCTGCGGAGCAGCTCGACGAGATGGGATATCCCCTTAATGACGAGAATCCCGAGCCTACGAGGATCCCTATCAACAGCGAGCTTGTTGTCAGCGAGTACGAGGAGTTCTTCCTCCTTCATGTTAAAAAGAAAATGTTCTACGTTGTCCCGAAAAAGAATTTTTCGGAGACGGAGATCGGGATGATCAGAGGTCTGAATGCAGCAGCAGGAAAATAAATCGCCTGTTTTTTCAGTCAGACTTTGCCTGAAATCCATTTCGGCTGGCGCTTTTTTCACCGCATACGTCTACTGGGGAACAGTTCTGGCGTGGCATATTGATTCGATGATTGCGATATATCTGTTCGCCGCAGCCGGTCTGATTACGGCGTTTCTGCTCTGGGAGGAGAAATTTGCCCAGTTTTTGGTCGGATGTGTTATCTCATTTGCAGCGTCGGCGGGATTATACTTTCTGTATATTAACACGAAGTTTCTGGAAAAATTCTATCGGCTGACCTTTGGATGGGATACCCCGATCGGTACGGAGAGCTTTGTTTATGGATTTTTAGTCCTCGTTCAGCTCGGAACCTTTGCGATCGGTTTGCTGATATGCTTCGGCATTGCGGTACAGGGAAGCTTTGGCTGCTGCGAAAATTCAGTCTCTCAGAGGCAGAGTACCGAAAAGCGCAGGAAATTTCAGTTTGTAACAAGCAATATTCTCCTTACACTTTCACTTCTGCTGTCAGTATGTCAGCTTACTGTACCCTATTTAGGAAATTAATACACCTTGCAATATATACATAAACCCAACAGGAGGTAAAAAAATTGCTCTATAACGATAATTCAAAAATCATAGACAGCGAGATCGTCAGCGAGATGGAAAGCTCTATGCTCCAGTACGCAATGTCGGTCATCGTGTCGAGAGCGCTGCCTGATGTAAGGGACGGTCTTAAGCCTGTACACCGCCGAATTCTGTACACGCTCCACGAAAATGGACTCACTCCCGAAAAGCCGTACAGAAAATGTGCCGATACCGTCGGTGCTGTGCTTGGACGTTACCATCCGCATGGCGACGCTTCGGTTTATGATGCACTCGTAAGACTCGCTCAGGACTTCTCGATGAGATATCCCCTCGTCGACGGTCACGGAAACTTCGGTTCGATCGACGGCGACGGTGCGGCTGCTTACCGATATACCGAGGCTAAAATGGCTAAGCTCACCCTCGATATGCTCACCGATATCAACAAGGAAACTGTCGATTTTCAGTCCAACTACGACGATCGGCTGAAAGAGCCTGTTGTTCTGCCGTCGAGATTCCCGAACCTGCTGGTGAACGGCTCGGTCGGAATCGCTGTTGGTATGGCTACAGATATTCCGCCGCATAACCTTGGTGAGGTAATAGATGCGCTTCAGCTCCTCATCGATGACCCCGACTGTACACTCGAACAGCTTATGGAGCATATCAAAGGCCCTGACTTCCCGACCGGAGGTATCATCATGGGCAAGGCTGGAATCCGTGCTGCATACGGCACGGGACGAGGTAAGATCACCCTCCGTTCACGTACCCACTTCGAGGAAATCAAGGGCAGAAACTGCATCATCGTTGACGAGATCCCCTTTATGCTCCGTAAGGACAGACTCCTTAAGAGCATCAATCAGCTCGCTAAGGATAAGCGGATCGAGGGGCTTTATGACCTGCGTGACGAGTCCGATAAGGACGGTATGCGTGTCGTTATCGAGCTGAAAAAGGACGCAAATCCGCAGATTATCCTCAATAAGCTCTTTGCACTCACTCAGCTTCAGGATACCGTGGGAATTATCATGCTTGCGCTCGTGAACGGCGAGCCGAAGATACTTACCCTGAAGTCGATGCTCCAGAATTATCTCGACTTTCAGGTAGATGTTATCCAGCGCCGTACACGCTTTGACCTGCGCAAGGCTCTCGAGCGTGCACATATCCTTCAGGGATTTGTTCTTGCGGCTGACTATATTGACGAGGTAATCGCTATCCTCCGCTCAAGCAAGACTATCGCGGAGGCTAAGGAACGCATGATGGAACGCTTCAAGGACGTCGATATGTCCGCTCTCCTCGACAGAGCCCAGTATGACCTCACCGGTCTGCACGTCGAAAACCAGATCGGACTCTCTCCCGAACAGGCTGAGGCTATCGTCCAGATGCGGCTCGGACAGCTCACCGGTCTTGAACGCCAGAAGATCACTGACGAGCTTTATGGCTTGCTCACGAAGATCTCTGACCTCGAGGATATCCTCGCTAACGTGAGCAGAGTCTATGAGATAATCATGAATGACCTCAACGAGATCCGCCGCAAGTTCAGCGACAAGAGAAGAACTGACATCGAATCCGTCAGCGGCGAGGTCGATATCGAGGATCTTATCCCCGTTGAGGACTGCGTTGTCACATTCACAAACAGCGGCTATATCAAGAGAATGCCCGTCGATGAGTACAAGATCCAGCGCCGAGGCGGACGTGGAGTCACCGGCATGAAGCAGCGTGAGGAGGACTATGTTGAGGAGATGTTCATCTGCTCGACCCACGATAACATCCTCTTCATCACCAACAAGGGCATTATGTATAAGCTCAAATGCTACGAGATCCCCGACGGAACAAAGGCTTCCCGTGGATTCAATCTCGTAAATCTCATCCCGCTTACCGAGGGCGAAAAGGTCGCTGCAATGATAAAGGCGTCCGATTTCAATGACGATAAGTTCATCTCGATGGTCACCAAGAACGGTAAGATAAAGAGAACTAACCTCTCGCTTTACCGCAATGTCCGCAAGAACGGTCTTATTGCGATCGGTCTTGACGAGGGCGACGAGATCGCCGGAGTGCGCATGACAAGCGGCAGCGAGCAGATATTCGTTGCAACAAGAAACGGTATGATAATCCGCCTCGAGGAGGAGAATATCCGTCCGCTTTCACGTTCGGCTCACGGTGTGAGAGCAATAAAGCTTCGTGAGGGCGACAGAGTTGTTTCAATGGCAAGAGTCCGTGAGGGAGCTACGCTCCTGACAGTCACCGAAAAGGGCTACGGAAAACGTACCGCACTCGATAATTACCGAATTCAGGGACGAGGCGGATATGGTCTGACGAACTACAAGGTCGACGAGAGCAGAGGATATGTCTGCGGAATCAAGATCGTCGACGAGGAGGACGATATCATCCTTATCTCGAGCGAGGGCGTTATCATCAGGATCTTGGCGAGCGATATCCGCATTATGGGAAGGATCGCCAAGGGTGTTCGAGTGATGAAGGTCGTCGACGAGGCTAAGGTAGTTGCGTTTACGAGAGCTGAGCACGACGATTCGGCTGATATCGAGAAGGTCGAGCAGCTCAGCGAGGCTGAGGCAAAGGCTGAAGAGGCTGCTGCGAAGCTTGAGGAACAGAACGAAGTGATCGTAGAGGCTGAAGCTGACGACGAGGAATAGGAATGACATCGGGGCTGCACTTGCAGCCCTGTGCTGTTTGAAAACAAAAGCGCAAAAATAGCATAAAGTCTTTTGCGCCGCTTTTCCTCAGAAAAGCGGTCGAGGTTATAGGGCGAGAAGCCCTATATCGACCGTAGGTCGATGCGTCAGCACAAACCAGTCAACCGCACGTAAGTGCCGGATTGACGGACGGGTTGCTTCTGTTGGGTTTGAGACTATAACGTCGCCCTGTTTAGGGGACGCTCTGCAAGAGGGTGACTCCCTACAGTGTAGGGAGATGTCAGCAAGGCTGACAGAGGGTCGTCGCTCCTGTTAGGAGCGTCCCCTAAACAAAAACAACCATAGGTGCAAACGAAGTATGTCCCTATAAAACACCCGAAAATACGGCTTAGGGTAACAGAAGAAAGCCGTCCGTCAGGCATTGCGCTTGCGGGCGCTTGCCTGACTGCTTTGAGCTGGCGCAAGCATTGCTTTTGCAATGCTTACGAGACTTCTCGTCTCGTGCTCTGCGGCAAACTTTCTGAGGAAAGTTTGCATCAAAGACTTTTGTATTGCCTTCGGCGCTATCGCTATATTTACTGGAGGTACACCATGCTGAAAAAAATTCTCTC
>JBGVIW010000083.1:0-3766 GCA_045128995.1 Ruminococcus sp.
ATAGATGAAGTTCAAACAAAAAGGAAGGAAAATTTATAAGACAAAGGAGAAGAATTTTTACGGCAAGTCCAAGGCTTCAAAAATTATGTCAGGCGCACTGACAGTTCTGCTTATAGGCGGACTTTGTTTTCTCGGCTACAGCGCAGCTGAGCCTATTATAAATTATACTAAAAAAGCAGGAGACAGCTCCGGCTCGGACAGCGAGAAGGACTCGACACAGCAGTCAACCACCATTCCGAGTGCGACTAATGGTACAGACTCTTTTGCTGATCCGGTAAGCTCCGATGAATTCAGGGCTGCATCAATAGATCCGCAAGCTCTTACGGATATTTCCCTTCTTCAGACGGCACTGCGAAATATTCCGTCATCTGAAGGCATAGAATATGTTGCTGTACCGCTGAAAATCAGCGGAGGAGAGCTTTATTATGCAAGCGAAGTATATCAGGCAAAGTCAGCCGGTGCAGTGAAATCAAGCCTCACATTGGCTCAGATCACGACCGAGATCATTTCTGCCGGATTCAGACCAGCTGCGGTCATAAGCGTTTTTGAGGATAATATCCTGCCGGCTAAGTTTCCTAGCTTTGGGTTTATAAATACTGACGGATCGGCATGGACTGACGGCGAGGCTCATAAACAGTGGACATCTCCGTTTTCTAAAACTGCACAGGATTATGTTAATGCCGTAGCGTCAGAAATCCTCAGCGCCGGATTCGACAGGGTGATCTGTACGAAGGCTGAGTTCCCTGAGATGAGCGATGCGGATCTTCAGAGCTTTGCAGCTGCGGCAGGAATCGCTGATTCGGATGCAGTTCTTGCAGAAGTGATAAACGATATCCAAAGCGAGGCTGTAAGCAAGGGGAAACCGCTTTATCTTGAGATTTCAGCGGCAGAGCTGCTGCGAGGCAGCGATGTGTTCCAGCCGGAACAGCTTGACGTTTCAACAATTGTCCTTAACATTGACTTTGATGAGATGGGAACTCTTGTTGACGCAGGCTCAATGGTATATGAGTTTACCGGAACAAATGCTGAGAACGCTGAAAAGGCTCTGGGACTGCTCGAGAAAAAGCTTCAGGACTTTGATGTAGTGGTGCGTTTCTCGGGAGACGGCTTGTATACAAGCGATCTCCTTGACGTTAAGGAAGTAATCTCCGATTTTGGATATTCATCTTTCATAATCGGATAAAATAAGGCATCGTATGCCGGAAATACGAACCGGTAAATACCGGAGAATGGAGTAATTATGGCAGAAAAATTCAATGTTTCACTTCAGAAGATCATCGATGAATTCAAACTCGAAACAATCTTTATCCACAAGGATGCAAATGAAATACTTATCGACGAGAATGATGTAAACAGACCCGGACTTCAGCTCATGGGATTCTATGAGTACTTCAATCCGGAGCGTATCCAGATCATCGGAAAGATGGAGTTTGCGTATCTTTCAACAATCGATGAGGCAACACGCCGTGAGAGACTTCAGCTTCTCTTCGCTCAGCGTCTGCCTGCACTCATTATCACGAGAGAACTGCCATATTTCGCAGAAATGCTCGAGCTTGCAAAGGAGTATAACGTTCCGCTCCTCAGAAGCAAGGAGAGTACCTCTAACTTTATGTCCGGACTCATTGCGTTCCTTAACCTCAACCTCGCTCCCAGAATTACCCGCCATGGAGTTCTTATCGAGATATACGGTGAGGGAGTTTTCATTACAGGCGAGAGCGGTGTAGGTAAGAGTGAGACGGCGATCGAGCTTGTTAAGAGAGGTCACCGCCTTGTGGCAGATGATGCTGTTGAGATCAGAAAGGTGTCTAATATCAGCCTTGTCGGAAGCTCTCCGGATAATATCCGTCACTTCCTTGAGCTGAGAGGTATCGGTATCATCAACGCACGCCGACTCTTTGGTATCGGTGCAGTTAAGATGACTGAAAAGCTCGACCTCGTTGTAGAGCTTGAACAGTGGAATCCTGAGAAGATCTATGACAGAATGGGCGTTGATACTGAATATGTGTCACTCCTCGGAGTAAAGGTTCCGCTGCTTAATATTCCTGTAAAGCCAGGACGTAACCTTGCGGTCATCCTCGAGGTCGCAGCTATGAACAACAGACAGAAGAAAATGGGATATAATGCCGCTCAGGAGCTTCTCAATCAGCTCGGTATGGAGTCGGAGGCTAAGGAGATCGTAAAGAGCTACGATACATTTTAATCTGTTTCAGGGGGAAAATAATGTCATATATGAATGAATTAACATCACTTTGCGGCGAGCTTGGATGCCGTATAATACCGGACTGCCCGCTCAGCGAATATGTTACCTTCCGCTTCGGAGGACCGTGCCGTGCGCTGATAAGCATAAACAGTGCAGCGTCAGCGGCAGAGCTTATGAAGTATCTAAAAAATAATGACGTGAAATACGGAATCATCGGCAGAGGCAGCAATATCATCGTGCCTGATGAGGGCTTTGACGGTGTGGTTTTGATGCTTGGAGGAGATTTTGCCGGCATCGAGATCGATGGGAATATAATAAAATGCGACGCCGGAGCACTCCTTGCGGCAGCCTGTGTTCATGCACAGCAGAATTCACTAACCGGAATGGAAAACCTCTTCGGCATTCCCGGAACAGTCGGCGGAGCACTTTATATGAACGCCGGAGCTTATGGAAGCGAAATGTCCGATATTGTCGTTTCGGCTGAGTATATCGATGCTGACGGTGAGCTGAAAACTATTTCAAAGGATGAGATGAAGCTCTCGTACCGCCACAGCGTTTTTGCTGAGAAGGAAGCGATGATAACGTCAATTACTATGAAGCTTGCCCCGGGAGAAAGCGATGAGATAAAGGCGGCAATGAATGAGTGCATGGGCAAAAGAAGCTCTAAGCAGCCGCTTGATTATCCAAGCGCAGGAAGTACTTTCAAGCGTCCTGAGGGAAGCTATGCTTCGCTTCTGATCGATCAGTGCGGCCTTAAGGGTATGACCTGCGGCGGAGCAATGGTAAGCGAAAAGCACAGCGGATTCGTCATCAACAAGGGATTTGCAACCTGCAGCGATGTTCTTACTCTCTGCGAGCAGGTGAGGGATATCGTCTATGAAAAAACTGGCTATCAGCTCGAGCTGGAGCCGGTAATACTGAAATAAACACACATCTTAACGGAGGAAATATGCAGCTTTTAATTGTAACAGGAATGTCCGGATCAGGAAAATCCTGCGTCATGGATGTAATGGAAGATATCGGATACTATTGTATCGATAATATACCGCCGAAGCTTATTCCCAGATTTGTGGATCTTTGCCGCCATACTGAAAGCGGAATGAGCAATGTCGCAGTGGCAGTTGACATCCGATCGGGAGATATGTTTGCGGAGATATTTCATGCTTGGCAGAGCCTGCGAAGTGAGAAGGATCTCGAGGTAAAGATACTCTACATCGAGGCGAGCGATGAGGTTCTCATAAAACGTTATAAGGAAACACGCCGCAAGCATCCGCTTGATGAACGTTTTAACGGAAATCTCCATCAGGCAATACGCCATGAGTGGGAACAGCTCTCTCAGCTTCGTGAGATCGCCGATTACTACATCGAAACCTCGGAGCTGACTGCTAATCAGCTTAAAGTACAGGTGAAGGATCTCTTCCTTGACAGAAAATCGGATTCGCTTACTATAAAAATCATGTCCTTTGGCTTCAAGTACGGCGTTTCTACGGAATCTGACCTTGTTTTCGACGTCAGATGCCTTCCGAATCCGTTTTATATCGAGGAGCTGCGCAATCATACCGGCTG
>JBGVIW010000084.1:0-41344 GCA_045128995.1 Ruminococcus sp.
ACGTCGTCCATAAGGAACTGCGGGCCGTTCCAGCTTTTTTCTCTGCCGCTTACGCACATTGAGTAGTCGCCGGTATAAGCATACTCAGAAGACTGGCTGAGCTGTTCCACTCCGCCTCTTCCGGTAAAGCTGCTGAGATCAGAAGCGTCCTCGAAGCTGGTGTTGATGATGACCGACTGGTCGGATGAAGCCTTTGCAGCAATATCAGCGTTATTGCTGAAGGAAGCTGCACTGGCAGTGGTAGCTGCACCGCAAAGTGTCACTGCGCTAAGCAGGCCAGCGATGAGCTTTTTGCATGAAAATCCTTTCATAACTAATTCCCTCCAAAAAAATTTGGCAATAAGCCACTACTATTTTAACACATTCGCAACAACTTGTCAACTGTTTACAAAATATTTTCTACAATTCAGAAACAATTAGTGTAATAACAATACAAAACGGACGGCATCTTAGTGATGCCGTCCGCAAATGGAGCTAATTATAAATTACATAACAGACTCAGGGAGTGAAGGAATGAGCTGAGCGATCTTTTTCTGAACAGCGAGAGCGTCCATATTGCTCACATCATCGCCTCTCTGGTAAACGTCAGCATTATTTCTTGCCGCAGCAGAAAGTGTGCCGCCGGGAGTTGAGCAGTGAATCATGATAGCAACAACGTCGTTGATAGTTACTTCGCCGTCGAGGTTAGCGTCGCCGTATACAACGTCATCATCGGGCGGATTAGTAGTGGAGGTAGTATTTCCGATAGAGTAGGAAACCATCTCACTTGTACCGATGATATTTGAGCTTGTAGCGTTATCCCATGTTGAGCACCACTGGATCTGGAGCTGAGCATAAGTTACGTTTGAAGGAATAGCAGAAACATCAACAGTGATCTTAGCGTCGCCGTTTGAGTCATACTGAGTGCTCCAAGAAATAGTTTTCCACGAGCCGTCTGTATAGCCTACAACGCCGTTTGTGTTATAGCCAGCAGAGCCTTCGAGAACGATCTCGAGAGTATTATCGCCGTTTCTGTTAGAAAGGTCGAGGTCATACTGAATAGTCTCGAAAGTTGTGGGATTCTTGATAGTTGTAGTAGTAACGATAGGCTTAGGAGTTGTAGTAGTAGTTTTTACAACAGGCTTAGTAGTTGTAGTTGTAGTAACAACAGGCTTAGTAGTTGTAGTAGTAGTTGTCACCTGAGGAGTTACAGTTGAGCCGCCGAAGTTATAGCTTGAGTTGATCTCAGAAGCGCTCTTGATGATCGGATCAGCGCCGTCAGTTGTTCCGCCGACGTATGTGTAAAGACCAGCAAGTGAACCTACGCAAGCAGCGTTATAGTCGATCGCAACCTCGTTCTTAACGTAGTCATTAGTAACATCGTTGTAGCTGTCGTCAGCGCTCGGGCCGCCTACGAGTGCACCCCAGAGGATGTACTTCTGATTTGATGTATCCTTATCTGATGAGAGGTTCTGTCCTGAGCCTCTGTGGTGAGGATGAGTGGGGTACTTATCGCCGTAACCGATGAGGTAGCTCATGCCGAGGTTATTGTCGCCGAGGAGGTAATCCATCTGACGCTGCCACTTTGAGAGCCATGAAGTGCTGCCAGAGTATTTCTGGTAAATAGCAGCATACATCTGCCAAGCAGTGTTATAACGAGCGCTTCCCCAGCCGCCGCCGATAGCGTAGTAGCCCTGAGGAGTAACGTTTGAAGATGAGAGTGAGCTGAGGTTGCTTTCGATCTTGCTCTTCCATGAAGACTCGCCTGTGATGGAGTACATCATGCAGTAGTAACCGCCCATTACCTTATTCCAGCAGTGGATCCAGCCGTCGTATTCGGAGCAGTTCTTAGCGCTGTTGAGGTATGTCTGGTTATCAGTAGCGAGGTAGAGCCAGCATTCTGACCAAGCCTTATCATCCTTATAAGTATCTGAAGCATAGAAGCTGCCGCAGCCCTCGTAAGTGATGGAGCTTCCGCAGTCGTTACCGAATTTGTAGAGAGCCTCAGCGTATTTTACGCATTTTGAAGCATAAGCAGCGTCAGTATCCTCGAGAACTACAGCGATCGAAGAAAGTGCAGCAGCAGCCTGATAGCACTGCTCAGAGGACTTGTTTGAAGAAGTAACGAAGTAAGCTGGTCTCTTCATAGAGCTTGAAGTATCGACCTCAGGAGCACGCCATACGTTGTGGTCGGAGCCGCCGTCACCTACCTGATAGCAGAAAGCGATAGCCTTGCCGCTTGAATCGAGGAAGGTACTCTTGATAAGATAGTCAGCGAAATATCTGAGGATCTCCTGAGCGTGACCGAGACATCCTGTCTCAGCGTAAGCGCTCTCGAACTCATACACGCCCCATGCAAGAGTTGAAGCAGCATATGAAGCGGGGAGATTGAACTTTACGAAGTCACCGGCATCGTGGTAACCGCCGCTGAGATCGATATAGCCATCGCCGTCGGGATCGAAAACAGACTGATACTGTGAATAAAGACCGCCGAGGTTAGTATTTCCGGAAGTGATCTGGCTGTCATAAGTATGGCAGTTCTTTCTCCATGTAAGAGCGCCGCCAGTAACCTCTTCGCCGCACTTATTAGCGTCGTAGAAGTAGAGTGAAAGCTCGAGAGCCTTACCGTAATCGTGGTTAGAAGCGGCAGAAACGCTTGAAACGCCGGCACCAGTAACAGTAAGTGACGAAGCGAGCATTGCGGTACTTACAACAGAGGTAAGCACCTTTTTAAGTTTGGTGTGTTTTGACATTAAATTCATCCTCTCTCAAATTAAAAAGCATTGCGAATCCATTCCGGAGGGACGTGAAAAAAGTGAAAACAGGAATACGTCCATGTGGAAAAAGATTCCGATTTTAATTACTAATAAGATTATAACATATTTTCTTGATAAAATGTTAAGAAATTGTGACTAAACACGTTAAAACGAAAAAATTGAGTAATACTATCAAAAACACCTGCCCGTTATTAGTGATATTGACGATGAATGCGAGCGATATTTTTAAAAGTACTTGCAAAATCAGAAAGCGTGATGTATAATTATGGTATATTTTTGCGGAGGTGAAATAATGCCGAGATTTTTTGCTGAGGTCAGCGACGAGAATAATATCATCCTCACCGGAAGCAATGCCCACCATATCGGACGTTCCCTGAGGATGAAGCCCGGCGAGGCGATCACAGTGTGCTGCAAGGGCTATGACTATAACTGCACTATCTCCTCATTTACCGAGGACAGCGTGAGCCTTGAACTGGTCAGCAAAGAGCGCTGTGCATCTGAACCAAGCGTCGAGGTAACGCTATTTCAGGCAGTCCCAAAGCTCGATAAGCTGGAGCTTATCATCCAGAAAACCGTGGAGCTTGGAGTTACCCGTATCGTGCCGGTGCTGACAAGAAGATGTATTTCACGTCCGTCGGAAAAGGATTTTTCAAAAAAGCTGGCGAGACTCAACAAAATTGCCGAAGAAGCCGCTAAACAGTCCGGACGAGGCATGATCCCCGAGGTGACACCGATAATCTCCTGTAAGGAGGCTGCCGAGGAGATGAAAAAGCTTGACTGCTCCGTTATCCTCTACGAGGAGGAGGGCGGATGCTCATTCGGAGAGATCGACTTCACAGGAGTGCGCAGCTGCGGACTTTTCATCGGAAGCGAAGGCGGATTTGATCCCGAAGAGGTACAGCTAGCCGCCGAAGCCGGTGCCAGAAGAGTATGGCTTGGAAAAAGAATACTCCGTTGTGAAACAGCCCCGATAACCGCTATGTCGATTTTGATGTTTTTAACAAATAATATGTAAAGGTGTTGAAATCTGGCGAGAAGTGTGTTATAATAAAAATGTACCTGCCGAAACCGGTCGCAAGCGGCTTGGCGTGGTAAATAATGCTTGCGAAGAAAAGAGGAATTTAAAATGAATAAGCTTTCTATTGCTGTTCTTGTTGCTGCAACTGCTGCTGCTACAGGATATGTTGTTTCTAAGGTAATGAAGAATAAGATGGCTGAGGCTGATCTTTACGAGGACGATTTTGACGACGATTGCTGCGACTGCTGCGATTGCTGCGACGACGAGCCTGAAGTAGTAGAGGCTGCTGAAGAGATCGAGGCTGCTGCTGATGACGTTGCTGAGGCTGTTGAAGATGCAGTTGAGGAGATCGCTGAATAATTGCATAATGCAAAGCTGCGGAGACTGAATAGTCTCCGCTTCTGTTTTTTTGTGGTTTTTTATGTAATTTTGAATTTTTTGCTTTACAAAAAAATCAGGCTGTGTTATAATAAATAGTGTATTGCACTATTCAGGCGAATAATGCGATACTAAAAATAATCAGAATGCACCGCTGAGCTTTTTCGCCACGTTCAAGAACGCTGCGCAGCTGAGCCGTGCTGAAAAAATAACGGAGGGCAAAATGGCTAAGAAAGATGAACGTTATCTGAATATCACGCTGAAAAATCAGGAGGAAGAAAAAGACAGCTTCGTTATTCCTGTTGCTGGGATCTTCAGAACAATTAAGAAATACTTTGTAATATGGCTCGTGACAGCCGTAGTATCTGCGCTTCTCGTGTTTTCAGGTTCAGCCCTGATCTCCGGCGATGAGCATAAGACACTCTCGGCACTTATCAATTTCACCTATTCAGGCATCGAAAAGGGTCTTGATCCTGCCGGCAAGGACTTTGATGTAAATACCGTAAAAAGCCCCGAGGTCATCAAGGATACCCTCGAAAAGCTTGAGATGCCGCTCGATAATATCGATCAGATCAGAAGCAGCATCACCATCGAGGGAATCGTTCCCAATGACGTGATGGACAAGATGACTACATACAAGAGCATCATCGACATGGGCTCAAGCTCGGCAATGAGCGCTGCTCAGGAGATCCTCTCTCTTGAATATAATCCTACACAGTATAAGGTGGACTTTAACTACGCTGAAACAGACTTCTCTGGCTCAGAGGCAGTAGAGTTCATCAATACAATGCTCGACTGCTACCGTGACTACTTCTTCCGTACTTACGGCTATAACGAGGCTCTCGGTAATGCAGTCACTGTCCTCGACTATACCGACTATGACTACGCCGAGGCAGTAGACGTGTTCCGTACATCACTCTCATCACTCAAGAGCTACGTTGATACACTTGCTGCAAAGGATACCTCACGCTTCCGCTCAACTGCTACTGGATATACTTTTGCAGATCTTTCAGATTCCATCAGCACTATCCGTAGTATCGACCTCGATGTTATCTCATCCTATATCACAGTAAACAACGTGACAAAGGATAAGGATGCGCTCATCAACTACTACGACTACAGAATCGAGGAGCTTACCCGTGAGCAGGCAGTCCAGAAGGATCGCCTTGCAACGATCACAGAGTCACTCAATTCCTATGAGAAGGACGATATCATCATCTTCGGAAACGGGAATGAGGATACAGATACTCAGGTAAGCATGGCTTCCGATGAGTACAACAGGCTTATCAACGAGAAGATCTCTGCTCAGACAAGTGTTTCAAATATCACTCAGGAGATCGCATACTATAAGCTCCGACTCGTTGACCTTAAGGGCAGCAAGACTGCAAGCCCTGAGCATATCGAAAGAGTAGAGGCTGATCTCGCAGACCTCAACGTAAAGCTCAACCAGCTTATCGAGAATATCAACGCTACAGCAGATGATTACTACGAGACTGTAACACTCGCTAATGCATATAATATCCTCGTTCCGGCAAGCTCATCTACTATTGATACGATCTCCGGTACGATCAAGAGTACATTCATTCCGATCCTCGTAGTAGAGGCGCTTATCCTCGTGGTTTATATCATATTCGCATTCGTGAAGGCAATGCTTGTCGAGAATAAGAAGAAGCCCGTGCTTGCTGAGGACAGCGATGATGACGAGGATGAGGACGACCAGCCTGAAGCTGAGGAAAATACCTCCGCTAAAAAGAAAAAGTAATCCCGTTTAATATCAAATACCTCCCAATAAACGGTGAGATTCTTATTGGAGTTTTACGTGAATTATTGAGGAAAACCCTTTTGAAAAAGGGTTATTCCTCAAACTCCTTTCCTAAAACTTTAGTATTAAATTTCCGCCTGACAGGGCACACTCAATACAGTAAATGAGAGATTTTACTTTTTTCACAGTGTGCCCTGTCAGGCGGAAATTTGTATAAAAGTCTTTGGAAGGGGGCTCGGGGGAGAACCTTTCTTCAGAAAGGTTTCCACCGATAACCACATAAAAAGCTCCAAAAAGAATCCCATTGTTTATGGGAGGTATTGGAGAAAGAAGAAGGACTGCCGAAGCAGTCCTTTTTTATTGAAATTAATAAGCCTTACCCCAGTAAACCATATGTTTAGCAGGTTTTCCGCAGCAAACGCAGACATCGGAGAGCTGTTCCTGTTCGAAGGGGATACAGCGTGAGCCGACGCCAGTTTTTTCCTTGACCTCGTCCTCGCAAGCCTCCTCGCCGCACCACATAGCCTTGATGAAGCCATCGCCCTTTTCCTCGAGAGAGGAGATGATCTCCTCGAGAGAGGTGCAGGCATAGGTTTTATTCTCACGGTTTTCGAGAGCCTTCTGGAAGATACCGTCGTGAACCTCCTTCATCTTAGCGGCAACGACAGTTTCAAGCTCATCGAGGGCAACGACAGTTTTCTCGCCGTTATGACGAGTAGCGACAACGCACTGACCAGCCTCGATATCCTTAGGGCCGATCTCAACACGAACCGGAACGCCCTTCATTTCGTACTCAGCGAACTTCCATCCGGGAGAATTCTCGCTGTCGTCGAGCTTAACTCTCACGCCAGCATCAGCGAGACGCTGTTTCAGCTCATTAGCCTTATCGAGAACGCCCTCCTTATGCTGAGCGATGGGGATGATAACAGCCTGAACAGGAGCAACAGCCGGCGGAAGAACGAGACCGTTGTCATCGCCGTGAGTCATGATGATAGCGCCTATGAGACGAGTAGTAACGCCCCAGCTTGTCTGATGGGGATTAACTCTCTTATTTTCCTTATCGGTATACTCGATACCGAACGCCTTAGCGAAGCCATCGCCGAAGTAGTGGGAAGTACCAGCCTGAAGCGCCTTGCCGTCGTGCATGAGAGCCTCGATAGCGTAAGTAGAAACAGCGCCTGCGAACTTATCGCTCTCAGTCTTTTTGCCCTTTACAACAGGCATAGCGAGTGATTCCTCGCAGAACTGAGCGTAGACATTGAGCATACGCTCTGTCTCCTCAACAGCCTCCTCAGCGGTAGCGTGGATAGTATGACCTTCCTGCCAGAGGAATTCTCTTGAACGGAGGAACGGACGAGTAGTTTTCTCCCATCTTACGACGCTTACCCACTGGTTATAGAGCTTAGGGAGGTCACGGTAGGAGTGGATGATATTGGAGTAATGCTCACAGAAGAGCGTCTCGGAAGTCGGACGCACGCAGAGTCTGTCCTCGAGCTTTTCGCTTCCGCCATGAGTTACCCAAGCAACCTCAGGAGCGAAGCCCTCGACATGATCCTTTTCCTTCTGGAGGAGACTCTCGGGGATAAACATCGGCATACAAACATTCTCGTGGCCAGTAGCCTTGAACATTCCATCGAGGATGCGCTGGATATTTTCCCAGATAGCATAGCCATAGGGTCGGATGACCATACAGCCCTTAACGCTAGTATATTCGATAAGCTCAGCTTTTTTGCAAATATCGGTATACCACTGTGCAAAGTCCTCGTTCATAGAGGTAATAGCGGTAACCATCTTTTTTTCTTTAGCCATTATGATGAACCTCTTTTCTGCATATATACATTTATTATAACACAGTTCCCCATACTCGTCAAGCAAAAGCTGAGGATTAACGAATGAATATTGCGCTGGAGGCTGAGATGTGGTATAATTAAAGCGAACCGGCAGATAACATATATAATAAGTATGCCAGAGGAGGGCAAGATATGGAAAAAACGATACGTGATTCATACGCCGAGCAGGTACAGGTACTGACTCAGGCGAATATAAACGGCTACAACAGGCTTTTTGGCGGACAGCTCATGGAGTGGATAGATATTGTTGCAGCGGTAGTAGCGAGAAGGCATTCTGGAAGAAACGTTACGACGGCAGTTGTAGACACGCTGACATTCAATGCTCCGGCGTATCCGAACGATACCGTAATAATCTGCGGACATCTGACACACGTTGGACGAACCTCAATGGAGGTCTGCGTGCAGTCATTTGTGGAGAATCTCGACGGCACAAGAAAGCTCATCAATACGGCATATCTGGTGATGGTAGCGCTTGATGAGAACGAGCGTCCTGCACAGGTGCCGAGGCTCAGGATCGAGACAGAGCAGGAAAAAGCTGAATGGGACGCCGCCGTAAGGCGCTCCGAGCTGAGAAAACAGCGCCGCAGCGAGAATTTCTGATCAAAGATAAAAATAAAAACCCGGAACAATACGTTCCGGGTTTGTTGCTTTGATATGAGATATAAAGCGTGAGAAGTAATTATCTCTTTGAGAACTGCGGAGCACGACGAGCAGCCTTGAGACCGTACTTCTTTCTCTCCTTCATTCTCGGGTCACGAGTGAGGAATCCAGCCTTCTTGAGGGCAGGACGAAGCTCAGCATCGAATTCGAGGAGAGCTCTTGAGAGGCCGTGTCTGATAGCGCCAGCCTGACCTGTAACGCCGCCGCCTGCAACAGTGCAAACGATATCGAACTTCTCGAGGTTGTCAGTGAGAGCGAGGGGCTGACGAACGATGAGCTTGAGAGTCTCAAGACCAAAGTAATCATCAATGCCTCTGCCGTTGATAGTTACGTTTCCTGTACCGGGATAGATTCTAACTCTAGCAACAGAGTGCTTTCTTCTGCCGGTGCCGTAGTAATATTTAACCTTTGATTCGTACATTTAAGCCAGCCTCCCTTATTATAATTCGTAAGCAACGGGCTTCTGAGCCTCGTGCTTGTGGTTAGCGTCCTTATAAGTTCTGAGTCTCTTGAGCTGAGCTCTGCCGAGAGAGTTGTTAGGAAGCATACCGTTTACAGCGATCATCATAGCTCTGTCAGCCTGATTAGCCATCATATCCTTATAGGAGATGGACTTAAGACCGCCGATCCAGCCTGTGTGCCAGTAGTACTTCTTCTGCTCGAGCTTCTTACCTGTAAGAACAGCCTGAGCGCAGTTGATCACGATAACGTGGTCGCCGCAGTCTACATTGGGAGTATAAGTGGGCTTGTGCTTGCCTCTGAGGATGTGAGCTGCCTTAGCTGCAACACGACCGAGGGGCATATCTGCAGCGTCAAGGATATACCAAGAACGGCTGATTTCCTGGGGCTTTGCCAGTGTTGTTGACATAGTGATTTCCTCCATGTAATTATTTTCGTCAAGTAAAATTTATCGCATTCCGCAGCACAAAGCGGCGGAAGGTCGGGATCTTGACAGTGCAAGGATTATTATACACGACAAAACGGAGTTTGTCAAGAGGAAAAACGGGGATTTTTTAATTTATAACCTCAAATCTCTCTGATTCTCTCGCAAATGCTCTGTTTCTCTCGTTATCTTGCGTTTCGTTTCGTTTTTTCAAATTTGTAGGAATGCACAAATCCGCCTTAAAAGCAGTGCTGATTCAGGCGGTTTTGCCATATTGTTGGCGTTATGCACAAATCGAACTGCCTGTGGATGTGCAGGATCAACAAAAGTGATTAATTTGTCACTTTTGTATTGACAATCAGAAAATGAGGTGATATAATTATCACATCAGGTGACAAATAAATCACCAAAAAGGAGGAAACATTATGAATACAAAAGCCAAAAGAACAATCCCGACCCGAGTTCGTTCCGTAATAAACATAATAATATACGGAGTTCTGATCGTCTGTCAGCTTCTCGCCGATTCACTGATCGTTGCCGCAATAAGCGGAGCACTTCTCGTGGTGATGATGCTGATCCAGTCTCGTTTCAAGCCGGAGATCTGCGACGAGCTTTATGAAAAAAACGTTGGCAAGGCGTTCAAAAGCACTGTTGGGCTTATAATTTGCGCCTTACTGATCGCAGTATTCTTCGTCGGCGACGGCATAAAGCTCACCGTGAACGCCAATATTCTCTGGGCTGCGGCACTTTCCATCATCCTTGTGAAGGAGATTTTCTTTTTCATTTATGAGTGCATCGGAGGTGAGGAATAAAAAATGAAAAACAAACTCATAACCCAGAAAAACTATGCCATGCTGCTTGTCCCGATGATGGCGGTAACGCTGATATGCAATTTTGTGCTTTACATCAATGTATTCGGTGAAAAAGCCGCACGCATGGTCGTAAACGGCATCAACATCGCCGTGCTTGTCATAGGTCTTGTCCTTATCTGCGCCGCAGCCGTCGTGCGAAAGTCCGAGGCTGGCGATGAGCTTTCGGTTCTGAACCGCTACAAATCGTTCTCACTGACCGGAGTAATTTTTTTCGCAGGACTTTTTGCAGCGATACTGTATTTCATTTTCGACGGTGAGGACTTCACTTTGAGAGTGGATCTGAATCTGATATATATTATCATATCAGCGATCGTGATAGTCGAGGAATCATTTTTTCTCTGGTTTGACCGCTCACCAAAGGAAGCCATGGAGGAAGAATAATGCCGGAGCTTACGACGAAAATAAAGGAATACCGTGCAAAAACCGGAATGACGCAGGGCGAGCTTGCTGAGAAGACCGGTGTGCGTAGAGAGACTATAATCCGACTCGAAAAGGGACAGTATAATCCTTCGCTGAAGCTTGCGATGGATATTGCGGCTGTATTTGGGGCTACAGTCGAGGAGCTGTTTTCGTTTGAGGAATAAAAGAAAGTTGAAAAGGGACTGCCATGCGCAGTCCCTTTTGTTATATAATTTCAGCCGTCATGCCCAGTATTTCAGCGGAAATATCCTCAATGGAGCGCATTTCGCCGCCGAGAACGCATTCCACGCATTTCCAGCCGAGCTTTTCGGCGCAGTAGTCGGCAGCCTTACGGGAGCGTGAGAGATACTCCACATCACGCTCGTGTATATCTTTTTTGCCCTCGTCGGAGTTATAACGCTGGGACAAGAGCTGCTGGCTGACCTGAGGATCAACACGCAGGTAGATCGTACAGCAAGGCTCAGGGATACCCATAAGCCTGTACTCATAATCAAACAGCCACTTCACGAACTCCTCCCATTCAGCTTCTGGGAGCTTGGAGCATTGATGGATAGCATTTGAAGTTGTATACCTGTCAGCAATAACGATGCCGCCGCTGAGGTAGAACTCCCTCCAGTTTTTAGCATAGCTTGCGAATCGGTCGACAGCATAGAAGCTCGAAGCGGCGTAGGGATTCACCGCATCGGGCGATGTACCGAACTCACCTCTGAGGTACATTTTAACAAGAGCCGAAGAGTCGCTTTCGTAATCAGGGAAGGAGACTTTCATAACTTTTTTTCCCTGTCTCAGAAGCTCATCATAGAGTCGCTGAGCCTGAGTAGCCTTTCCGCTTCCGTCAAGCCCCTCAACAACGATCAATTTTCCGTTCATAACACAAACCGTCCTGTATCAATTTTATTTCATTATAACACATCGCCATCCTCGGGTCAATGCCGGATAAAAATAAATCTAACAGCGGGAAAGCATGATGTAAATTATAGCATTATAATGTGAATAACAGCCCTGCTGGCTTCGCTGGTTTTCCACAATTCCGCCGGAGGATGTTGAAAACTGTCCGTTTCAGCACGATGTATGAACTGCTTTGTTTCCTGATTTAGTGCAAAATGCACACAAAATCGTCCACGGATATGATTATTACGAGAAAAGTGTGTGAAATTTATTGCAATGTTTGAAAATGTGTGATATAATAAAAGTAATTGTGAGAATAGGAAAGTTTTCACCGCCGGAGTGCAGCATTTTATGCACTGCCGGAATATACATTAATATTATAAAGATTTTGAATGGAGGCATTACATAAATGTGCGGAATAGTTGGTTATGTCGGATACAGAAACTGTGCGGATGTTCTCATGGACGCTCTGTCAAAGCTTGAATACAGAGGCTATGACTCCGCTGGTATCGCTGTTTTCGATAAGGGAGAAATCGCTGTGGCAAAATCCAAGGGACGTCTCATGGATCTCGCCGAAAAAATGACAAAAACCGGAAAGCCTGAGGGCTGCGCCGGAATCGGTCATACACGCTGGGCTACTCACGGAGAACCGTCCGATGTCAATTCCCATCCCCACAGCGGAGAGAGAGTTACTATCGTTCATAACGGTATCATCGAGAATTATAAGGTGCTCAAGGACTTCCTCGTGAAAGAGGGACGCTGCTTCAAGAGCGATACCGATACAGAGGTCGTGGCTCAGCTTCTCGATTACTACTACGACGGCGACCCGATCGCTACTATCGCAAAGGTAACAAGAGAGCTTGAAGGCTCATATGCACTTGGAATCGTATTCGCAGACTTTCCGGATACAGTTTTCGCAATCAGATGCGAAAGCCCCCTTATCGTAGGTATCGGCGAGAACGAGAGCTTCATCGCTTCAGACGTTCCGGCGATCCTGAAGTATACAAAGAATTACTACCTCCTCGATCACGACGAGATCGCTGTACTCTCAAAGAGCAGCACAAGCATCTATGATCTCCACCACAATAAGATCGAAAAGGAGCTTAAGACTGCTGACTGGGATATGGACGCTGCCGAGAAGGGCGGCTATGAGCATTTTATGCTGAAGGAAATTTTTGAGCAGCCTACTGCGATCAAGACAACCATCACTCCCAGAATCGTTGACGGACTCCCGAATCTCGAGGAGTGCGGAATCACTATCGATAAGCTCAACAGCTATAAGCAGATCTTCGTCGTAGCCTGCGGAACAGCAATGCACGCCGGAATGGTCGGAAAATATGTAATCGAAAAGCTCGCAAGAGTTCCCGTTACTGTAGATATCGCATCAGAATTCCGCTACAGAGAGCCTATCGTATCAGAAGGCGACCTCGTTATCATTATCTCCCAGTCCGGCGAAACTGCCGACAGCCTTGCGGCTATGAGACTCGCAAAGAAGCTCGGAGCAGAGACGCTCGCTATCGTAAACGCAAAGGGAAGCTCTATCGCACGAGAGGCAGATATGCTCATCTATACTCACGCAGGCCCTGAGATCGCTGTAGCGTCAACAAAGGCTTACATGGTTCAGATCGCTGTAATGTACCTTCTCGCATTCGAGATCGCCCTCGCAAAGGAAAAGATCTCCGAGGATGAGTGCCGCAGACTTACTGGAATGCTCCAGAAAACTCCTGAGATAATCGAGAAGATCCTCGAGGATAAGACTGAGACACAGTTCATCGCATCTGAGCTTATCACAGCAGACAGCCTCCTCTATATCGGAAGAGGACTTGACTATGCACTCAGTATGGAAGGCTCACTCAAGCTCAAGGAGATCTCATACATCCACTCCGAGTCATACGCAGCCGGAGAGTTAAAGCATGGTACGATCTCACTCATCCACGACGGAATGCCCGTTATCGCCGTTGCAACACAGTCCGCACTCTTCGACAAAACTGTCAGCAACATCAAGGAAGTAAAGGCAAGAGGCGCAAAGGTAGTAATGGTATGCCGTGACTCCTACGCTCCCGATAAGGACGTTGCCGACTATAAATTCGGACTTCCTTCAGATATCGAGGATCTGCTCATGCCGATGGCAGCTGTAGTTCCGCTTCAGCTTATTGCATACTATACCTCTGTTCTCAGAGGAAATGATGTCGACAAGCCGAGAAATCTGGCTAAGTCGGTAACTGTAGAATAAATCTAAAGCCCGGAGCAGACTCTCCAGAGGTCGCTTCGGGCTTTTCGGACGAAAAATATAAGGAATCACTCAGCATCATTCAGGCTCAGTGCTTCCTGGAGAGAGGGTATTTAATTATGTACAGGCACAGAAAATTTGCAGCATTTATAATGGGGCTTGTTCTCTGCGCATCAGCTTCAGCATATCCGGTTTCCGGAGCTTTTGCTGAGACAACTGAGGCGGCTGAGACTACAGCAGAAACCTCCGCAGCAGCAGAAGATGAAACCGCAGCCGCAGAGCAGGAGGATGACTACATAACCTCCGGCGATTTCAAGTATTCGCTCACAGATGACGACGAGGCTGTTATCGAAGGCTACGTCGGAGCAGGCGGAGCAGTAACAGTTCCCGAAACGATCGATGGAAAAAAGGTAACTGAGATCGGTGCGGAAGCATTCTATGAGACAGACGCAGAGTCAGTCCATCTCCCTGCCGGAATCGAATATATCGCAGACAACCCGTTTCTCGACAGCGTAAAGCTCACTGAGATCACTGTCGATGACGGAAATGAGAACTACTACGCCGAGGACGGAGTGCTTTTCCTCAAGCGAAATGAGAGCGAGATAACACTTATGTGCTATCCCGAGGGCAAGTCCGGCGATTCATATACCATCCCCGAAAATGCCGCAGCTATCGGTGCCTCCGCAATGTACAACACCCAGCTCAAGGAGCTTGTGATTCCGGCTGGAATAACCCAGATCTATCACCACGGAATCAGCTTCAATAAGCTTCTGACAAAGGTGGACATGAGCGCCTGCACCGGACTTACAAGAATCGCAGATCAAACTTTTGCATACTGCACCTCTCTTGCTGAGGCAGTTCTTCCGCCGGCGCTTGATGAGATCGGCGGCGGAGCATTTGCCGGATGTGATTCTCTCACGGAGATCACCATTCCGGAGACAGTTACATTGATCGGACAGAACGCCTTTGCCGCAACAGGACTCAGAAAAGTAACAGTTCCTGCAAGCGTAACCGAGATCGGCTACTGCGCCTTTGGCTATGACGAGGATCTCAACCCGATCGACAGCTTCACTATCATCGGAACTACCGGTTCAGCAGCGTATATCTACTGTACAGATTCCGACGATGAGATCGGCTATACAAACAACTTCACCTTCGTTGATGAGGCAAACGCTGATCTTGTTAATGAAGCAGGCGAGCTTGAAACTCTCGAGTTCGGGGAATATCTCTATGCCGAAAAGGACGGCGGAGCATATATCCTCTCATGTACATCTATTTCATCAAAAATCGAGATCCCAGCCGAGATAAACGGACTTCCCGTAACCTGCATCTACGGTGCAGCATTCTATCAGAACGGCGCAAGTGAGATCGTGATCCCCGATACAGTAACAAGGATCGCTGAGATCGCATTCAGCGGCTGTACAAACCTCAAGAGGATATACCTTCCTGCTGAGCTTACAGAGATCGGAAACCGTGTGTTTGAGGGTTGTACAAGCCTTACATCGATCGAGATCCCTGCTAAAGTCGAAACGATCGGCGAGGAAGTATTCTATGGCTGTACAGGCATGGAGGAGTTCAAGGTTGCCAGCGGAAGCGAGCATTTTATCGCCGAGGAAGGCGTACTTATGGATAAGGACAAGACCATCATCTATGCCTATCCGCTTGCAAGCAGCGAGACATACTATAAGGCACCCGATACGGTAAAGGAGATCTTTATCTCAGCCTTCGCCGGAAGCAAGAACCTCCAGAGCGTTGATATCTCAACAGCAGAAACAATCGGAAGCTATGCCTTCGAGGACTGCGCTGCACTTACATCAGTCCAGCTCGGCGAGCCGCTCACATCACTCGGAACGTGCGCATTCTATAACTGCGACGCTCTCAAGGCTGTGAGAACATACAACAATCTCGACGCTATAGGAACAGCCGCACTCGGCTTCAACTACGACGAGATGGCAGGCGAGGATGTCCTCGTAGAGGATTTCACCATCTATGCCGCAGAAGGAAGCGCCGGAGCGAACTATGCGTATTCCTATGAAATAGAACTCGAAACCGACGTCTCACTCTACGAAGCACCCGATGCGCCTGCTGAGACAGTTGAGATATTCGGCTATAAGATCGAAAAGACCTTCCTCTGGATATGCGGAGGAATCGCTGCCGCAGCAGCAGCAGTTCTTGCAGTCCTCGGAATTACAAAATCCCGCAAAAAGAAAAAGCAGTCCGGCGGCAGTAACGGCGCAGGCGGCACGAAAGGAGCTTGAGAATGAGACTTAAAAGAATGATCTCAGCCGCAGCAGCGGCACTCATCGCAGCAATGCAGCTTCCTGTATACACAGCCTTTGCTGATTCAGAATCAATCGACAACGAGCTGACCGACGGTACATTTGTCTTTGAAAAGGTAGAGGACGGATATAAAATAGTCCAGTGCGACGCCTCAGCTATCATCACCGAAGTTCCGGCGATGCGAAACGGCTACGCAATAGTAGAGATCGGAACACAGGCATTTGCCGGCTGTACCTTCATAACAGAGCTGAAGATTCCGGATACAGTAAAAACGATCGGACAGTACGCCTTCGGCGGCTGCACATCGCTTCAGAAGGTGACTCTTCCGGATTCGCTCACAGAGATCCCCTTCGGAGCATTTGCCGCCTGCGAGAGCCTTGAGGCGATCGAAGTGCCTGAGGGCGTAACAACTATCGGCGACGCAGCATTTTCAAAGTGCGTAGCAGCAAAAACACTCGAGCTTCCGGATTCGCTCACAATGATCGGCAACGGATCGTTCGAGCACTGCTATTCGATCACCGAGATCAACATCCCCGAAAATGTTTCATATATCGGCGATCAGGCATTCATCCATACACCGTCAGTTGAGAAGATAACAGCCGACGGCAGCGAGGTGTTCACAGTAGAGGACAATGTACTCTACGACAAGGCAAAAACAAAGCTCTACCACGCAGCTGCCCATAATATCCCGACAGAGTTCTATGTCCCTGATACCGTGAAAAGCGTCAGCGACGGAGCATTTTCCTACTGTACAGAGCTTGAGAAAATATTCTTCCCGTCACCGGTAACCTCCGTCGGACAGGAAGCGTTCCTGTTCTGTCTTGAGCTGAGCCACGTTGACTTCTCAGAAGGACTTGTCGAGATCGGAACTTCTGCATTTGCACAGTGTACGGCGCTTACATCGATCGACCTTCCGACTACGCTGATGACGATCGGCGACGGAGCATTTTACGCCGACACCGCACTTGAGCAGGTGATAATCCCTGAAGGCCCGAAAACCCTCGGCTCAGGAGCATTCGCCGGCTGTACAAGCCTTAAAAATATTATCGTCCCCGCCAGCATCACCTCCGTCGGAGAGTATGCCCTTGGCTATGATATCGGAAGCGAAGGCACATATGACCTCATCGACGGCTTCAGCATGAGCGTAAAGTCAGGCTCAGCGGCTGAGGACTATGCTGAGGATAACAAGATCGAGCATACCGTATCGGACAAGAGCCTTGCCGGAATGGCGTTTGTCATCATAGGAGCAGGAGTCCTTGCAGCCGCAGCAGTTTTCGCTGTTGTGCTCATGAGAAGAGGCAAAAAGGGCGCATCCGCCGAGGTAAAAGCTGAGCAGAAAGCCGAGGCTGAGTTCCTCGAAGAAAACGACCCCAGCTATAAGAGTATCACAGACGATCCCGAAAAATAATGATGGCATTCTTATAGAGTTTTATATGTATTATTGAGGGAAACCTTTCTGAGGAAAGGTTCTCCCCCGAACCCCTTTCCAAAGACTTTTATACTAATTTCAGCCTGACAGGGCACGCTTATACAGTAAATGAGATTTTTAATATCTCACAGCGTGCCCTGTCAGGCTGAAATTAAATACGAAAGTTTTAGGAAGGGAGTTTGAGGGAGAACCCTTTTTCAAAAGGGTTTCCCTCAATAATACGTGTAAACTCCTATAAGAATGCCATTATAATTTTTGTGGAATTGGATAGATTAGTGGCAGTGGTCGCATTCGCCGATCTCGCCGACGATGGGGAGGGGATCGATACCCTGGCGGGTATAGTAATCAGAAATAGCGGATTTGATAGCCTGTTCAGCGAGAACAGAGCAGTGGACTTTAACAGCCGGAAGACCATCGAGAGCCTCGACAACAGCCTTATTAGTGAGTTTAAGGGCATCCTCGATAGACTTACCGATGATAAGCTCAGTAGCCATAGAAGAAGTAGCAACAGCAGCGCCGCAGCCGAAAGTTTTGAATTTAACATCAGTGATAATACCGTTGTCGACCTTGATATACATTTTCATGATATCGCCGCACTTAGCGTTGCCGACCTCACCGATACCGTCGGCATTTTCGATTTCGCCGACATTTCTGGGGTTTGAGAAGTGATCTAGTACTTTTTCGCTGTATAACATAGTAGTTTCTCCTTTAATTTGAAATTTAATAATTATAGTATAGGCATGCTGCGCAGACAGCGAAGCATTAATTTTCTTCCTTAACGATTCTCTCCCAGAGCGGAGACATATCTCTCAGGCGCTGAACGACCTTAGGAACGACCTCGAGGATATAATCGACATCCTCATCGGAGGTATTCTCGTCGATTGAGAGTCTGAGTGAGCCGTGAGCGACTTCATGCTTCAGACCGAGCGCAAGCAGAACGTGTGAAGGATCGAGCGAACCGGAGGTGCAGGCAGAACCAGAGGAAGCGCAGATGCCGTTCATATCGAGCATAAGCAGGAGGGATTCGCCCTCGATGCCCTCGATCGAGATATTGACATTACCCGGAAGACGCTTGTCTCTGTCACCGTTGAGGCGAGTATGGGAGATCTTGAGGATTCCGTCGATAAGGCGGTTTCTCTTTTCAGCAGTAACCGCAGCCTTTTCCGGGATATTAGTGCAGGCGATCTCGATAGCCTTACCGAGACCGACGATAGCAGGAACATTTTCAGTACCGGCACGCTTATTGCGTTCCTGAGCGCCGCCATGGATGAGATTAGGGAGCACGAGACCCTTTCTGACATAGAGAGCGCCGATGCCCTTCTGAGCGTGGATCTTGTGACCTGAAAGCGAGAGGAGGTCGATGCCCTGTTTGTGAACGTCTATTTCGACGTGACCGACAGCCTGAACAGCGTCAGTATGGAAGATGACCTTCTTCTCCTTGCAGATCTGAGCGATCTCGTTGATCGGCTGGATAGTACCGATCTCGTTATTAGCATACATTATAGTAACAAGGGCAGTATCCTCACGGATAGCATTTCTTACATCCTCGGGACAGACAAGACCGTTGCTGTCGATCGGAAGATAAGTAACCTCCCAGCCGTGTTTTTCCATATACTCGCAGGTATGGAGGATAGCGTGATGTTCAAAAACTGAAGTAATGATATGTTTTTTGCCCTGAGCGGCGAGCTTTTCGCAGACGCCCTTGATAGCCCAGTTATCGGACTCAGAGCCGCAGCTTGTGAAGTAGATCTCGCTTGCGTCAGCACCGATTGCCTTAGCGACCTTTTCTCTTGTCAGTTCAATAGTTTTCTGAGCGTCTCTGCCGAGCTTATAGATACTTGAAGCGTTGCCGTACTCTGAGCGGAAGTAGGGGAGCATAGCGCTGAGAACCTCTTCAGAAACCTGAGTAGTGGCAGCATTATCGGCGTAAATAAATCTTTTTTCCATAATTGCCTCCATAAAACTTATCTTGAATATATATCTCTCTGCTGGACAGCGAGCCTGTCGCAGCGTTCATTTTCGGGGTGACCCGCATGACCCTTGACCCAGTTAAAATGCACGTCATGGCGTTCGAGAAGCGGGAGGAGCTGTTCCCAGAGGTCGACATTAAGTGCCGGCTTCTTATCGGACTTTATCCAGCCCTTTTTTTTCCAGCCATAGACCCAGCCTTTAGTGACGCTGTCGACGACATACTTGCTGTCGGTAGTGAGAATTACACGGCAAGGCTCCTTAAGTGCGGCGAGGGCAGTAATGACGCCGAGCAGCTCCATGCGGTTATTTGTAGTCTCAGCCGCACCGCCGGAAAGTTCTTTTTCGACATTTCCGAAGCGCAGGACGACGCCAAAACCACCGGGGCCCGGATTACCGCTGCAAGCGCCGTCGGTAAAGATCTCCACGGTTTTGATAAAAATCACTCCTGTATATGTGATGATACATATTATAACCTATTTCATGGGAATAATCAAGTGTTGTTAACCGAGAGAAACGCCGCATATCGGGAGCAAAGCGAGAGAGGGCGATTTAAGCTGGAGTTGAGCAGATGAAAAAAGGGTGAAAAACCGGTGATTTTTATAAAACCGTATTGACAATAGGTGTGGAGTGTGGTATAATAACCAAAACTACTTGAAAATTCTAACCTTTAAACGTTTAACTGTTAGCTTGGACAAAGGAGTAAAAATATGTGGAAGAGCGAAGGTCTTGGAGATAATTTTATAATGTTCATAAGCTACTTTGCCCGAGAGCTGGATAATCTTGGCTATTTAAACTGCAAGGGCGAGCTTAGTGCGTCTCATGCGAAAATAATAGTATATCTGATGCTTCACGAGGGCGAGGAGATCTATCAGAAAACGATCGAAGAGGCATTCAGCCTGCGTGCGTCGACCGTATCGAGGAGCTTAAAGACGCTTGAGGAGACGGGCTACGTGAGCCGTACGGTGTCGAATTACGATTCAAGGCTCAAGTGTCTTGCGCTCACAGAGAAAACAGCAAATATGCGTGATTCATTCGGCAAAGCGCTGGAGAATCTTTTTGAAGAAATGACAGCAGGTATTCCGTCGGATGAGCTTGAGTGTTTTTTTGGCGTGTTAAAGAAAATGAAGCTGAATTTTGCAAAAATGGACTAAAAATAAAGTAGAAGCGGCAGGAAATCAGCTGGTTTTTGTAGAATATGCATATTCACAATGCTAAATTTAGCGAGTTGATTGTACAATCATACAAATCGAAAAATAACGCTTGACATTTTGCGCTGGACGTAGTATAATATAAAAGCTGTCAGAGATGAACAGCAGTCACAACAACTCAAACGAGGCGTAGCTCAGTTTGGTAGAGTGCTTGGTTTGGGACCAAGATGCCGCAGGTTCGAGTCCTGTCGCCTCGACCAGCATTTCGGTAAGGTTCAAAAAATTTTTTGAAAAAATTCAAAAAATTACTTGACAAACTCGAAAAGTTGTGATATAATAAATAAGCAATAACGCTGGTGTAGCTCAGTTGGTAGAGCAGCTGATTTGTAATCAGCAGGTCGGGGGTTCGAGTCCGTCCACCAGCTCCAATTCTATCAGGATGACTGATAGAATTTCTTTTGAAAATCTATATGGGAGAGTTCCCGAGTGGCCAAAGGGGGCAGACTGTAAATCTGTTGCTTTTCAGCTTCGGTGGTCCGAATCCACCCTCTCCCACCAAGATTTTCATTTTCCTCTTTCTATCCGCTTTGAGCGGATTTTTTAGTTTATGGAAGCCTTGCAATTACTGCAAGGACTTTTTTATGTCCGGAAAAAAAGAGGTTTTGCATCAAAATCACGCTTTATTGTGCAGAAATGTATAGACAAGCACTATAATTTTCGAGGTTTTTATGATCACATTTCTCTCCCATAAGGTCAATCTCAAAAACGAGGCGAAACGCTACTGCACTAACTTTATAAAAAACGCACTTTTCAGTTTTTTGTTTGTAGCTTTAGGAATCGTACTTCTGGTTGTTTTAAGCGCTGCGCTTGATCCTAAGCCGAACTCTGCCGAGGGCTGGATCTTGTTTGTTCTGCTGGCAGTGATCTCGGTATCACTTGTTTTTATCGTGAAATTCGCTGCGAATATCCTTTCCTCGTCCTACTGCGTTTTCGCTGTCTATAGAAACGATACGATTACAATTACGCCCCTTTCAGAGGTTGCATTGAAAAATATCGGAGGAAGGATCAAAACTTCGTTCAATGGAAGCCTTAAAGCCGCAAGAAAAGCTTCAAAAGTAATGTATGATTTCGTCGAGCGTTACGATTTCGAGGATTTTTTCCTCGACAGCAGCTTTCTTAGCGTTTACTCCCATAACCTTGTCAAGCTCCTCAGCATCCGCAAAATGGGGAGATATACGATCATCCGCTGTAAAACTCAGAAGTATAATCCTGCATTAAAAAAGCAGGAAACAAAAAAACACTCCTTCTATATAAATAGAGCTGTGTTTGAAAATTCACATGAGCTTATTTCTGTTCTCGAAAGCAGACTCAGAAACGGTCTGTAAAAAACCACTCAGACGCTGACTCTTCTGCGTCTTGATATATATATTATTCTGTATTCACTTTGGAGGAATCACAATGATCAGAGAAGATTTAAGAAACATTGCCATCATCGCCCACGTTGACCACGGTAAGACCACTCTCGTTGACGAGATGCTCAAGCAGGGCGGTGCGTTCCGTGAGAATCAGGCTGTTGCCGAGCGAGTTATGGACTCCAACGATATCGAGCGTGAAAGAGGTATCACAATACTTGCAAAAAATACCTCAGTCTGCTATAATGATATCAAGATAAATATTATCGATACTCCCGGACATGCCGACTTCGGCGGAGAGGTTGAGCGTGTCCTGAAAATGGTGGATGGAGTTCTTCTCCTCGTAGATGCTGCCGAAGGCCCTATGCCCCAGACACGTTTCGTGCTTTCAAAAGCACTCGAGATGGGACACAAGATCATCGTTGTCGTTAATAAGATCGACCGTCCCGATGCACGTCTCGATGAGATCGGCGACGAGGTTCTCGAGCTTCTCCTTGAGCTTGACGCCAACGATGACCAGCTCGAAAGCCCGATCCTCTTCTGCTCAGGAAGAAGCGGTACAGCATCGCTCAGCCAGTATGAGGCTGGAACTGACCTCAAGCCGCTTTTCGATACTATCGTAAACTACATCGAGCCGCCTAAGGGAAATGAGGAAGAGCCGCTCCAGATGCTCATCTCCTCGATCGACTACAACGACTACGTCGGAAGAATCGGTATCGGACGTATCGAGCGAGGCTCTATCAAGGTCAACCAGCAGGTGACCGTATGCGACTACACTCAGTCCAAGAAGAACTATAACTCAAAGATAGTTTCGCTTCTCCAGATACAGGGACTCAACCGTGTTCCGGCGGAGACAGCTACCGTCGGTGATATCGTGTGGATAAGCGGAATCGAGAATATAACTATCGGTGATACGATCTGTGCTACCGACACTCCCGAGCCGCTGCCGTTCGTGAAGATAAGCGAGCCTACCGTCGAGATGACCTTTGCCGTAAACGACAGCCCCTTTGCCGGACGTGAGGGTAAGTATGTTACTTCCCGTCAGCTCCGAGAGAGACTCTTCAAGGAGCTTCTCAAGGACGTTTCACTCCGTGTCGAGGAGACTGAAAACACCGACGCATTCCGTGTTGCAGGACGTGGCGAGATGCATCTCTCCATCCTCATCGAAAATATGCGCCGAGAGGGCTATGAGCTTTCAGTTTCAACCCCGAGAGTACTCCTTCGTGAGGACGAGAACGGAAGAAAGCTTGAGCCGATCGAGCGCCTCGTGATAGATGTTCCCGAGGACTGCGTAGGATCAGTTATGGAAAAGGTATGCAGCCGTAAGGGCGAGATGGTGGATATGCATCCCCAGGGCAGCCGTACAAGAATCGAATTCCTTATCCCCGCAAGAGGACTTTTCGGCTATAAGAGCGAGTTCCTCACCGATACAAAGGGCGAGGGAATCATGAGCCACGTTTTCGAGAGCTATGAGCCATATAAGGGCGAGATCGACCGCCGCAATACCGGTTCGCTCGTTTCATTCGAGACAGGCGATGCCGTGACATACGGACTCTACAATGCGCAGGAAAGAGGTCAGCTCTTTATCGGCGCAGGTACTCCCGTATATGAGGGAATGGTCGTGGGAGCTTCACCCAAGACGGATGACCTCGTTGTCAACGTCTGCAAGAAGAAGCACCTGACAAATACCCGTGCAAGCGGAAGCGACGACGCACTCAGACTTGTTCCGCCAAGAATCCTCAGCCTTGAGGATTGCCTTGAGTTCCTCGCAGACGATGAGCTGCTTGAGGTAACTCCTGAATCACTCCGTATAAGAAAAAGAGTTCTCAGCAATACCCAGAGAGCTAAGAACAGAGCAAAATAACAAGAGGTGTCATATGAAAAAGTTTATTTCAACTGTATTACTCACCGGCGCAGCTGCAATGCTTATGACAGCTTGCGATGATGTCGGAACTGCTGACGAGACTTCTTCACAGGATTCAACAGCAGAAACTACCCAGACGACTACAGAGCTTTATATCCCCGAGGACGAGATGCCGACCGAGCGAGTTAAGGATATCCAGAGCATTGACGATTATGATTATGAGATAATCGACGGAAGCGTTGTTATCACAGGCTATACCGGAAGCGCATCCGAGGTCGAAGTACCCGCTGAGATCGACGGCGCACCTGTAACAAAGATCGGAACATACGCATTCGAGGCAGAGTGGGATATCGTAAGCATCACCCTTCCTGATACGATCACTCTCATCGGAGAGGGCGCATTCATGGACTGCGGAAGTCTTGAGTCTATCAATATCCCCGAGGCTGTAACAGGAATCGACCGTGGAGCTTTCGTAGGCTGCGGATGCCTTGCTGAGATAACAATTCCCGCAGGCGTTCAGTATATCCGTGAGGAAGCATTCACAGCGTGCGAGTCAATGACATCGCTCACAATCGAGAATCCCGAGCTTGCATACGAAAACTGGGGACTCGAGGAGCTTCCTGAGCTTGTTATTTATGCACCCGAGGATTCATCTGCCGCTTCATGGGCTGAAGGAATGGGCAAGCTCGGCGAATAAGGAGAACGTCTATGAAAAATGTCACAAAAAAGCTTCTAGCCGCACTCTGCGCAGCAGCAGTGATGACATCATTTGCATCATGCAGTGATGAAAAAACTGAAAGCGAAGCTGAAACCTCCGGAACAGGCGCTCTTGTCGACAAAAACGGCGATCCTGAGTTTGTTACCGACCCCGACGAGCCTGATATGGGAGAATATACCATAAGCGAAAAGGGAACAAAGCTCTACTACGACCCCGAGGCTGTATCTCCGGAGCTTATGGAGGCACTCGAGGGATATTTCGTCGCATATTCACAGAACGACTATGAAGCATACACAGAATGGATCTATCCTGAGTATATAACAGAAATGAACAAATACCTCGAGAAGGACTTCGGATATGACATGAAAACGTCCTTCAGCAGCCAGTATGAAAGCCTTAAGACAAATGCCGGCGGCGAGTTTACCGTGACCCGAATCAAGGCGGAGCTTCCCGAGGAGTCCGGTCTTGACGAATATTTCGCAACGCTCGACGAGATCTTTGGAATAGATTTCTATGAGAGCGTAAAGGCGGATGCCGATGAGCTGCATGATCTTATCTTCTACGTTATCGCAGAAGCTGAGGGCGAGGAAACGCTGCTTATCAGCGAATTTGAGATCGTTTTTGCTGAAAAAGACGGAAGGTACTATACCTTTGGATAATGGAGGATAAATATGAAAAAACATTTCAAGCGCATCTTCGCAGTAATTCTCTGCGGAGCAATGGCTGCGGGCTTTGCCGGATGCAGCGATGAGGACGAGAATTCAGTATCTGAGCCTATTGATGACGTAGCCTACATGGACGAGTCCGAGCTGCCCTACGGAGCAACTACAACTCAGCTCTCTTCAAAGGCGGACGAAACAGTCCGCATGGACATCGAGTATGACAACCGCTTCCTCGACGAGGAAGAGGCACGAAAGATCTCTGACTATATGGCAGCGCTCAACACAGTTGATGACGAGCTTATGAAGAATACCGTACAGCCGGAGTATCTGGCATATCTTGCCGAGAACAACACTGGAGGAGATGTAAAGGATTACATTCAGCAGATCCATGACAATATCGCTGCGAGCTATACCGGCGAGGGATTCGATCTGAATTATGTAATGGTAAACGACTGCATAACTCCCGAGGATGGCGATACAAGCTTTGAAAACGTCGATGCACTGCTCTCCAGCATCTGCGGAGAAGATATCGCCGGAAAGATAACCTCAAGAAAGCTTATGAAGATCGACTGTATGTATACAATGAACGGAGAGGGAAGCTATTCTCTTACAAACAGAACCGGCTTTGACCAGTCAATATACGTGTACGTGATCGACGGCGAGTATTATGTCCTGTAATTAACTGGTTAGTTTAAAAAACTCCATCATTAGCGGTTATATTCTTATAGGAAGTTTTACGTGTGTTATTGAGGAAAACCCTTTTGAAAAAGGGTTCTTCCTCAAACTCCTTTCCTAAAACTTTCGTATTTAATTTCAGCCTGACAGGGCACACTGAATTCTGTAAATGAGAAACTTAAATTTTCTCACAGTGTGCCCTGTCAGGCTGAAATTAGTATAAAAGTCTTTGGAAGGGGGCTCGGGGGAGAACCTTTCTTCAGAAAGGTTTCCCCCGATAACTACATCTAAAGCTCTTATAAGAATACAACTGCTGGTGGTGGAGTTTTTTAGATACAAAAAGCCCTGCGCAGTGGCAGGGCAATAGATGACTGATATTACTTTCTTCTGGAGCCGTTTTTACGGTCAGTACTGCGTTTGATATCGCACATACGCTCTTCGCTGTTCTGTTTGAAGCGGGAGAGCATATCCTCGAAGGAAAGCTCGCTCATAGGAGTCTGTTTTTTAGGTTCCCATACGACACCTCTGGAAGATTTCTGAGAATCATTTCTTCTTGGGCGCTGAGAGGGTGCAGGCTTAGGGTTTTCGGAAGCCTTTTTAATAGAGAGGCTGACCTTACCCTCATCGTTGATACCGATGACCTTTACTTTGACCTCCTGATTTTCGGTGAGGTGTTCTCTGATGTTATTGACGAAGGTATTAGCGACCTCGGAAATATGAACCATACCTGTACCGCCGCCGTTTATATCGACGAAAGCGCCGTACGGAGTGATTCCCTTGACAATACCTTCATAGATCTTTCCAATTTCCAGCTGCATACTGTATAAAATTCCTCCTGCAAATTAATCCCTTGATGTATCATAAAATCTGCGCTCATCGGGGTAGGCATAGCCACGCTCCTCGAGAGCGACTTTTTCCATATAATCGGAAATATCGTCATTTTCCAGTACACGCTGAAGCTCCATATTTTCGGCATTATAGGCATCGATTTTCTCCTGGACAGCAACGATGCGGGCTTCCTTTTCAAGGCAGTCCTGTTCAGTAGCGATAATGAGGATAGCGCATCCGACAACGAGAGCGCCGGCAGCGAGTCTGACTAACCCTCGGTTAAAGAGTCTTTTCTTTTGTGTGTGCTTTACTTTTGTTTTTTTCGCCAACGTTAGCCACGTTCTTTCTTTTTATATTTACCATTATATTATACAACAAACGACGCCTCATAAGCAATAGGGAAGGAAAATTTTTAAAATGTTTAACTGGATTTTTGGAATTTTCTACAAATTTACTCCTGCCTTTTTCACATATAGATACATATATTTTTCTTAGTGGAAGCATAATAAAGCGTAAGGCACTGTGCAGGAGGGATATCAGCCTTCTCATAAAGCCGGTGACGACGTTTCCGGCGGTGACGATGTAGAGAATAAAGCCGATGAGGTTGCCGAAGATGTAGAAAAATCTGAACTCACCACGGGCGGCAGCCGAGGTGAATGAGCTTATAAAAACGGCATAGCACGTCATAAAGACAACGTCCTCAGCAAGCACCATCAGGTATTTGTGCGGAAAGATGAGTCTCAGCGTGCGGAAAAAATCATAAAAAACACCCAGTATCACGCCAAATAAGCATGATGCACCGAAGAGTATCAGATGCTCATGAACAGTAAAAAACGTCTCTGGAATGATCATCTGAACAGCCTCCCGAGAGCCGAAAGCGGGCCTCGCCTGTCCTTGTCGCCATAGATGATCGCCCATATATCGCCGGTAACAGTCATATCGCCCGTTTCGACGCTCATTGAATCAATATGAAGCTCCTTGCCCTGGATCGTCAGCTCGCCGAGCTGAGTATAAAGGCAAATCGCCTTCTCATCGAAGCTGTCGACGTCAGTTATTCCCGAAATACTGAGACTTTTCCTGTTCTCGAGGATCATATTGTGGTTAGCCTTTACTGTCTTGTCCTGTTTCATAATTCTGTTCCTCCGATATGGTATGATAGATTATACTATAAAAATTGTACGAATATACCAAAAATAAGAGAAAAATTTGTCGGAGTTTTTTTGAAAAAACTCTTGCAATAAGAATTAAGATGTGCTATAATAATGAAGATATTAAAAATGAAACAGTATGTCGGTTCATTATCAAATTACGGAGGCTAAAATATAATGGGTACACTTGAAATTATCGGCGGAGTCGCAATTCTCGTATTTTGTCTTGCTATCATTATTGTCTGCCTTATGCAGGATCAGAAATCACAGGACAGCATGACTTCAGCTCTTACAGGAGCAAGCGCAGAATCATTCTACGGCAAAAATGAAGGAAGAACAAAGGAAGCTATGCTGAATAAGTTCACAAGAAACTTCGGTATCATCCTTTTCGTTGCTACTTTAGCTGTAAACCTTGTTCCGCTGTTTGTCAGCAAATAATTTCACTGCCCTATGATCTTTCATAGGGCTTTAATTTTTTACAGAAGGAGCCAATATATGGCGAAAAATAAAAAGCTTGTCAAAAAGAAGGAAAGCTCAGGACTCAGCATCCAGAGCTATAAAAATAGTATAGTCTCGTTCCTCGAGGTGCATAACAAAAGAGTCATGCAGCTTGAGGAGCTTGAAAAGAAATGCCGCTCAAAGAAAAACGGCTATGAAAATTTCCGCACAGCACTCGATGAACTCAGGGTCGAGGGAAGGATCATCGTGCGAAAGGGCGCAAAAGTCGCTCTTTGTTCAAGAATGGGATACCGCACTGGTTCAGTTACACGCCTCAGCAGAACGTTTGGATTTGCAATGACCGACGACGGAGTCGAGTACTTCGTTCCGGGAAAGTTCATGCTCGGCGCAATGCCCGGCGACAGAGTGCTTATCTCCGATATCCCTTCCCGCACCGATGAGCCGGAGGGCGAGATCATCGACATAATCGAGGAAAAAGGCAGCTCGATGACCGGACGTATCGAGTACGTCGACGGCGCACCATACCTCGTCCCCGATACGGCGGCAAGAAGCCATATCATAATCTCCGTGAAGGAGAGCATCCCGTTCAATGACGGCGATAAGGTTCTTGCACAGATCGTCTACCGAGGCAGACGCCATGCAGAGCATAAGGTGAAGATCAACCTCGTGTTCGGAAGCTCAGAGTTTGCATCAGCCTGCGCAGCATCGATCCTTGCGATACACGGTGCACCTGAGGAATTTCCCGAGGATGCGCTCAGGGATGCCGCAAAAATTTCCGAGGGCGGAGTTCAGGACTACTGCCTCAACAACCGTGAGGATCTGCGTGAGGAGTGTATCTTTACCATCGATGGCGCAGAATCAAAGGATCTCGACGACGCAGTTTCCGTTTCCAAAACTGAAAACGGCTACCGTCTGGGAGTTCATATCGCCGATGTTTCGCACTACGTCAAGGGCAACAGTCCCCTCGACAAGGAGGCACTCAGGCGAGGTACGAGCATCTATTATGCCGACAGAGTAATCCCCATGCTGCCGAAAGAGCTTTCAAACGGGATATGTTCCCTCAATCCCGGCGAAAACAGACTCACGCTCTCAGCAATAATGGAGCTTGACAGCTATGGCGAGATCGTCTCCTATCGTTTTGCAAAGAGCGTGATCCGTTCAAGAGTAAAGGGCGTGTATTCTGAGATAAACGCCATCCTCGACGGCTCAGAAACGCCTGAAATACGTGAAAAATACGCACCAGTGCGTGAGAGCATCGACCTTATAAACGAGCTTGCAGATGTGCTTATCGCCAAGCGTGAGAGAAGGCATACTCCGGAGCTTGAAACTGAGGAGAGCAAGCTGATAATTGGCGAGAACGGAATGTGCGTGGACGTCATCCCGAGAGAGCGAGGAAAATCCGAGCGCATAATCGAGGAGTTCATGCTCACCGCAAATGAGTGCGCCGCAAGACTTGCACGAGAAAAGGAAGTACCGTTTGTCTACCGTATCCACGAGACTCCGCCGCCGGATAAACTCGAAAGACTGAGAGAGCTTCTTCCGAAGTTCAATATCCAGTGCCCGAATTTCACCGATTTCAAGCCTGCCCATGCGGCAGAGATCCTTGATAAGGCACGTGATACGAAGTATTTTGAGGCAGTAAATCTGACCGTGCTGCGCTCTATGGCGAAGGCAAAGTACTCTGAGGAGCCGCTTGGACACTTTGGACTTGCACTGAAGGACTACGCTCACTTCACATCTCCGATAAGACGCTATCCCGATCTTGCGATACACAGGATAATCACCGATATCCTTGCCGGCTACGGCAGCCAGTGGCTCAGCAAGCGATACGGCGGATTTGCGCATAACGCAGCAGAAAAATCAAGCGGAGCAGAGCTTCGTGCCGTTGCGATCGAGCGTGAGTGCGAGGATTGCTATAAGGCAGAGTTCATGAAATCCCACCTCGGCGAAGTGTTCGAGGGCAGGATCTCAAGCGTGACGGAGTTCGGATTCTATGTCACTCTTGCAAGCTCCGTCGAGGGACTTGTTCACATAAGAAGTCTGCCCGAGGGCGAGTATGACTACTCCGAGCCGGTTTCACTTACAGAAAAATTCAGCGGAGTATCCTATACGCTTGGGGATACCATAAGAGTGATATGCTCCGCCGTAAACGTCAGCGAGGGAAAGATCGACTTCGTCCTCGAGGACGACGAATAATCACAAGGAGACTGCAATGAAAAGAAAGCTGATCATAGCTGCACTTGCGGCAATAATGACAATAACAGCCGTAGGCTGTGCATGCGGCGGCAACTCCGCAGATGAAGAGAAGAGCAGCAGCGCTGCCGACGCAGCCAATGCCGACGTTCCCGATGAGGAAACCCAGCCCGATCCCTTTGCTCAGGATGACCAGCCTGAGGGGACTGATGCTGAGGGGAATAACGCTCAGCAGACTCAGGATGACGAACCTCAGACGACAGAGGATGAAACTGATCCCACAGAGGATGAGACTGCCGATCCGACTGAAGAGGAGACTTCTCCCGAGGAGGAGACGGAAACACCCAGCTCAGACGCATCCGGATATATCGAGGAAGCGTCCGATGAGGAGCTTATCGCCAATGCGCAGGAGCTTTTTGAAAAAGCGTGCCGTACCGACTGGGATTTTCACGTAGGCTGTCCCTATAATCTTAACTATGACTCAGGCGTTGTAAACGACCTTGGCTGGACGTTCTATCTTATAACAGACAGCGGCATAAACGGTATCGCCGATGTAGAGGCTGACTATTATGAGGTTTTCAGTGAACGTTACGGAAATGACCTCGGAGAGATTTTCCTCGAAGAGGAGGGAAGGGTGTTTGCGCTTGACGGCGCAAGAGGTGCAGATATCTACTACACCGGCTCAAAGGTAGTGGCAGTAGAAGAGCGTGGAGAGGACGAGATTTTCTTCACGGTTGAGAATTACTACTGCGGCGATGATTATGATCCTTCTGCTTCATATACGGAAAATGCCAGCTTCTCAGCCGTTATCGGCGAGGACGGAAAGTGGTACGCCGGAGAGTTTACCCTTCCGTATTGATTGCAGGATTGCCGATAAGTTTGGTAACGCTCAGGACGGATTTCCTGTTAATTTGTACAAACAATGTACAATAGATCCCGGAAATCAGGTAATCCACTTGACTTCCGGGATTTGCTGTGATATAATTTATCCATATTTTAAGAAAGGATAGATTAACTATGTTCAAGAAAAAATTAATAGCAGCGCTTCTTGCCTGCACAGCAGCATTTTCAATGGCAGCTGCACCTGTAACAGCTTCTGCGATCTCACTCGACGAAGAGCTTCTCGCAGCAGAGCTTGCCGGCGAATCATCCGCAAAGGGACTTTTCTCCGATGAGATCACCGACTCCAGCGGCTGGATCTACCGCTATGACGAAGAGGACGGCGAAGCTTATATCTGCGGTCATAAGAATACAAACCAGACTTCAGTAACTATCCCCTCAAAGATCGGCGGATATCCTGTAGTTTATATCTTCGACTACGCATTCCAGGACTGGACAAAGCTCAAGACAGTAGTAATGCCCGATACTGTAGAGGATATCGGTATCTGCGCATTTGAAAACTGCTACAGCCTCTCAAACATTACATTCTCAAAGAAACTGAATCATATGTCAGTTTACGCTTTCCAGAACTGCGTTTCGCTCAAGTCAGTAAAGCTCCCTGATACAGTAGAGTCTATCTACAAGGGCGCATTCTGGGGATGCACAGGCATCACAGAGTTCTATATGCCGACTTCACTTGACTTTATTTCATCCGACGGCTCACTCTTCAAGGGCTGTACAAGCCTCAGAAAGATCACATTCGGAAGCAGCATCGAGCTTACAGCTTCCGGCGATGATCCGTTTGGAATTAATATGCTCTATATTCCGCCGACAGTAACAACCATCACAGCAAACGGCGGAAAACTCAGCCACAGCACAAACTACAGCCAGTTTACGATCGCTGGCTTCGCTGGAACAGCAGCTCAGAGATTCGCATCAGCACAGGGCGCAAGATTCATCGAGATCACACCCTATCCGCTTGGCGACGTTGACAACGACGGCAATGTAAATGCTATTGACGCATCAATGATCCTCACAGCATACGCTTACGCAGCTACAAACCGCACACCTGATCTTCACGACATCGAGCTTGCAGCCTGCGACATCGACGGAGACAATGCGATCAACTCACTTGACGCATCCGAAGTACTCTCATACTACGCTTACACCGCAACAGGCGGAAATAAGTCGTTTGCTGATTTCTTAAAGTAAATAGAAAATAAAAACCTCCGGAGTATTTCAAATCTCCGGAGGTTTTTTATGTGAAAATCCGCTCTCTTTTTGCAGCGATATGCTTTTTAGGTGCTTTCACGTGTATTATTGAGGGAGACCCTTTTGAAAAAGGGTCCTCCCTCAAACTCCCTCCCTAAAACTTTCGTATTTAATTTCAGCCCCATAGGGTGCATACCATTTAATTGAGTGATTTTATTTTCTCTTGATATGCACCCTATGGGGCTGAAATTAGTATAAAAGTCTTTGGAAAGGGGTTCGGGGGAAACCTTTCTTCAGAAAGGTTTCCCCCGATAACTACATATAAAGTATCTAAAACATATTGTTGCAAGAAGGGAGCGGGATATATTTAATGTTTGGGAGCGGAATCGAGTTTACCGAAGTATGTATCAGTGTAAGCACGGAACTCACGGCGGAAGGTTTCGTCATTTTCCTTAATATCGTGGAGGTACTCATGGATATTAGTTTTCTCCTCGATCTCGATAAGGCATCCGGCGATATTGGAGCAGTGGTCAGAGATTCTCTCGAGGTTAGTGAGGATATCCTGATAGATGTAGCCCAGCTCAACAGTACATTCGCCGTCCTGAACACGGGCGATATGTCTGTTTTTCAGCTCAGCGCTGAGGTTATCGACAACCTCCTCGAGCGGTTCAATCTTGTGAGCGAGGGAGAGGTCGTCTCTTGAATAAGCCTCGAAAGCCTTATTGATATTATCGATAATAGCCTCAGAGATGACCTTGATCTCTTTCTGGCACTCAGCGGAGAAAGAGAGCTGTTTCTGGTGGATCTCTTCAGCGGATTCAACGAGGTTAGCAGCGTGATCGGAGATTCTCTCGAAGTTGCCGATAGCGTGCATCATCTTAGAAACAGTACGTCCGTCACCGGAAGTAATACTTGCCTTGGAGAGCTTAACGAGGTAGCCGTTGAGCTTGTCCTCATAGTTATCAATAACAGTCTCGCCGTCAACGACCTGTTTGGCGATAGATTCGTCATAAGCGCCGCCGAGGAGCGAAAGAGCGTCAATAATAGTAGTCTTAGTGATCTCAGCCATCTCGATAGTAGTATTTCTGCAAACCTCAACAGCAACAGCAGGAGTCTTGAGAAGTCTCTCATCGAGCATGATATGCTTTCTTTCAGCAGTCTTGCGCTCAGCGTCAGTCTGCTTGATGAACTTGTAAGCAATCTTAACGAGGAAATTGGAGAGTGGGAGGAGCATAGCTGTAGTAGTAACATTAAAGATTGTGTGCGTTACAGCGATACCCACCGGGCCTACAGTTTCGTTAAGAATCGGAAGAATGTCAGAAGATTTGAGTATGAGTACGATAGGGAGAAGTACGAGAGTACCGATGCAGTTGAAGAGAACGTGAACTACAGCAACACGTCTTGCGTCCTTGTTAACGCCGACGCTGGAGATGAGTGCAGTAACGCAGGTACCGATGTTCTGACCCATAATGATCGGGAGAACGAAGCCATAGTTGAAGATACCTGTAAGAGAAAGAGCCTGAAGAATACCAACAGAAGCAGAGGAGCTCTGGATGATACCTGTGAACACAGCTCCGATAATAACACCGAGGATCGGGTTATCGAAATTCATGATTATCTCTTTGAACTTATCCTGATTTTCAGGTTCGCCGATAAAGGCAACAGCGTTGGACATAAATTCCATACCCTGCATAAGAACAGTGAAGCCGATGCAGATAGTACCGATATCCTTCTTTTTGCTGCTCTTGGAGAACATGATGAGGATGATACCGATAAGAGCGATCACCATCGAGAAATTCTCGGGCTTGAGCATCTTCATAGCGAAGCTGTCGCCGCTGATTGCAGATGTACTGAGAAGCCATGAGGTGATGGTAGTGCCGACGTTAGAACCCATGAGGACGCCGATAGTCTGACCAAGAACCATGATTCCTGAGTTTACAAGACCTACGAGCATTACAGTAACAGCCGAGGATGACTGGATAACACAAGTAACACCCATACCGAGTAAAAACGCCTTAAGCTTGTTTGAAGTCATTTTTTTGAGGATTCCCTCAAGCTTACCGCCGGCGAGTTTTTCAAGACCCTCGGACATGACGTTCATACCATAAAGGAATAGTGCAAGTCCGCCGACTAGTCCGATGACCTTCATAATTAATTCTGTCGTATTCATATTTCAGAACTCCTTTTAACATAATTAAAATTCGGATTATGTTCATCTCAAGTTTCCCCACATTAATTATACACCAAAACGGTACAATGTCAAGAGCGAATTAAGAATACCGGAGTTTTTTTAAAAATAATTTACAATGATTAAATCCTGTTTTATTTCATGTTAAATCCATGTTAAATCATCGCCAAGCGACGGGTGTTGACTTTTTTAAGAGTATATGATAGAATAAAATGGATTAATTTTATGTGAAAGGTCGGATAGATGTGAAAACAACACAGCGGCTCGAAGTACATGACGAGCCAGATAACAAATTTGAATCATTCGGGCGTATAGTCATATGTGTTCTGATGCTTCTTGTGATGGGGATACTCACGATGTCGAGCATCCTGCATACGACAGGAATGGAGATCGTAGCAGAGGGACAGGGCTATGATACCGTAATCAACCGTCTGAGAGAAGGACTTGAAACGGTAGCATATTACAACGACAATCCGATTACAAATATCATCCTTCTCGGAGTATCAGTTGCAGTATGCTTTTTTGTGATGCCGCTGCTCAAGAAGATCCCTCTCTGGGCAGAGATCGCCTTTATAGCGGCATGGACGATCGTGCTTGGCGTAATATGGGTAAACTCCTCAATGCTTGCACCGTCCGAGGACTCATTCATGGTAAGCGACGCCGCATGGAGGTTCTCTATGGATGATTACGATTATCTTGCGAACAATAATTATTTCAAGTATGTTCCGTACCAGCTTGGATACGTGTTCTTTAATGAAATACTTATAAGAGGCTACAGCCTCTTTGCAGAGGTAGAGAACTTCATATTCCTCCAGTATGTGAGCGTAATAATGCTTGCCGGCGCATATATTGCCGTCATCCTCATCAACAAGCGCCTCTTCAAGGATGAGCGAGTACGTCACATGACAGTATTCCTGCTTGCATTTGCAGCACAGCCGCTGATCCTCACATCTTTCCTCTACGGAATCTTCCCGGGACTGTGCATAGCGCTCTGGGCAGTATATTTCGAGATCGTCTACTTTCAGACAGACAAGCTCCGCTATGGAATAATCTCAGCCGTACTTATCGCAATGGCATCTATCCTCAAGCCGAACTACATGATCGCCCTTATCGCAATGATGGCGATCGCCTTTGTAAAGCTTTTCAAGCGCAAGAAATTTGTCAAGGATCTCGTATTCATGGCAGCAGCAGTTGCCCTCACCCTTTCAGGCTCACCGGCAGTAAAGTCGATGTACGAGAGCCGCAGCGGAGTTGACCTTGGAGATTCTATCCCCTACGTATCGTGGATCTCAATGGGACTCAGCGAAGCAGGAAACGCTCCAGGATGGTACAACTACGTTCCGGCGCTCACCAATTTTGAGGTGAATAATTTCAACGCTGCCGATGCAAGCGAGGATTCGATCGAGAACATCCTCACCCGCATTGAATATTTCAACGACAATCCCCAGTACGCAAAGGATTTCTTCTACAGAAAGTTCGTCTCCCAGTGGAACGAGACATCCTACCAGAGCATCTGGAACAACAAGGTGCGCTACCAGTACGAGGAGAAGGGATCACTTGCGGCATGGGTGTGCGGTGACGGCGAAGATACTATGAAGGACTACATGGATGTATACTCACTGCTGATATTTACAGCAGCTCTTGCCGGAATCGTGGGATGCCTGCGCAGCAGACGCTTCCTCACAGCAACGCTTCCGCTCATGATACTCGGCGGCGTGCTCTATCATCTTCTTGCCGAGGCAAAATCCCAGTATGCAATACCATACTTCATCATGATGATCGGCGTTGCAGGATATGGAATAGTCCTCATGTACGATTTTGCAGCAAAAAAGCTTCAGGAGTCCGGCAGAAGCTGTAAGTTCTTCCTCCAGCCCGAGCCGGTGGCAGTACCTGCGGCAGAGGTTGCCGTAACGGAGGATATCCCATCCGCTGAGGAAACTGCACCAGAGAAGCCTGCATCAGAAGAAATACCTGCCGAAGAAAAGACTGAAGCAGAGTCTTAAATTTGTAGGGGACGGCGTCTCGACGTCCCGAGTGAAGGCTGCTGAATAACAATTTCTTTCATAGCAGATATTTTGTCAGGAGGTGGCATATGAAAAAAAGGTTTGTAGCAATAATCCTTGCGGCTGTGGCTATGCTGTGTACGGTGGGATGCTTTGAAGAAACGGATAAATGTGCAGATTGCGGAAAAACTTCGAGCGAAACTTTTCTGTTTCAGCATGACGACGGCGAATTATACTGTCCGGATTGCAGAAGGATACCAGTAAAGGTCGGGTAATTTCAAAACTCCCTGATAAAAAATCATGGTGTGGTATAAATAACGAGAAAACCGCAATAAAAAGGACTGCCCGAAATAACGGTGGTATTCTTGTAGGAGCTTTATATGTAGTTATCGGGGGAAACCTTTCTGAGGAAAGGTTCTCCCCCGAGCCCCCTTCCAAAGACTTTTATACAAATTTCCGCCTGACAGGGCACACTGAATTCAGTAAATGAGAAATTTAAATTTTTCTTACAGTGCGCCCTGTCAGGCGGAAATTTAATACGAAAGTTTTAGGAAAGGAGTTTGAGGAAAACCCTTTTTCAAAAGGGTTTTCCTCAATAATATACGTAAAAGTTCCCATAAGAGTACCACCGTTAAGGCAGTCCTTTTTGTTGCATAATATATTATTTAGCCCATTTAATACGAGAGCCTTGTTTTTGCAGGGCTTTCAGAAGCAGGATACCTAGCAAACCGCAGCAGATGATCTCTCCGGCGCCGACAGTGAGCATAAAGTAAGGGATAGTACCGCTGAACTGATAAGCGTACGCCAGAACGAATGGGACGATTATCATATTAGCCAGAATAGGCGGAGTTACCGCAGCATACGGATGTTTTCGCAGGAGAAAAGTTCCGACGGCACCGATAAGAGTTGCCATACTTCCGCCGACGATATCCCATGGGATGCATCCCGTTGAGAGGTTGGCGATAAGGCAGCCGACGAACAGTCCTGGGATAGCAGCCGGAGTGAATACCGGCAGAATCGTCAAAGCCTCAGCAAGCCGTATCTGCACAGCACCGCTTGCAAGACCAGCCATGTTTGAGAAATGTGTAAGCGCAACATAAAGCGCCGCAATTATCGCACCCTGTGAGATAAACTGCACTCTGTTTCTTTTCATATTAAATTACTCCTTAGTTTTGATTTTAGGCAAAAAGCCTAAGCGAGGATGGTTACGAACTCGCTTTTTTTGGGGGATACTGTCCCGATGCTAAAAAATAGCAGATCCATCATAGAATCGGGCGGAAATTAACTTCCGCCCGATCAAGTTTATGATAATGCAGGAAGCTATCAGATCTGTGTAGAATAGTTAGGAGCTTCCTTAGTGATATAGATATCGTGGGGATGACTTTCCTTAAGACCTGCACCGGTGATCTTGATGAACTTAGCCTTTTCGTGGAGAGTGGGGATATCCTGACATCCGCAGTAGCCCATACCAGAGCGGATACCGCCGACGAGCTGGAAGATAGTATCAGCAACAGGGCCCTTGAAAGGAACACGACCCTCAACACCCTCAGGAACGAGCTTCTTAGCGCCTTCCTGGAAGTATCTGTCCTTGGAGCCGTTAGCCATAGCGCCGAGACTTCCCATACCTCTGTAAACCTTGAACTGACGTCCCTGATAGATCTCAGTATCACCAGGCGCCTCAGCACATCCAGCGAGGAGAGAGCCGAGCATAACAACGTTAGCGCCAGCAGCGAGAGCCTTAACGATATCACCTGAGTACTTGATACCGCCGTCAGCGATAACGGGGATATTGTACTTCTGAGCGACGCAGGCAACATCATAAACAGCAGTGATCTGCGGAACGCCGATACCGGCAACAACACGGGTAGTGCAGATAGATCCGGGGCCGATACCGACCTTAAGGCAGTCAGCGCCGGCAGCGATAAGAGCCTCAGCAGCCTCAGCAGTAGCGATATTTCCAGCGATAACCGGAATCTGCGGGAAAGCCTCCTTAACCATCTTGAGGCACTTCATGATATTGGAGCTGTGACCGTGAGCGGAGTCGAGAACGAGAACATCGACCTGAGCCTCGATAAGAGCTCTTGCTCTGTCGAGAACGTTAGCAGTCACGCCGATAGCAGCGCCACAGAGGAGTCTGCCCTTTTCATCTCTAGCGGAATTAGGATACTGAACAGTCTTTTCGATATCCTTGATAGTAATAAGTCCCTTGAGGTAGCCCTCATCATCAACGATAGGGAGCTTTTCGATTTTATGTGAGCGGAGGATCTCCTGAGCCTGATCGAGAGTAGTGCCCACAGGAGCAGTGATAAGGTTGTCCTTAGTCATAACCTCAGAGATTCTTGCGTTATAGTCAGTAAGGAAGCGCATATCTCTGTTAGTTATGATACCAACGAGCTTGCCCTTTCCGTCAACGATCGGAACGCCGGAAATCTTATACTTGCCCATAAGATCGTCAGCATCAGCGACGATATGATCCTCAGTGAGGGAGAAGGGGTTAACGATAACGCCGTTTTCGGAGCGTTTAACCTTATCGACCTCCTCAGCCTGCTGCTCGATGGACATATTCTTGTGAATGATGCCGATACCGCCTTCTCTGGCGATAGCAATAGCCATGCGGGAGTCAGTAACAGTATCCATAGCAGCGGTCATAATGGGTGTATTGAGCATTACATTGCCTGCGAGTCTTGTGCCGAGCTTGATCATATTCGGAGTAACGTCCGATTCAGCGGGGATGAGAAGCACGTCATCAAAAGTCAGGCCTTCTTTCTGGAATTTGCTGTTCATATCAGTAAGCATAATAATTCCTCCTTAACAAAATAGTCGAAGAAACCGCCCGGATGCAAACCGAGAGTTTATTACCTTTAATAATACTATTTTTGACGCATTATGTCAATAGAAAAACAAAAGATTGAATATAAAATTTGTGTGTACAAAACTGTCGGGATTTAGCGAAAAAAGCAATAGCGGGATCATTTCTGACCTGTAGCATTATTGGCGTACTCAGTGAGTATCAGCGAAGCGTCGAGAGCGTCCGTATTTCCGTCGCAGTTATAGTCCGCAGCGAAAGTCTGATAGTAATTGAAGGACGGCTGATTTCCGATAGCGATGCTTGCGTACTCAGTGAGTACTTCAGAAGCGTCGAGCGCATTTACTGCGCCGTCAGCATTGACATCTCCATACGGCGGATCGGCGTAATCGATGAAATAAAGCCCGTTTGAAGCGGCATATTTCTGTGCAGCAGAGCCGTTATCGCCGCTGATATAGAAGTTTTCGTAAATGATATTGACGCCGCCTCGGATGCTGTAGTGAGAGCCGACAGCATCAGTGCCGATAGACTTAACGCTGCCGGGAATATAGATTCCCTCGAGCAGCGGACAGCTGAAGAAAGCCTCGCTGCCGATTTTTGTGACAGAGGAGGAGATAGTAACCGCCTCAAGGCTGGCACACAAACTGAAGCATTCGTCGGGAATTTCCGTAACACCTGCGCCGATGGTTACCTCGGTGAGTACCGAGCAGTTCAGAAAAGCTCCCTTGCCGAGTGTTTTTACGGTAAGCGGAATAGCAGCTGATTCGAGGGAGAAGCAGCCTGAGAAGGCATAATCTCCGATCGAGGTAAGTCCCGACGGCAGTTTTACAGAACCGAGCGCAGTATTTCCGAAGAAAGCGCCCTTTCCGATAGTTTTCACACCCTCTGGAACAGCAGCATCGCTTGAACCGGCATAGGCAACAAGCTCTGTTCCGTCATCTGAGAGGAGCATACCTCCGACAGCGCAATATGAGCTGTTAGCAGAGCTTACAGAGAATGAAGAAAGCCTCGGGCACGCAGAGAAGGCGTAATCGCCGATCTGCGCAGTACCGCTGCCGATGGCAACAGTTTTAAGCGAGGAACAGTTCCAGAAAGCCTTTGATCCGATACTTGTCACACTGTCAGGGATAGTGACATCCGTAATTGAATCAAGGTCAGCAAACGCCTCGCTGGAAATTGAAGTAACGGAATATCCGTTAATAGTCTCCGGAATGATGAGAGCCGAAGCGCTTCCGGAGAAGTCAGTGATAGCAGCCTCATTTCCGGAGGTTGAATAAGTAATAGTATAGTTATCGCCGGAGTACTCAGCCGCCGAAGCGTTGAGCGAAGCTCCTGACGGAAACAGAGCTGCCGCCATGCAAATAACAGCGGACAGCGAAGCAATAGATTTTTTCATAATATAACATCACCAGATTATCTTATCTGTTATCCGCAGATCGCACCGTCGATGATGACGAGAGACGGCTCAGAGAGCAGATCGAGCGGATTTTCGTTGATTTCGTAGAGCTGGAGGTCAGCATTTTTTCCAACAGCGATGCAGCCGGTTTCGTCGTCGATACCGAGTATCTCAGCGGCGTCGATAGTGATCGCACGCAGAGCGTCTCTCATATCAAGACCGCCCTTTACCGAAGCCTGAGCCGAGAGCGGCAGATACTGGATCGGTATCACCGGATGGTCAGTGCAGACAGCGAGCTTCACGCCGTTATTATGCATAACAGCAGCATTTTTCAGCTCAAGCCCAGCCATTTCCGG
>JBGVIW010000085.1:0-4963 GCA_045128995.1 Ruminococcus sp.
TTTTTCGCTCGCCTCTCTCGAGGACAGCTTATTTATTATATCACATTCTTTTCGATTTGTCAAGTACTTTTTTCAAGTTTTTTCAAATCTTTTTGAATGTTCGTTACCGGCTTTTTTGTCGGCAACTTTTATATTATATCACATCTCTTTCGTTTTGTCAACCCCTTTTTCGAAGTTTTTTCAAAACTTTTTTCCGAGATGAAATATCCTCTTTTCTTTCGCTATCTTCTTCCTTCACCTACCAACGCGATTCCCATCGGCTTACTCTTTCAGTGCTCTCCGTCGACAGCTTTATTATTATATCACTCTTTTTCTCCTTTGTCAAGCCGAAGATTGTCCAGAGTTTTCAACAGGGTTTTGTGGAAATTCACCAAATGGAGGCTTTTTCAACAAAAAGCAGGGCATTCGCCCTGCTCTTAATCACTTTAATTCTATTTTATACCTCTCCAGCCAGTAGTGAAGCTGGATGAAGAACGCTATTGTCTGGGGCAGGTTCATGAGCTGACCATACCACTGGACTTTTTCCTCATGGCGAAGCAGCCTTTCAAGCTCCTCCCGACGCACAAGCTCAGTCAGCCTGCCGCCGGATTTTACTATCTCCGAGAGCTTTGCCGTCACTGCCTCGAGGAAATTCGGGTTATGCGTTTTTGGATAGGGACTCTTTTTCCGGTGGAGCACCTTCTCCGGCAGCCATTCCTTCATCGCTTCACGCAGCAAACCCTTCTCTCTGCCCTGATAGTCCTTGTACTCCCACTTTACATTATATAAATACTCCGCTATCCGGTAGTCGCAGAACGGCACTCTCACCTCGAGTCCGCTGTACATACTCATCCTGTCCTTGCGGTCGAGGAGAGTCTGCATGAACCAGCTGAAATTCAGCTGTGTCATTTCCCGCATACGTGCATCAGTTTCATTATCGCTTTCGAGCTTCATTGCATAATCCGCCGTCCGGCGGTATGCGTTGTATACATACTCCTCGGCATTTATCTGAGCTGCATATTCGCCGCACAGGAATTTTTTCCGGTATGCCGTACTCTGCGCCCATGGGAATCCATCTTTCATCCGGATGTCCTTGTCACGATACCATGGATATCCTCCGAACAGCTCGTCAGCACACTCTCCCGAAAGCGCAACTGTTCCGTATTTCTTTATCTCACGGCAAAACAGCAGCAGTGAAGCATCCACATCCGCCATGCCCGGCAGTCCTCTTGCATACACTGCCTCCTCAAGCGCATCCACCAGCTCCGGAGTATCGACTACCGTCCAGTGATGCTCCGTACCGAGATATTCCGTCATGCAGTTGATATACTCAGGGTCACTGTTCGGCTGGAAATGGCTCTTCTGGAAGTATTTGCTGTTGTCGAGGTAATCCACCGAAAATGTATTCAGTCGTTTTCCCTGTTTTTTCAGCTCCGACGCCGCAACCGATGATATCAGGCTCGAGTCAAGTCCTCCTGACAAAAACGTACACACCGGAACATCCGAAACCAGCTGGCGGCGTATCGAATCCAGAACAAGCTCACGTACGTGCTCGGCAGTCTGCTCAAAGGTTTCATTCAGTTCATAAGCCCTCAGCCGCCAGTATTCCCACAGCTTCAGTCCATCCTCAGTATAGAATCCGCACCAGCCGGGCTTTACCTCCTCGATTCCCTTTATCACGCCGCATCCGGGAGTTCTTCCCGGCGCCATGAGTATCAGCTCCGCTGCCGACTGCGCATCGATCTCATGCGGTACCTCCGGATGCTCAAGAAGCGCAGGTATCTCTGATGCAAAAATGAGCGAATCCTTTGCCCTGTAATAAAACAGCGGCTTCACGCCGATCCTGTCCCGAGCAAGAAATAGCCTTCGCCGCTTGTCGTCATAGACTGCAAACGCAAAGATTCCGTTGAACTTTTCAACACACTCCGCACCCCATTTCATGAAGCTCCGCAGAACGACCTCTGTGTCCGAGCGTGTGGCAAACTCGTACTCCTCCTCCAGCTCACGCCGTACCTCATCGGTATTGTAAAGCTCTCCGTTATATATAATAGTATACTCTCCGTCTCCGTCGGTACAGGTCATAGGCTGTCTGCCGCCGGAGATGTCTATCACCGCCAGCCTTGTATGGATAAGTGCCGCTTCTCTTTTAAGTATTATACCTCTCTGGTCGGGACCTCTCCTGAGCAGAGATCTCTGCATCAGCTCATATGCCTTCATATCCTCACGCATATCATTCACAAAGCTGACTGCTCCTGCTATTCCGCACATAGTAGTCTCCGCCGCTTTCCGGCATACGGCACGCCGTGATACAATATTATATGCCGCTGCCGCTGGTTTGATACTGTATTTTTCAGCTTTATGAATAACCCTCCACTTTCTGCAAAAAATATCCTTCGGAGAATTTCAGGATTAAGGAGAATTTTTATGAAATTACGCACTCACTTTCTCGTCGCAGATCTTGCATCACGGCGATGCGGCATAACGGGCATCAGGCGGGCAATATTCTGCATCGGCTCGCTCATTCCGGATCTGACGCTTACTCAGCTTACTCATCCGCATTTTTACTGTCACTCCGGAAAATATGTCGCAAGGCATATCTCAAGATTTGCCGACCATTCCTCGCTCACTGCCTATCTTGAGCTTGGAAAAATGGCGCATTATGCAACAGATTTCTGCTGTTCTGTGCATCAGGGGCGCAACATCGGCAGCATCAGGGAGCATCTTCTCTACGAACGCAGACTCAACAGCTTCGCCGTCAGAAATTTTCACTCTCTGCTGAAAAAATCAATGCGGATGCCGCTCTGCACACTTGACGAGGCACTCGATATCTTCCGCTGCGGTTTAAAATATGATCATGAGACTGATCTTCTCTGCGCCGTGAGGGCGTGTACTGCGATATGCGCCATGACACGCTTTCCCGAGAGGAAGTCCCGCCATTTTTTTCGCAGGGTAAAGATAAAAAATAAAAGCGCCGGATGCATCTGAAGCATCCGGCACAGTGTGAAATTGCCTATTTTACTTGCTCTTTATCTTCATTGAGATATCGAAGCATTTTACCGAGTGAGTAAGCGCTCCGAGGGAGATTATATCCACGCCTGTTTCAGCTACAGCACGGATATTCTCAGCTGTTACATTTCCCGAAGCCTCGAGGAGTGCCTTTCCGGCAGTGATCTCAACAGCCTCACGCATCTCGTCACAGCTCATATTATCGAGCATGATGATCTCGCAGTTCACGCTGAGGGCTTCCCTCAGCTCATCGAGAGTTCTCACCTCTACCTCGACCTTTACGGTATGACCGATCTTCTCACGCAGCGCATTGACTGACTGAGTAATTCCGCCGTAGGCGTCGATATGGTTATCCTTAAGCATTGCGGCATCGGAGAGATTAAAGCGATGGTTCTTACCTCCGCCGACTGTCACCGCATATTTCTGGAGTGCACGAAGTCCCGGAAGAGTTTTTCTCGTGTCAGTAACATGAGCATTAGTTCCCTTTACAAGCTCAGCGCACTTGTTTGTAGCTGTAGCGATACCGGACATATGCTGGAGAAGATTAAGCGCAGTGCGCTCGCCCTTGAGGAGCGTGAGTGTACTTCCCTCCATCTCGGCAATGATATCGCCCTTGTTCACCTTTGCGCCGTCGTTTATGAGGATGCGGAAGTCAACATCTCCGCCGACAAGCTCAAATACACGCTTTGCAACGTCGATTCCGCAGAGAACGCCGCTGTCCTTAGCAACGTAATAAGCCGTACTTTTATGCTCCGGAGGAATGAGATTATCCGCCGCAGCGTCGATATAGTTGATATCCTCCATGAGGGCAGTGTTGATGATATTGTCAATATAGCACTGAAGAAGTTTCATATTTCAAATTCCTTTCGTTTACTGAATTACATCTTTAAGTATAATATACGCCACGGTCACGAGAGATTTCGCCTCGACGTAGTCGGTATCGACATAGTAGCCGCCGTTGAGAAGATCGCTGCGCATTTCCTCGACTCTTTTAAAGCCCTCGGCAGCAGATTTCTTATCTGGGATAACGAAGTGGCTGTTCTGCATTATGCGGCGTGTTTCAGTACGAACGCCGTGAGGGATACAGTCGCTTCCGGGATTTTCAGTGAACTGAGCCTCCTCGAAGGTATCGGGGCAGCTGTCGAGCTTTGAAGCGATATTCTCTGCGGCATGGCGTGAGAACACGAGTGCCTCGAGGAGAGAATTGCTTGCAAGACGGTTGCTTCCGTGGACTCCGGTATGTGAGCATTCGCCTGCGGCATAGAGATTTGGAAGCGAAGTCTCGCTGTTGCTGTCGACATCGATTCCGCCCATCAGATAATGCTGGCACGGGAAGATCGGCACTCTGCCTTTGGTCAGGTCATATCCCTGCTCGAGGAGCTTTTCATAGATCATCGGGAAGCGCTTTTTAAGGAAGCCGCTGTCCTTATAGCTGATGTCAAGGTAGAATTCCGTGGAGTTTTGTTTTCTTGCCTCGAGGATTATTGAATGTGAAACAACATCTCTCGGCGCAAGCTCAAGGCGGTTATCGTAGTTATGCATGAACCTCTCGCCGTGGCAGTTCAGCAGATATGCACCCTCGCCTCTTACTGCTTCAGAAATAAGGAAGCATTCTCTAGTGTGGCGGTTATTGAAGGCAGTGGGATGGAACTGAACGTAGCTGAGGTTCTTGATCTTTGCGCCCATCTCGTATGCAAAGCAGATTCCGTCGCCGGTAGCGATAGCAGAGTTTGTCGTGAATTCGTACACACGTCCGATTCCACCTGTTGCGAGGATCATGAAGTGACAGTTGTATGTACTGTATTCGCCGTCCCTTAGAGTAAATGCAGAGTAGCCGGTGGAGGTTTTCTTTACGCTGCAAACGAGTGTATTCTCGAGGATATCGACATTTTCCAGCTCCTTAACACGCATAAGGAGCTTAGAAGCGATCTCAGCTCCGGTAGCATCGGCATGGTGGAAGATACGGTGATGACCGTGA
>JBGVIW010000086.1:0-7597 GCA_045128995.1 Ruminococcus sp.
ATTATTGAAATTTTCTCAGAGATGTGGTATAATGTGAATAATAAATTTTCAGGAGGATATTTTATGAAAAAACAGGTCTATAATCCCTTTCTTCCGATATATGAGTGCATTCCCGATGGTGAGCCGCACGTTTTCGGGGACAGGGTATATTTATATGGTTCTCACGACAAGGAAGGCGGCGAGACGTTTTGTATGCTCGATTATACGGTCTATTCTGCACCGGTGGAGGATCTTTCTGACTGGCGGTGCGAGGGTGTGATATACCGTGCTGAGCAGGATCCGATCTATCATCAGTCTGACCGCAAGTTTATGTATGCCCCCGACTGCGTTCAGGGTAACGACGGCAGGTACTATCTCTACTACTGTATGTCCGGAAGGGATGGTCATGGCGGATATTTCGGGCCGGTGAGCGTTGCTGTGTGCGATACTCCGGCTGGAAAGTTCGAGTTTCTTGGATATGTGAAGAATCCCGACGGATCGCCTATGCTCAGGTACGTCTGCTTTGATCCGGCTGTTATTAATGATAACGGTACTATCCGCCTCTATTACGGCACTCAGTATCCTTTTGAGGAGGATGATGATTTTTTCAGCAATGAGGAGCTTATCCAGCAGGAGATGACGATGTTCAATAAGTCCCGTGAGGAGATACTTGGTACTCCTGAAAGTGTTATGGGAGCTTGCAGTCTCGTGCTCGAGGACGATATGCTTACGGTAAAAACTCAGCCAGTTCACATAATCCCCTACAGAACAAGAGGTACTGACTTCGAGGAGCATCCGTTCTTTGAGGCTTGCTCGATGCGAAAGGTGGGGGAGATGTACTATTTTGTCTATTCCTCGTGGCTGAACCATGAGCTTTGCTATGCGAAAAGTAAATTCCCCGACAGGGATTTCCGCTTCGGCGGAACTATCGTCTCGAACGGCGACATCGGCTTTAACGGAAGAAAACCTGAGGATAGGCTAAATATGACTGGTACTACTCACGGTAGTATCATCGAGATAAATGGTCAGTGGTATGTTTTCTACCATCGTCTCACGCATAAATCGGACTACAGCCGTCAGGCGTGCGCTGAGAGGATCGAGATACTTCCCGATGGAAGTATTCCTCAGGTCGAGATAACCTCTTGCGGTCTGAATGGCGGTGCGCTCAGAGCTGAGGGAAGATATCCGGCTGTTATCGCCTGCAATATCACTAACGGCAGTATGCCGCATGGCTCGAACAGCTGCTATTCCTCGAGTTTTCCAAACGTCAGCCACTCCGGCGAGGATAGATTTATTGCCGAAATCAAGGACGGTACGGCGGTAGTGTATAAGTTTTTCCGCTTCGGTGCAGGATCCCGGCTCGGGGTCAATGTGAAATGTTCCGGCGAGGGAAGATTTGTCATAAGCGACAGTCTCGACGACGGTAATATAATCGGCGTGATAGCTGTATCAGCGTGCGGCGAGTGGACTGATTTCTTCGGAGAGATCGCTCCTGTTCAGGAAGTGTCGGCGCTCTGCCTGAGATACGAAGGCTCGGGCGAGATCCAGCTCAGGGAAGTCGCTTTTGGGTGAGGTGATGATTCGTGCAGAAAGCTTCGATGCAGAACATATCATCCGTCCGTAATTTGTCGTAATATCGTGGGTTCCTGTAGGGGTGATCCTTGCGCTCGCACGAACTAGCCCATTAATGCCAATTTGAGACTGAGGACAGCCACAGGGCTGTCCTTACAGGAGGTTGCAGATTTCAAAAAACTTTCAGCCGGATAAATAAAAAACGGATACCACTTTTGTGATATCCGTTATGGAGCTGATGATCGGACTTGAACCGACGACCTACGCCTTACCAAGGCGTGATAAAATTGCGCTTTTTACCCTATATTTCGTTGTTTATCATTTTCGCTGACACCCATTTGACATCCATCAAGGTATGAATCAAGCTTACTGAGCTGTCTTTGCTTGTGCTTTTGATCGAGATGAGTGTATATCGCAAGAGTGGTGTTAATATCGCTATGCCCGGCTTGTTCTTTGGCGGTGAGGACATCGACTCCGGCAAAGTAAAGCATAGTGATGTAAGTATGCCTGAGCCAGTGAGCTGTGAAGCGTGGGATGACAATCGGGATACTGACCGGAGCAAAACGGCTCTTTGGCTTTCTAAATGGTTCGAGTCTGCCATCCTCACCAGTGGTTATCACCTTTGAAAAATCACCATACTTAAAATTGAGTTCAGAAATATAACTGTCCCATAATCGCTTCCACGCATTATCTGTCATCATACTGCCTTTAGCAGATGGGCACACATAAAGACTTGTTCCATGGTCTACGTTCTTTAGATAATCAATGAGCTTTCGAGGAATGAACACTAATCTTTCTCCTGCTTTTGATTTCGTACTCTGTTTTATGCGGAGTTCACCATCTACGGATTCCACCGATTTACTGACAGCGATCGTGCCAGAATCGAGATCTATGTCAGTCCATAACAGCGGAATAAGCTCTCCACGCCTTAGTCCAGCGTACATCATGATCATAGCAGCGGTCTGTGCACGGTGCGGGGTGTCGATGATCCATTGTTGTTCCTCTTGTGTGAGCGCACGTCGACTATTAGGCTCTGCGATGTTTTTGGGGATTTTGACCGCTTTCGCCGGATTATAGTCGATTACACGATTATCAACAGCAAGCTGTAAGACCTGCGAGCACATCCCTTTGATTTGCTTAAGAGTATAATCAGCAAGATGACTGTTATCTATAATAACATCCTGTATATCCTGAGTACGGATTTTTGATACAGGACAAAAGTATAGATGTTCGAGATATTTTTCTTTAGCTTCATAAGTTCTATATTTTTTATCTGAAATCTCTGTTTTCTTCAGCTTAAGCCATCTCTTTGTCCATTCGCCAAATGTATCACGCTGGGCAGTCAGATCCAGACCTTTTCCAAGCTGAAGCTTCACTTCAAGGACTTTCGTCTCAAGTTCCTTCTGCGTATCGGCATAGACGTACTTGTACTTTGCTTTACCGTCTACAGTACCTATATACACTTTTGACTGGAGCCTGCCATCCGTGCGGGCTTTGTTTTTTATGCGGGGCATACGATCACCTACTAAAATTTATTCAACAATCCTGCAATCGTTGAGCAACAAGTACTGACCATCAGCGACGCTGACGTATGTCGAATTATCAAAGATATCGTTAGTTACTATATCGTCGTGTCTGGAATCACTATAAACACAGTAATACGCTGATTCGCCGGGTGTTGCTTCCAGTTTATACTCCCTGCTCGGCAAATTTACACCAACCTTATACATGGCTCCAGTGTCGATGTATTCGCTGATCAAGTTTGTAATATCATCCGGTACAGCCTCCATCGGCGCCGCAAAGCAATCAGATAATTCAACATACTCTCCGTCACAGAATGTCGCAATCAGGTTGTTTTCAAAAATACTGTTATAAATGATATCGGCCTGATTCGCATCAGACGATACACATAAATACGCCATATCATCGTCAGCAAACAACATATACTCCCCAGCTGGTAAATCAGTGCCGATCTTGTACATACCCTCGAAAGTAAATTCTAAACTTGTAGAAGAATCAGAAGATTTATCGGTTGGTGATGTACCACCATTTGCATTTGTGAGCTGGTTATTGATCTGGTTGGAAATAAGGTCAAAAACAAATTCTTTGCTTTCAAAATTGCAGCACACCTGATATTCTGTTTCGCCGATAAGGAAGAAATAACAAGGTGTAGCATCGATTTCTCCGTAAATCAAAGGAAAAATACAGTTTTTATATTCGACGGGGTTTTCGAGTCCGTACGGTGTCATGCCCATCATAACGTCAACCCATTCATTCGCATCACATTCAGGCACCTTTTCTGTTACCAATATAGACAGATTATCCGAAAAAAACATACACACATCATCAGACGAATCAAAAACAGACCATTCGCCTATTAATGATATGGTAAAATGAGTAAATTCAATTACGGGGTCATTTTTTAAATAATCATTTTGGGTTATCGCTTCAGCGGGTGATTCGGTAGATGGTTCGGCGGGCGGATCTGTAACTTCGTGTTCAACTTGCTTATTGACCTGATTGACGATTATATCAAAAACAATTTCTTTGTTTTGCAGACTACCTGTAAATCTAAACTCTGTAGATTCTATAAGTAAATAATACGAGAAAGAGCTTGCAAGTTCACCGTAAAACAAAGGAAAGTTATAGTGATCAAAAGTCTCTACATTGTCATATCCAAACTCCAACATATTGAGTGTGGATTCGATGTATTCTTCCTTGCTTGTATCAATGTCAGACTTTATCATAGCTATATAAGAATCGTCAAACTCGAAAACGCAACCTTCAGATGACTCTTTTACTACCCATTCCGCTGGAACAGTGATTGTGAATTGTTCAAAATCGACTTCTTGCGAAGCCTCAGTCTGCGACTCTGGTTCAGTAGCTTCAACGGTAGTCTTTTCTGTAGAGTCTTCAACGTTGCTTTCCGGGGCGGTTGATTTTCCGTCCGAATCACTGCACGATACTACGCCGAGCATTGAAAATATGCATAATAATGATATGAGTTTTTTCATACAAGACTCCTCCTAAATATAGTTTATAATATAATTTTACCACACAGAAAGACTTGTTTCAATTTACATAGTTTACAAAATTTGACATATTAATTTAGCGAAATACACTATGCCAATCATTTGTCAAGCTAATAGACTTCGATAATTCAAAATAATCTTTATAAAATAAATCCGCCTGGCATTCTTACCAGGCGGTGATGATTAACTGATATTCAAACGGCGCTCAAGTGCTTCGCGCAGAACGGATGAAAAATTGATATGCTCTTTTTCGGCAAGCTCATTGAGGTACATCGGGATCGTAAGAGTTTTTTTGACAGCTTTTGAACAGTACTTTTTCTGATATTCCAGCCAGTTAAAATCTACTATTGCAACAAACTGTCCAGCATCAAGCGCAATATCTTCGGGCTTTGACGGCTCGGGGATAGCTTCTCCTCTCTCCATAGCGACCTCAAGGCAAAGCCCTAAAGCTTCCTTTATCATTTCAAGCGCTTCGGATATAGTCTCGCCATAAGAATTACAGCCGGATATATCTGCGATCCGTACAGAATATCCTATTTCTTCTTTCTGAAGTACGGCGGGATAATGGTAAAGTGTTTTCATAACATAACCTCCTGATCTATTATATGAGATACTCAGCAGGACTATTTAAGTCCTGCATCTTTGAGTATCTGCTGTTCAAGTCCTTTTGAAAGGTCTTTACAGTGCATTGGAACGGTAGTTTGCTTTTTAGTTATTGGGTTCTCGAGAAATTTATGAGAACCTCTTTGCCTGATTTCTATGAAACCGTTTTGTTTCAGAAATTTTATCATTTGCTTTGAAGTCATCGGCATTTTCCGTTCCTCCTTTCTGTAATTATATTATAACACGTATTGCACGTATTGTCAAGAAGTTTCTGAGAAAAACTTGCACAAATTTCTGTATTCAATTTGTATATTATGACCACAACAGTTTATTGCTCCGTAAATTATAAAAAACTAGCAAACTGTTCAAACACCTTCCTTTCCAGCGGATGGGTCAGAAACTTATTGCGTCGGTAAAGAATTTCCATCCGTTCCGCCCGGAATGCAGCTGACTGCACAGAGATGTTACAAGCCCTAGCAATCTCCTCAGCGGTATGCAGATCTAATCCCCATAGCACACACGCAGGGGCTAGTATATCAATTGCAAACCGTTCCGCCTGATACTCTTCAGGAGTTTTAGGCGTACGCAGCACACCGAACGAACGCCCATATTTATCGTTGTGCATAGTGTGTCCCATATAAATATGTCCTATCTCATGAGCGATAGTATACCGTCGAACCGGAACGCTGTCAAAGGCATTAAGGATAATCTGCCACTCTCCGTCCCTCTGAAAAGTCACTCCTCGGTCTTTATCAGTCAAATACACCGACTTCTTGTCGAGGAGCAGGTTATAGCCATTCTTTCGGCATATTTCTGTCAGCTTCAGCGGCAGCTCTGAGACTTGGCTATCAATAAGAAATTGCCATGAGATATCTCGAGCGTGTTTGTAAATATCATAGTTATACAAATAAAACACCTCCGACTACTATTGTAGTAGCCGGAGGTGTTTTTGTCATTGCAAAGATTATGGAAGGAAAAGTCCCAGAATTAACCATCTATATCGGAGTCTGCTGGGACAGAGAAGCTCTCGAACTGTTCATCAGTCGGAGCTGGCTTGAAGTCACCGTCACTGCTTCGGGCAATTGCCTTCTCAGAGACTAAATCAATCTGACTATGCTGGATAGATTCCGCCTTAACCTCCATAACCGCTTTTTGCAGGAAGTCTGTTAAGTCGCCACGCATCTTCTCATCGAGAGCGAGATAGTTTTTGAGGATCTTCTCCTCGAGTGCCGACATATTAAATTCGCTGGCAAGCTGTGCAAGCGGCTCGGGCTTCTCGTTGCTTCGCCCGAGCAGGTAGTCTGTGGTTACGCCGTAGAAGTCGGCGAGTTTAATGAGTGCAGGAGTCCCTACGCCACGTTCGCCGGATTCGTACTTTTTGTAAACGCCAAGTGACATCTCACATCCATCAGCAACTTGTTGAGCAGAAAGATTTCTTCTTTTTCTGAGATATTTAAGTATTTCCTTTGTTGTCATGATACACCTCCTTTACTTCATTTTACCACATTTGTTATCCAAAATCAATAGTACATTATAAGAATTGATGACTTTTGTGGAATTTCAATAAAAGGAAGCAGTCGTATTTGTTTATTTATACGAAAAAGCTTTTAAGACCACTAATGTTATCTGAAATCCCTTGACAATAGGTAACATTAGTGGTATTATAAAGCTACAGGGAACAACAAACGTTACCCCGAAGGGCGGTGAAATTGAAATTTTAACAGAAATCGGCAGCGTTAAGAATTGTACTGGTAAAACTCAACATACAATTTCTATCAATTCTTCAATCGTGAGGTTGCGGAGCTTGGCTACAAGTCGACTGTAAAGCATACCAACAGCAAGGCTATCGTAATCTGAGTTGTGAGCATCTTTAAACACAATACAGAGTTCAGCACAAACATCACGAAGTTTATAACTCTCGGCGTTTTTAATAACCTTTTTGCTTAGCGTCAAAGTATCATACACAATCTTATCTTCGATGGAAGTCATACCATTAGCATACAGGTGTTTGACGTCAAACGGAGCGTTATGAGCGACTACAGGAAGGTTACCAATAAACGATTCGAAGCTATTGATAATCTGATAGAAACTAGGCGCATCGGCAACCATTTCGTCTGTGATATGATTGATTTCTGTAGCTTCTTTCGGAATAGGCTTGTTAGGTTTTATGTAGGTCGAAAAACGTTCTATTGGCTCAAAACCAATAAATTTGACAGCTGAAAGCTGAATGATTTCATTTCCTTCAGCTTTAAGTCCTGTAGTCTCTGTGTCAATAGCTACAAAATCCTTCAATTCCCTCAATGGAGTTGATTTTGTGATCTCTCTACATTCGACATAGTAAGCAGGATTACGCGAACATTTTTCCTCTGACATTTCAATAGAAGCTAGAGCTAAATTGAACAATATACTCT
>JBGVIW010000087.1:0-4423 GCA_045128995.1 Ruminococcus sp.
TATGATAGGCTCAGGCTTCTATGAGTGGCTGAATAGTCCTGAGTTTGTAGATTACGATGCAGGCGATGTCAATAACCCGACGAACTATAACAAGGACGGCAGAGCATCAGAGTTCCCAGTGAATATCCAGATCTACGAAAACGGCGAGATCGTCTATACTGCTGATATGGGAGCGAGAATTTCCGGAAACTGGACAAGAGCAATGCGTCAGAAGAGCTTCCGTTTATATGCTCGAAGCGAGTATGGCGATTCTAAGATCAAATACAATGTCTTCGGGGATCTTACAGATATCAATGGCGAAATAATTGACCGTTTTGATAAGGTAACTATCTGGAACGGCGGAAATGACAATGAAGTTCTCCACTTCCGTGATGCATTTATTCAGGATATCGCATCCGATCTTTCAGTTGATACGATGGCGGCTGAGCCTTGTGTACTCTTCATTGACGGAGAATTCTGGGGCTTCTATATGCTTCGAGAAAAGGCTGACGGAGATTATATCGAGTCGCATTATGGACTCAATAAGGACGATGTGACTGTCCTTAAGAACGGAGCAGTTGAAGATGGTCTTGACAGCAGTTTAGCTGAGTTCCGTGAGTTAATGGAATGGGCGTATGAAGCAGATATGTCGGTTGATGCGAACTATCAGAGGTTTGCTGATGCAGTTGATATCCAGTCTTTCATGGATTACGTCACTGTAGAGACATATCTCAATAATTCCGACTGGATGGAAAAGAAGTACACTAATAACTGGCAGGCGTGGCGTTCGGAGATCGTTGATACCACAGTTCCCGAGGCTGACGGTAAATGGCGGTTTATATTCTATGACCTCGACCAGACAGCTGGAATCTGGGGTAATGAAGTGAATATGTATTACTATGATTCACTTAATGTAAAGTCGGGTTATGCACTGATGGCATATAATTTTGCCGCAGTTCTGAAGAATCTCATGAACAATTCTGAATTTGCTCAGATGTTCTATGACAATTATATCGACATCATAGACACTACATTCGATCCGAGTACTGTCGATACAAAAATTACAGAGTACTCAAATGCCTACAGAGAAGTTACAAAAGCAAGCTTCCTGCGTTTCGGCGGACAGTGGTCAGCTGATGATTACGATAACCGGATCAATCTTTTCCGTGAGTTCTTCCGCAATCGTCCGTCCTACGCAAAGGATTATCTTGAGAAATTCTGCAAGCCGTTCGGCGTGAATCAAGGCACTCAGAAAAAAGAAAATCTGATCCCTGATGTTTATAACTGGACATATTATGGTTCGGGAAATTTCTCCTATGATATGTCCGACAAGTCATTCACCTGCAAGACGACATCCGCCGGTTCATTGCCATGGGATGTTCAGTCACAGGCAAAGGGTATTTACCTTGAGCAAGGAAAAACGTATTTGCTTACATTTGAAGCAAAGTGTTCAGTTCCCGCTGAGATGACAACTGGTCTTATGCATAAATATAATTCCGAGTATATCGGATGCTGGTATGGAGCACCTATGCTGACGAATGAATTCCAGAAATTTACATATGTATTTACAATGGATGATGTTACAGGTAACGACTGGTTCCTGTATTTCAACTATGCAGGCACAGCAGGGGAGTATACTGTAAGAAACGTTACTCTGACAGAGCAGGTGAATCTCATCAATAATCAGGCAAACTGGAGATCCTACAGCTCCTCAGGTGCATCGTCATTTACTTCTGATTCGGCAACCGCATTCACATTTGATGTAACTTCACTTCCTGATAATACATATGATATGCAGGCGTATTATGGTGGATTATCTCTTGAAGCCGGAAAGACGTATACCTATTCGTTCACTATTGAATCTACCGTTGCAGCTTCGCTTAAAGCGAAGATCCAGCAGAATTTCCCGGATTATCTGAATTATTCAAACGTTTTCCCGGAATTCGGAACAGAACCAGAAATCGTCACGGTCACATTTACTGCTGATGAGAGCTGTTCAGATGTACGTATCGGATTCAACTGCGGATATGCGGAAACATTGCTTAAAGTAAGCGAGATCATCGTGGTATGTCACGACTGATAATTTCCAAATGCCAATAAAGGGACAAATAAATAAAACCAAAGCCGGCTGGATCAATTCGAGCCGGCTTTGGTTTTGCAATAAAAAAGATCCGCTGCCAAAAGATGGAAGCGGATTTGTTATTAAAGGAAAATATATTTGAGAATAAAGAGAACTGCAAGGATATAGAGGATCGGGCTGATATCCTTATGCTTTTTGCAGATTAGATTGATGATAACATAAGAGATAACACCGATGGAGATTCCCTCGGAAATACTGTAGAACAACGGCATGGATATAATGCAGAGATATGCAGGAATAGCGGATGTATAGTTGTCCTCACTGAATTTGATCTGAGTGATGTTGCTGAACATCAGGAATCCAACGATGATAAGCGCCGGTGCTGTTGCGAATGAAGGAATTGCAGTGAAGATCGGTGCAAAGAACATGGAAAGCAGGAAGAGAATAGCTGTTGTGAAGGCAGTAAGTCCGGTTCTTCCGCCAGCTGCAACTCCGGCAGAGGATTCTACAAAGGTAGTGGTGGTTGAAGTGCCAAGTACAGCTCCGGCAGTAGTTGCAACTGCGTCAGCCATAAGCGCAGGCTTGATCTTCGGGAGCTTTCCATCCTCATCAAGCATATCAGCCTTTGCACTTACACCGATAAGTGTGCCGAGTGTGTCAAAAAGATCAACGAAGAGGAAGGAGAATATTATTACAACGAAGTTGAATATTCCGACCTTATCAAAATCTACATTGAAGCACTGACCAAAAGTCTCGCCGAGCTTTGAGAAATCAGTTATCTCGAAAGAAGGAAGAAGCGAGAAATATCCTGCCTCGGGATCTACGGTATAGATTCCTGTCAGCTGGCAGATGATTCCGAGGATCCAAGTTGCGAGAATACCGATCAGTATCGAGCCTTTAACTTTCTTGATATACAGAATAGCAGTAGCAGCCGTACCAATGAGTGCTAGAAGAGCACAGATACCGGATGTTGAGAAGTTGTCTGTAAAACTTACTATAGACACAAGAGTTGAGGAATTAGCTACGGACAGTCCAGCGTTCTGGAGTCCGATAAAAGCGATAAACAGACCTATGCCGACTGAAACGCCGTGTTTCAGGGAAAGGGGAATAGCATTGAAGATAGATTCCCTGACTTTTGTAAGCGAAAGGAGAATAAAAATTATTCCCTCAATGAAAACAGCGAGCAGCGCGACCTGCCACGGATACCCAAAGCCCTGGACGACGGTATACGCCATAAAAGCATTAAGTCCCATTCCGGCTGATAATGCAAACGGCATATTTGCCATGAAAGCCATGCAGGCAGTGCCTATAAAGGAGGCGAGGCATGTAGCCAGAAGTACAGCTGTTGGATCCATTCCTGCATCGCTGAGGATGCTGGGATTTACTGCGAGGATGTACGCCATCGTCATGAACGTAGTAAGTCCAGCAGTAAGCTCAGTTTTTATGTTGGTATTATTGCTTTTTAATTTGAATATTTTTTCAAACATATTATTCACACTCCTCATCAAATTCAGCAATATATGGCAGATTTCTAAAATATTCACCGCAGTCAAGACCATAGCCTATCACAAACAGATCTGGGATCGTGAAAAGCGTGATATCGGCTTCAAAATCGACTTTTCTGCGAGACGGCTTGTCCAGAAGCGTAACAACGTGCAGCGACAGAGGATCTCTTCCTTTAAGAAGATTCACAACATCTCTCAAGGTTCTTCCGGTATCGATAATATCTTCAATGATAACTACATGATAGTTCTGGATATCCTGTTCGAGATCCATAGTGATTTTAACCGCACCAGCAGATACCGTTCCGCTGTAATAGCTTTTAGCTGCCATGAACCCGATCTCACACGGCACAGTAACGGCTCTGCAAATATCCGCCATAAATACAAAAGCACCTTTAAGTATGCTCACGAGGAGGATAGGACGTCCGTCATAAATGGCGTCGATTTGTTTAGCTGTACGTGAAATTGCATCTGAGATTTCTTCCTGAGTGATCAGGATGCGTTTGATTCTTTTCTGAAAATCAGCTACTGATAATATATTCATGATAATTCTCCTGACGTAATATTAATTATTTACTGAGTAATTACTTTTACAAGTTCAACATCATTCTTATCGAGAGAAGTTGAACCATCCATATAGTCGTATATCTGGAAAGCTACACGTCTCACATCGGTAGGAATGTCTACGGTAATAGTAGTTTCGCCGTTTTCATTGAGTGAAGTTTTTCCTAGCGACAACTGGATCCATTTTCCCGTCGTTCCATCGTCCTTGACGTAGTTCGGATCCCAGTAGCCCCAGCCGGTATTAATTTGAGTATTAGGATTTGCAGAGACATGGAATGTTACAGATCTGTCGCCCAAA
>JBGVIW010000088.1:0-3695 GCA_045128995.1 Ruminococcus sp.
ACTGTTGAATTTTCCGGTGATATTGCTTGTATAAACCGGCATGAATGTATCTCTCGGGATCTGGAGGACGTTTATTTTAGCGGCAGCGATATCGAACTGGAAGATCCAGTTTACGTCGCTTCTAAAGCCATCCTCATCGAAGCCCAGGAACAGTACAGAATACTGTCCCTCGATGATCTGGGGAAGGTCGAGTCCATCGGTGAAATCATCATGGACAATATCAGAATTCACATTGAAATCCTGAACCGGAACCTCGAGGTCACCTTCCAGATTAAGCGGCTGCCATCTTTTGAAGAATGTTATGATCGAAATATTCTCCGTTGGCTGACCGTTTTTATTATATGCAATTATTGGCATATTCAGTATGAGAAGCACAATGATAGCGAGGCTCAGCAGTATAGCTCCTGCCTTTACTAGGATATTCTTTGCTCTGCCAGTTTTTCCGGATGAATTCTCTTCCGGAGGAACATTCTCGATGCTCTCGACTCTGCGAAGCTCATGCTGATCATTCAGCGAAGCTCTGCGTCTGCTTCGTCTGTCCTGAGGTGTATCTGAATTTTTCTTCATTTAAGCTCTCTCCTTGAATCGCCGTTATGCTTGCTTTTGTCCTTTTTATGAATACGTGTATAGAAATTATACCCCTCGGCAGTACACAGCGGAAGCTGTCCGTTTTTCTTGACCACAGCCTTCACCGCATAAGCAAAAGCCTCACGCATAGCTTCATTGAGATCATTATATGCCAGCTTCCTCAGCTTATCAACATCCTTATAATCCCTGTCTGCCGAGATCAAATCTCCGAGATAGACTATCTCCTCCAGCCGTGTCATTCCAGCTCTTCCGACGGTATGGAATCTGACTGAATTTATGATATCTATATCCTCGATCCCAAAGCGGCTTTTAATGAAATAAGCTCCGGCGATCCCATGCCATAGTGATTGGGTTTCCAGCTCCTCACGGCATACAGAGAATCTGCTTTCGAGAACAAGCTGCTTCTGCTCCTCAGACTCAAGCTCCTTGCAGACATCATGAAGCAGACCAGCAAAATAAGCCTTCTCCGGATCCTCGCCGTATTTTTCCGCAAGCCTGCGGCACTCCTCAGCGACATTCACGCTGTGGTTATATCTTTTCTGCGAGAGAATACCCTTCAGGTATTTCTTTTTCTCGTCAGAATTATACATTATGACCTCACCTCGTTCAAGTGTTCTTACAATATAAACCATTCAATCTTATATATTGTACTACATTTTCATCAAGATAGCAAGTCAAATCGCAATTTTTTGCAATTTTTTTTCTGATTTCCGTCGAAGAGACTACCTCCGGACTGGAGCGGCTGATAAAAATCCTGCCATATTCCGACAATTCCTCAGCTTTTTTGTCTAGAATTTCCTGATCGCCATCCTGTCTCGATGCTACCGCAAGACTTGCATGAGCGAGTATATCCTCAAATCGATACCACTTGTCAAAGCAAAGCAGCATATCGCTTCCTACGAGAAGAAACAGCTCATCATCCGGAAAAATCTGCCGGAAGTGCTCTACTGTGTAGATCGAATAGCTTACCCTGTCGGTATCAAGCTCGTAGCTGCTCACCTCAAGACCAGTTCTGTTCTTACACGCCAGCCTCAGCATCTCAAGACGATGCTCGCCGGAAACATATTCCTCCATTGAACGATGGGGAGATATCCTTGACGGGACAAAAATCACTCTGTCCAGTTTCAGCTCATGCATTATTGTTTCAGCAAGATGTATGTGTCCGTTATGCACTGGATTAAAGCTTCCGCCGAAAATTCCTGTTTTCATGATCTCAGCCCTTCTTCCACGGTCTTTTTCCGGATGTCCAGCCCTTTTCTCTCCAGTATGAGCCATCTGCGCCGTTACCGCCTTTGGCATGAACCTTACTCATCGCAAAGAAAAACAATCTTGCCTTCAGCCCTGCTCTCGGCCTGACGCCTGACGCAAGGATCTTTTTTGCGATCTTTGAGGTTTTTTTCTCGATTTTCAACTTAATCGAATCCTTGACTCCGTCCCATGACACTTCTCTTACGGCTGTTCCGAGAGTATAGATCTTAGGCACGCCCCAGAAAGAGAGACTGTCCTTTATGTCCTTGTTGGTGGATTTCATTCCGGCACCTGCGGCGGTGGAAATCACCACTGCCTGCTTTGTGAACATCTTCTCCTCCGGACGATGAACAAGCCACCGCCAGCCGTAGTGATCCAGCCATGCCTTCATTGAGCCTGTGCAGTGGTATACATACACCGGTGAGGTCAGTATTATGACATCAGCAGCATCGACCGCCTCAGTTATCGGACGCAGTTTTTCATAATGCGGACATTGCTTTTCGCTTTCAGCAAAGCATTTTGTGCATCCGCTGCAAAAATCCGAAAAGTCCTTTGGGAGAAAGAATTCAGTAATATCTTCCTCAGCCGCCAGCTTCAGCGCAAGCATCCGTCCAGCATGCCATGTCGAACCTTTATGATTCTGTCCATTTATTACAGTAACCTTCATATTAAAGCTTTATGTCGATCACAGGATCCTTGGGATTTCTCTTGAAAAGTACAAATCTGCTGCCGATGACCTGAACTACGTCAGCTCCCACAAAATCAGCGATCTGGTCAGCTGCTTCTCTGGCAGTGTAGCCAGAATTATCGAGAACTCTGAGCTTTATAAGCTCTCTCTTGCGGAGTGCGTCACTGATCTCATTGCAAAGAGTTTCAGTAACTCCTCCCTTGCCGATCTGAAAAATCGTATCGTATGAAGCTGCAATACTTCTGAGTGCAGCTCTCTGTTTGCTTGTCAGCATATTAATCACAATTCCTTTCTTTAAGGTAAGTATACAGCTCCGCCAGAGCCGCAGCTCTGTGGCTTATCTTATTTTTCTCCTCTGAGGTCATCTCAGCGAGAGTTTTTCCATTATATACAAACACCGGATCATATCCGAAGCCGTTTGTGCCTTTTTCTTCATAGCCTATTTCTCCGACACAGGCTCCTGAGAAGGTGCGGCTGTCTGATTCGCTGATAAAGGCGATATCACACTGAAAATACGCCCTGCGTCTTTCGGGCAGGATGTTCTCCATCTCAGTGAGAAGCTTTGCACATTCCTCACCTTTCGGAGCATATCTTGCTGAATAAATTCCAGGCGCACCGTCGAGTTCATCCACACAAAGTCCGCTGTCATCAGCAATTACCGGCAATCCCGTCAGTTCATAGACTGCCTTAGCCTTTATCATTGCGTTCTCAGCAAATGTCGAGCCGTTTTCCTCGGGTTCACAGTCAGCTCCGGCTTCTTGCTGGGATAGCACCTCTATCCCGAGCGGTGCCAGTATTTCTCTTACTTCACGAAGCTTATTGGCGTTATTCGTAGCCATTACAAGTTTGCTGATCATTTTTTATCACCGCCTCCAAAGAATCTGCTGAAGAATCCACGCTTCTTAGGCTTTTCCTCTGCCGGAGCTTCCTCAGCTACAGGTTCTTCCTCGATGGTTTCCTCCTCAGCGGCAGGAATCTCCTCAGCAACTGGCTCTTCCTCGATAGATTCCTCCTCAGCGGCAGGAATCTCCTCAGCTACTGGCTCTTCCTCAATAATTTCCTCCTCAGCGTTAGGAATCTCCTCAGCTACTGGCTCTTCCTCGATGGTTTCCTCCTCAGCAGCAGGACTTTCCTCAGCTACCGGTTCTTCCTCGATGGTTTCCTCCTCAGC
>JBGVIW010000089.1:0-8048 GCA_045128995.1 Ruminococcus sp.
TCTCTGATCAACACCATCATCATTGCAGTACTCGCAAGCCTTATATCCACAATACTTGGTACTCTTGCCGCTATAGGCATCAACAGCATGAGAAAAGTTCCTAAGGCACTTGTAATGAACGTCACAAATATGCCGATCATCAATCCTGAGATCGTGACCGGTGTTTCGCTGATGCTGCTGTTCGTTTTCTTTGCCGCAAGAATGAACCTCGAGTTCGGATTCGTTACTCTCCTCATTGCGCATATCACCTTCGACGTGCCCTATGTCATTCTCAACATCATGCCAAAGTTCAAACAGCTCGACCCGCATCTTGCGGAGGCGGCTCAGGATCTCGGATGCAGCCCGTTCAAGGCTTTCAGAAAGGTCGTTCTTCCTGAGATCATGCCCGGTGTTGTAAGCGGATTTCTCATGGCGTTTACATATTCGCTTGATGACTTCGTTATCAGCTACTTCACAAGCGGATCGACTTCACAGACTCTCCCGATTACCATCTACTCAATGACACGCCGCAAGATCTCTCCAGAGATAAACGCTCTTTCCACCCTGATATTCCTGACTGTTTTCATCGTTCTCATCGTGAAAAACATCCTCGAATCAAAGCAGGCTAAGCGCAACGCTTCCTTTAGGAGGAACTGACAGTGACGAAAAAATATATTTCTCTTTTCATTACAGCCATGCTCTCGCTCGGTATTTTCTCCGGATGCTCTGACGCTGCGGATGATGCTGCTGAAGGCGAAGAAGAGGCTTATGTTCAGACTCTGACTGTCGATGACGTCGACTACTACACCCGCTTCAAGGGCAAGGGTATCTCAATAAATGTCTACAACTGGGGTGAGTATATCTCCACAGCCGCTGACGAGGGAACTCTTGATGTAAACGAGGAGTTCACCAAACTCACTGGCATTGAGGTAAATTATACCAACTATGCTACAAATGAGGAGCTTTACGCTAAACTGAAAAGCGGCGGTGCTACCTATGATATTATTATTCCTTCAGATTATATGATAAGCAAGATGATCAAGGAAGGTCTGGTACAAAAGCTCGATTTCGAGAATATCCCGAACTTCAGCTACATCATGGAAAACTTCCGCAATCAGGCTTATGATCCGCAGAATGAATACTCTGTTCCCTATACATGGGGAACTGTAGGAATTATCTACGACGAGACTGTTATTGATATCCCTGAAGAGGAGATCGACTGGGATATCCTCTGGGATGAAACTTATGCAGATCAGATCCTCATGTTCGATAATCCCCGTGATGCTTTTGCTATCGCTGAGATCATGAACGGCAATTCCATTAATACCGAAGATTTCGACGAGTTGACCGACGCTGCGGATAAGCTCAAGGAACAGAAAAGTATCGTTCAGGGCTACGTCATGGACGAGATCTTCGATAAGATGGGCGCAGGTGACGCTCTTATTGCTCCTTATTACGCCGGCGACGCCTTGACTATCATGGAGGAAAATGACTCGCTCAATTTTGTTGTACCCAAGAGCGGAACTAACCTCTTCATAGACGCAATGTGCATTCCTTCCTGCTCTAAGCAGAAGGAGGCAGCTGAAATGTATATCAATTTTATGTGCGAGCCTGATATCGCTTATGCGAATATTGACTACATCTGCTACTCAACGCCGCACTCTGCTGCTTTTGAGATGCTTGATCCCGAGGTTCAGAATGACCCTGTTTCTTATCCCGACCAGCAGTTCATCGCCGATAAGACTACGGTATTTGTTAACCTTTCCGATGAGGCAAGCAGAAAGATGCAGGATCTCTGGACTGAAATGAAATCTGCTGAGGACAGTGCTGCAAATACACTGTTTGTGCCGATTTTCCTCGTGATATGCATCGGAATAATCATATTCGTCCTCATACGGCGTCACATCAAAAAGAAAAAAGATATCTTCTAATAATAAAAGGATCTCATTTATTATATGGGATCCTTTTTATTTGCCGTAATATGATGCTTCTTGGCATAAACTCCGTTGTTCTGACATATTTTGTAACAGTAACTGGAGGTGCGTTATGAAAAAAACAAACTTAACTGAACTGATCATCTACGTTGTCTCAGCTGAACTGGTGGGAGCTGTGTCGGCATTGCTCTCAGGCGGATTTTCCGGCTTCTTTGAGAAGTATGCTGAACCACCTTTACTGCCGCCGTCATGGCTTTTTCCTGTCGTATGGACGATATTGTATGCAGTGATGGGACTGTCCGCTTACATGATAAGCTCTTCAGCTGAGCCGGGAGACAGTGCTAGAAAATATGCCCTTACAATTTACTGGGCACAGCTTGCTGTCAATTTTTCATGGAGCATTGTATTCTTCCGATTTGAAGCACTCTGGGCAGCTTTTGGCGTGATCATACTCCTTCTTGGACTGATCGCTGCCATGATCCTCAGCTTCAGAAAAATCAATCCTGTGGCGGCTTACATCAATCTGCCATATCTTGCATGGGTGATTTTTGCCTCATATCTTAATCTTGCAACAGCTGTCATTAACTGAATACCATAAAAAACCTGCCGGTTATATACCGGCAGGTTTTTTATCTCAATGCAAGACTATTATTTATGAGAATAGCACTATACATGAACAGTACGTCCTGATCCTCGAAATTTATAAAATTACCGAGAGCTGAACTTTGAATATAGCGTATATCGACGAGAGTTATCTCTGAATAGCCTTCTATGAGCAGCGGAGCAAGACTGCTGGCGAAGGAATCTCGGAACATTATGAGCCTCTTTCCCGTCTTGCAGGATGGGTTCTCTATTACGAGCAGCGGTTCACTTCCTGACAGAAACATCTCATACGGATCTCTTCCGGTAGATTTTTCCATATTATAAACCACTGAAGTGACCGGCGAACCGGTACTATAGCTTTTTACAGTGCATCCATCTATTGCGTCGTTAGTGAGATACACCAGCTTATCAGGCTCCGCTTCAAGCGCATACTGTCCGCTGTAGACTCCATGAAAATCATGATCAAGCTCTTTATATTCAAAGTTACCGGAGATCTCTGTACCCATCTCATGGGCTATATGCTGTGCGATGTCTACAATTCGTTCCTGTCTCCAATGAGTATCCGTACGATAATAATCCTCGGCTTCAAGAAAACCTGTTATATCAATATACTGCATGTAACTTGTCTTATCACGCATCATCGAAGTCAGCTCATCATAATCCAATGAAAGCCGTCCGCTTTGCTTAGCAATATAGCAGTTTTTGTCCGGCACAAGTGAAAAATACACTCTGTTATTTTCTGTTATATACGTGTCATATATATATCTGAACCTTTCAGCTGCATGGTCAAGCATTGTCTCATTTAACGGATACTCTATCTCAGAAATATACCCGTTTTCAGCATACAAGCCGTTATTATCAAGCTTCCTTAGAAAATTATACTCTGAAAAAGCCTTGATACTCCTGAAATTATCCCTCATCGGGAACTGATCAGCTGCATAGGACTCAAACTCTGACATAAAGCTGCCGTCAGCAATTTTATCTGCACTAAGCTCGGGCATTACAGCAAGCCGCCGCCGCTCTGCTGAAGAATATTCATCCGGCGTCCTCAGCCAGCACCATGCTGCCGTACCGAACAGGATAATAGCCATTGTGGCTGTAACTATCATACTCCTGATTTTATCACTCATTCTTGCACCTCCTAGAATCTGAAATATAAAAACGGATTGAATGAGCCGTCAACCAGATATGCTGTGCATATCACAAGCGCTGCTGCAAGAATAAGCGGCTCGGCTATAGTTACTGCATGATCGCCCCATTTCAGTGTTTTTAGCTTTTCTGCAAACATTTTCGGCAGCGGAGTTGCTCCGATAACAGCAATCAGAAGAACTGCTGCATAGCTTTTCAGAAGGTAACTCTGCTCAGGTGATACTACAGGAAGCCCTCCTGCGCCAAACATCCCCGACAGGCATTCCCAGATTCCCGAAAAGCTCTCCGAGCTGAATATCACAAAGCTTATCAGCACCGTGAAGATCACATAGATATGTCCCAGCACTTTTGATCTATCGAGATATCTGAGCAGAAATATCTTCTCTATTACAAGCAGCACAGCAAAATATAATCCCCATATAACGAAGTTCCACGATGCACCATGCCATAAGCCGGTGAGCATCCATACTACGAAAATATTTCTGAAGCGGCGCACTGTATTTACTCTGCTTCCGCCAAGAGGGATATAGATATAATCCCTGAACCATGAACCAAGCGAAATATGCCATCTCCGCCAGAATTCAGTTATGCTTCCGGAAATAAATGGGTACCTGAAGTTCTCGCAAAACTCAAATCCAAATATTCTTCCTAGTCCTATTGCCATATCACTATATCCGGAAAAATCAAAATATATCTGAAGAGCATACGCTATCGCATACATCCAGCAGAAGATGACTGATCTTTCTCCAGTCTCGTTATAAGCAGTGCAAAGCTCCCCGAGAGTATTTGCTATCAGTATCTTTTTCGCAAATCCTATAATAAAAATGCGTATTCCGGACGCTGCTTTTTCAAATGAATGCTCCCTTTTTTTAAGCTGCCGGGCTATATCGGAATATCTGACGATCGGGCCGGCTATAAGCTGAGGGAACATTGATACATACGCTGCAAGGTCTATCAGGTTGCGCTGAGCGCTTACTGTGCCTCGATACACGTCTATCGTATAGCTGAGGATCTGGAATGTATAGAAGCTGATCCCGACCGGCAATGCTATCCTTAGCAGCGGCAGCGACATACCTGTAACGCTGTTGAAGCTTGTTATGAAAAAATCTGCGTATTTGAAATATATAAGTATCCCGACGCTAACAGCCGCTGATAGCCCTAGGAATACCTTTGATGCTCGCCTTCCGCGATATCTATCAATAAGCAGTCCCGCAGCATATCCAACAACGATTCCGACTGCCATCAGTACTACATATTTCGGCTCTCCCCATGCATAAAAAGCAAGGCTGGATATAAGCAGTACTGTATTTCTGAGCATTTTTGGTGATATAAAGTATAGTATCAGCACACACGGAAGAAAATAGTACAGAAATGATATGCTTGAAAAAAGCATTTTTTCACCCCTTATCCATATACTAATTCAGGCTGACCTTGGGTCAGCCTGATCATGATTGATTTTATTATGCCCGATTATTCAGCTGAATTTGAGCACATTACGAAAAATACTTTATTTCCGCTTGCGCCTGTTACAGTTTCATCAGCCTCTGTACAGATATTCCATCTCGGATCTGCATTGTCAGTGAGAGTCTTAATAAAAGCATCAGCATCAGCTCCGTCCTCGAGTGTGAAAACATAGCCTACAAATGCAATAGAGCTGATCATCGGTGCAAACATTACGCCCTCTGAAAAACCTGTTATCTCAGCATTTCCGAAGCCTGTGAGAAGTCCGTTTTCAACAGGCATTGTAGCTCCGTCGAACTGGATAAGCGGGTTGGTAATAAGACCGTCTGCAATAGTCTGAGCGCTTGCAGAAGGATCCTCGGCATCTCTTGCCTTAAAGTCAGCGAGAAGTGCCTGACCGAGAGTATCAGCAGCTGGAGCTTCAGTTTCTTCAGCGGGAGCGTCTGTCTCTTCAACATCAGCAACTGTAGTAGTCTCAGCCTCAGAAGCCTCATTGGATTTCTCGTCACCGCACGCAGCGAATGTTGATATCATAATTGTTGCTAATAACAATGATACTAACTTTTTCATTTTTTACAATTCCCCTTTTTTCAAGTATTATACACCTATTATACCACACCGTATACTTTTTAGCAAGTGGTATTCTGACAGCCGACAGATGTTTAATAAACATTTTACATTTTATACTATAACAGAACACACAATTTTCAGTTTATGATCACTTTTTCGAGTCCGACAAGTCCTTTATCGAGCTGGGTAGTAGTGCCTGTTGCTTCGTCATAGGATGTGTAGTTAAAGAGTATCATCTCGAGGCTTGAGCAGTTGTTCGGAACAGTGAAAGTTACTCTTGCCTCGCCGTTTTCATCGAATTCATACACTCCCAGATATGTATCATCGTTATTATACCATACTCCGGCATTTCCTGTATTAGGATTGATCGCAACCGGATCCCAATATCCGTAGGCAAGTCTTAAACCGTTTCCCGGATCGCCGGTAAACACGCAGGTAATAGTTTTATTGCTCATACCATTCTTGATACGCCACTGTCCGGTCTTGGTAGCCCAGAATGCAGTCAGCTCCTCAGTTTCGGGGATTGTATTCCAGATCACGATCCGCTTTCTGAGGGCAACCATATCGAATGCATTTATCCTGCCGTCAGATATCAGGTCAGCCTTTTCTTCTGAGATAACCGCATCCGGCTTTGCAAGAAGCCAGTCCTGAAGCGAACGGAGGTCGTTTTCGTCCACGATTCCATCTGAGTTTACATCGCCCAGCATTGTGTATTCATCGGCAGTAATTTCGATCTGTACTACTGAAAGCGCAGGGATATCTGCTGTAAAGGTATTATTTTCAATACTGTCCACAGTACCGAGAAGCTGGATGTCGCTTGAATCTCCGGTGATACCGTATATACGTGCCGAGCTGTATTCTGCATCTCCGTCGAGAGTTATAACAGCACGCTGAGTATCTGTCAGGCTCTTGTTTGTGAGTACAAGGTTGACCTTAGACTCATCCGAACCGCTGATCGCTGCATAGGATGTTGACAATACTTCATCAGAGGTTGTTGAGCCGACGAGTGTATTTCCAAAGGCAGATCCATTGCCGTCGTAGTTTGTGTAGAGATCAATTGCTGAAAGCTGGTAGCTGAAATCAGAATTCACTGCCCACAGATTTGCCACGTATACATCATTTTCAGCAAATACTCCGAGAATATCAGCCTCAGCAACTGCACCTGATATTTGATTTCCGCCTCCGAGGTTATACTCTGTAAGCGCAAGCTTTGTTCCGGGATAGTATGTATCAATAGATTTCTTAACCTTCGGGAATATCGGGATATGCGGCTGCTGGTAATCACCGATCCAGCTGTTCTCGATATATGTTCCGTCGTAAAGCGTTCTAGGTGACTGAAGTCTCGCTTCTATACAATCCGTATGGGACGCATCCTCACACTCTGTTACACGGCATTGTCCCTTTGCTTCTGAGTAGTAATGGATGTCGATAACATCAATCAGACGGCGTCCGTACTCCTCCTCAGCCTTTCGCATCTCATCGAGATAATAGGATATAAACCAATCATAATCATCAGAATGCTCAGCCCAGTCAGGAGCGTCGCTAAAGCTTGTGTATGCACCTACGCCAAAAAGTGCAAGTCCGAAGATTTCTGCATTCGGATCTACATCCTTTATCGCATCGGCATACTCAATAGACTTGCTTACGATCTCCTCGCAGGTTACCTTATCGGGATGCATCCTCGCATGAGTCGAACTCCAGAGGCTGGGTTCATTGTCAAGGTTATACGCCTGATAACCAGTTTTTGTAGTCGCATCTCCGAGAGTCTGGACAAGATAGTTTACATACTCGTCGATATAAACATAATCATCATTTTTATCAGGAGTAAGAGAAAATTCAGAGCCTTTTCTCGCTTTTACCTCTTTCCAGCGGGATGACGGAGCGATCTCATCCTCAGTAACCTCGCCGTCATCATCGGCAGCAACATAGCCTGCCATCTGGACGGTTGTTAATTTATAGGGTACATTCTTCTCCGCAGCTTCTCTTGCAAAGCCAAGTGCCGGCGATCCCGGAATATCGAGCTGAGATGAATCAAAATCAATGAGATACTGATCAGAACTGTGCAGCCAGTCTCTTCCGGCATTTGAATAATTAGTCTCCCAGTTATAGCCGGAAAAGCGGTTGCCGCCCTGACGTGCTGAACCGGGAGCTGACGCAGCGTAGAGATACTCCTCCTTACGGAAATCGCAGTTTACGCCGTAGATATATGGACTTATCTCCTTTCGGCTGCTGTTGAGACTTATGCAAACCTCATTCTCATAATAACCGGATGCAGAGCTTTTCTCAGCAGGAATACCGGATGTAAGAGCAGTACTCATAACGACTGCGGCAAGACCGGAAGAAATAAGTTTT
>JBGVIW010000090.1:0-2551 GCA_045128995.1 Ruminococcus sp.
GACAATCCCCGGAAACCTGGCTATCTGCCTTGGTCCGGAGTATAACTATACACTCGTTAAGAACGGCGATGAGTACTACGTAATGGCTGAGGAGCTTGTTAAGACAACAATGGAAACAGCTGGAATTACAGAGTACACTACCGATGGTATCTTCACAGGCGCTGAGCTTGAGGGCATGAAGACAAAGCATCCGCTTTATGACAGACCATCTCCGATCATCGTCGGCGATCACGTAACTCTCGAAAGCGGTACAGGCTGCGTTCATACAGCTCCCGGCTACGGTGTCGAGGACTTTGAGGTCTGCAAAAAGTATGATGATATCGGAATTATCGTCTGCGTAGATGCTAAGGGTAAGCAGACTGCTGAGGCTGGCGAGTTCGAGGGCATGGATACCGATACCGCAAATAAGGCTATCGCTAAGAAGCTCGAGGAAAATGGTGCGCTTCTCGCTATCCAGAAGATCGTCCATCAGTATCCGCACTGCTGGAGATGCCATAGCCCGATCATCTACCGTGCTACAGAGCAGTGGTTCTGCAGCGTAAACGGTTTCAAGGATGAGGCTATCAAGGCTATCGAAGAGGTTCAGTGGATCCCTGAATGGGGCGAGGACAGAATCAAGGGAATGGTTCGTGACAGAAGCGACTGGTGTATCTCTCGTCAGAGAACATGGGGCGTTCCGATCCCGATCATCTACTGTAAGGACTGCGGAAAGCCGATCGTGAATGATGACACTATTAAGGCTATCGCTGATCTCTTCCGTGCAGAGGGCGCTGATTCATGGTGGATCAAGGAACCTGCTGAGTTCATCCCTGCAAGCGTTAAGTGCGAGTGCGGCTGCGGTGAGTTCACTAAGGAATACGATATCATGGACGTATGGTTCGACAGCGGCGTATCACACTCAGCTGTTATGGAGCAGTATGATTGCCTGAGCTGGCCGGCTGACCTCTACCTCGAGGGAGCTGATCAGTACAGAGGCTGGTTCCAGTCTTCACTTCTCACATCTGTTGTTTACAAGGGCAGTGCACCTTATAAGGCTGTCTGCACACACGGCTGGGTAGTTGACGGCGAGGGCAAGACAATGCATAAGTCCCTCGGAAACGGTATTGCTCCCAACGAGATCACTGACGTTTACGGCGCAGATATTCTCCGACTCTGGGTTGCTTCATCTGATTACCACTCCGATATCAGAATTTCTCCCGCAATCATCAAGCAGCTCTCTGAAGCTTATAAGAAGATCAGAAACACTGCTAGATATATCCTCGGAAACCTCGGCAACGGCAATGGATTTAATCCTGATACTGACTGTGTTGCTGATGATAAGCTTACAGACCTCGATAAATGGGCACTTATGCGCCTTGATGAGCTTATCGATAAGGTGAATGAGGGATACAATTCATTCGATTTCCACATTGCATTCCATGCAATTCATAATTTCTGCGTTATCGATATGTCCAACTTCTATCTTGATATCATCAAGGACAGACTCTACTGTGAGAAGGAGGACTCTGAGCTTAGACGTGCTGCTCAGACTGTAATGTACAGAATCCTGAGCGCAGTCGCAAGACTTGCTGCACCTATCATATCCTTCACAGCAGAAGAGATCTGGAGCTATATGCCTCATGCTTCAAGTGATGATACTGAGAGCATCTTCCTCAACCAGATGCCTGAGAAGTCTGGTATTGAGTTCAGCGACAAGTTTGTCAGCGACTGGCAGGTAATCGCTGCGATCCGTGAGAATGTTAATAAGGTTCTCGAGGAGAAGCGTAACGAGAAGCTCATCGGTAAGTCACTCGAGGCGAAGGTTGTTATCACTTGTGACGAGGAATCATTTGATGCGCTCAATGCGATCAAGGAGAAGCTGGCTGAGTATCTTATCGTTTCTGAAGTTGAAATCAAGGTCGGCATGGAGCATGGCGATGTTGAGAGCAATGGCTATGGCTACGAAGCAGTCAGAGCTGCAGGCGGCAAGTGCGAGCGCTGCTGGTGCTACTCAGATACTGTCGGAAGCGACAGCGAGCATCCTACACTCTGTGCTAGATGTGCGTCTGCAATTAAGTAAAATCAGCACTATATTGCCTGTTGTTTTTTAGCAGCAGGCAGTATTTATAAAAAGGAAAGGAATCGTTTATATCGTGATTTTTTTGCTTGTTGGAATAATCGCAGCGCTGATAGGTATTGACCAGGCTGTGAAATATTGGGCGATTGAATATCTTCAGCCGAAGGAAAGTATTGATTTCATACATTTCGGTGATTTTGAAATATTTGACCTCACTTACCTTGAAAATGACGGTGCGATTTTTGGAAGTATGTCCGGACAGCGATGGTTTTTGATAGGATTTACCTCTCTTGTTCTGATAGTTGGACTTGTGGTTCTCTTCAAATATAGGGAAAAATCGAAGTTCCTGACGATGACTCTGACGCTGTTTGCGGCAGGAGGAATCGGAAATCTCATCGACCGTATCAGGTTTGGATATGTTGTCGATATGTTTGAATTCAAGCTTTTCGACTTCGCAATTTTCAATGTGGCGGATATTTATGTGACTTTTGCGGT
>JBGVIW010000091.1:0-6303 GCA_045128995.1 Ruminococcus sp.
TATTTTGTGATACCCTTTATTATATATTAACAGTTATATAAGTAAATCTATTGCATTCACGCTGCATTCTGGACAATTTTGTTGGTAAAGTTTATTGACATCTGTGCGGAAATGTGCTATAATCAACTATAGTCGGAAATGGAGTGATGCTATGGCTAGACCTAAGAGATGCCGCAGAGTTTGCGAAGAACCAGAGTTCAATGCATTTTCACCTGAGGGAATCCCTTGCGGCGATTTTGTAACTCTGACTGTTGACGAATACGAGTCAATACGGCTGATCGACCATGTACAGCTCACTCACGCTCAGGCGGCTCAACGTATGGACATATCTCGCCCCACTGTTACCGAAATATACAATAGCGCAAGATTTAAGCTTGCCGATTGTATTGTGAATGGCAAACGACTCCTTGTTGCCGGCGGCAACTATCGCCTTTGCAGCGGCGGAATGTGCGGCAAAATATGTAAAAATCATTCAATACTATCTTATCCAATGAAAGGAATTAATTTTATGAGAATTGCAGTAACTTATGAAAACGGACTAATTTTCCAGCATTTCGGTCATACAGCTGAGTTTAAGCTTTATGATGTCGAGGACGGAAAAATTACAAATTCTGAGGTCGTTTCTACTAATGGAAGCGGTCATGGCGCACTTGCCGGATTTCTCAGCGCAAGCAAGGTCGATGTTCTTATCTGCGGAGGTATTGGCGGAGGCGCTCAGACTGCTCTCGCTCAGGCTGGTATCCAGCTCTACGGCGGCGCAAGCGGCAATGCTGACGATGCCGTAAATGCACTTCTGAACGGAACTCTCAGCTATAACCCGTTCGTAAAATGCAGCCATCACGAGCATGAACATGGCGAAGGCGGTCACACCTGCGGCTCTCACGGCTGCGGAAATCACGGCTGTCACTAATATTTTTAGGAGGATTTATATGGAACAGAAATTCTTTATTTGCGCTCACTGCGGAAAAATCGTTGCAATCGTTAAGGAGACCGGCGTACCAGTAATGTGCTGCGGTCAGAAAATGAACGAGATCATACCTGGTACAACTGATGCTGCTGTTGAAAAACACGTTCCTGTTTTTGAGGTTGAAAATAATATCGTTAATGTTAAGGTTGGCGAGGTTGAGCATCCTATGCTCCCCGAGCACTATATTGAGTGGATCTCACTCCAGACCAAACAAGGTAATCAGAGAAAAGCTCTTAAACCCGGCGATAAGCCTGAGATTTCTTTTGCTCTTTGCGATGGGGATGAAGTTGAAGCTGTATATGCATACTGCAACCTCCACAGCCTCTGGATGGCAGATTAACTGCATTAAATAAGGGTATCACTGTTATCGGTGATACCCTTAATTTTTATTTCGCTATCTCAATAAGAACATCGTATTCCCAAGGCTCAGGCTCTTCAAATAGTTCAAGCGCCTTTGCACGCAGACCATCGTCAACATAATAAGCAAGACATTTTCCATCCTTTACGGCTTGATTACGACTGCGGATATGCTGATCCCAGACCTTATCGCTGACTTTCAGATAGTGCATTTCATAGGAAATGCAGTTTTCGGAGAAAAAACGCTTGACTTTCTCTCGATCAGCCCTAGTCCACGCACCAAAATCGAAGATCACACCTGCACCGGCACGGACGATCTCAACAGCTTTTCGGCGGAAAAAGTCTATGAAAACTGCGAGAGCATCATCATAATCTCCGCATAGGTATTTTTCAAGCGGGATCATCAGCTCATCACTCGACAGTACAACATAATTGCCCTCTTCTGAAAGTTTTTTGGCATAGGTAGATTTTCCGCTGCAAATCTTGCCGCAGAGAATTATCAATCTTGCAGACTTACTTTGTTCCGAAAATTCTGTCACCAGCGTCACCTACACCAGGAATAATGAACTTGTCATCGTTCAGACCCTTATCCATTACGCCTGTATATATCTCAACATCAGGATGAGCCTGCTGGAGCGCAGCAACTCCTTCAGGAGAGCAGAGAATACACATAAACTTAATATTTTTAACGCCAAGCTTTTTAAGCTCAGAAACTGCTGTGCAGGCAGAATGTCCTGTCGCAAGCATAGGATCGATGATGATTGCGTCACGTTCAGCAATGTCATCAGGCATCTTCACGTAATACTGAACAGGCTGCTTGGATTCCGGATCACGGAAAAGACCGATATGTCCGATTTTTGCAGCCGGAACGAGAGCTGTTACTCCATCAATCATTCCGAGTCCTGCACGCAGGATCGGTACAAAAGCGAGCTTTCTGCCTGAAATTACCTTTGTTTTAGCTACTGCAAGTGGAGTTTCAAGCTCGACCTCTTTAAGCGGAAGATCTCTTGTAGCTTCATAGCAGATGAACATTGCAGTCTCAGAAACAAGCTCTCTGAACTCCTTGACACCTGTATTTTTATCACGCATCAGCGAGATTTTATGCTGAACGAGCGGATGATCAATAATATGAATTCCTGACATTATAATGCCTCCTTAGTTATTTTTATTTTCAAGAGCAGTGATCATATCGACTCTGACCTGATGGCGGCCGCCCTCGAATTCTGTAGTAAGAAAAATTTCTGCAAGCTCACACGCAAGTCCTACTCCAAGTGTTCTTGCGCCGAGGCACATTACATTCGCATCATTATGCAGTCTGGTATATTTTGTAGAAAAACTGTCTGCGCAAAGTGATGCTCTTATACCCTTTATCTTATTTGCAGCAATAGACATACCGATTCCGGTGCCACATACAAGTATTCCCTTTTCGCAGCTTCCCGAGGTGATCTCATTGCAGAGCGCCTCAGCAATATCGGGATAATTGCACTTCTCACCGTTACAGCCGACGTCCTTGAAATCAAAGCCCTTTTCGGTCATAGCGTCGATTATTGCCTTCTTCATTTCGCATCCAGCGTGGTCACATCCGATAGCAATCATATTCATTCTCCTATCATTCAAAATTATAATCATATTATATCATATTTAATATGAAAATTCAATATATGTTAAGTATTTCCTGCTGCATTCTTTTCTTCCAGATCCTTCTCAGCCTTGACCTTCTGAAGGTAAGATACCTCGAGAAGCTCCGGATCTGCAAGCTCTTTTGAAGCAGCTGCAAGGCAGATTCCTGCTGCATTCTGAAGCATTCCCATTGGAGATGCGAGCCTGAATGCAGGATCATTATGCGAATTCACAAATTCCTGAGCGCCGTCTCCGCAGAGGAGTATTTCCTCGCCGTATGAAGCAAGATATTCTGCAAGCTCGCTGCGGTCGATTATTTTTTCGCCGCAGAGCTTTTCCAGTGACTTGCCGTTGCTTCTATAGATACAGCAATACACCAGCTCTCCCCTTGCCTTCATCACAGAGCATATAACTCCTGTGAAGGCAATGCTGCACATTGCAAGTCCCTCTAGTGTAGAGATTCCCACACATCCGCATCCGAGAGCATAACTCATCGCCTTTACAGCAGCTGTTCCTATTCTCAGTCCAGTGTAAGATCCGGGACCATTTGCTACGGCGATACCGCCGATATCAGACATTGTTTTACCTGTCTGAGCGATTATATCACGGCAGATGGGCATTATCACCTGCGAATGAGTTTTTTGGGTGTACAATGTATTCTGCGCAAGTATGATCTCACTCTCAGTATCATACAACGCCACTGATGCAGTCTTTCCTGATGTATCAATTCCAAGCAGAAGCAAATCTTCCACCGTCCTCTATTAAAATTTCACGTTCATTCTCGCCTGAGCTGTTTATAGTAATATAAATAGTATGCTTCGGGAGAAATTCGGCTATGTTCTCTGACCACTCGATCGCTGCCACATTTTCCTCGAATGGATAGTCGTAGAATCCAGTGCTTTCGAGGTCATCCTCAGATTCAATACGGTACATATCGAAATGATAAAGCGTTATACTCTTGCCCCTGTATTCATTTACAAGTGCAAATGTCGGGGAGGTAACGCTGTCGCCAAGTCCTAGACCGATCGCAAGACCTCTTGTGAACGTAGTTTTTCCTGCGCCAAGTCCGCCTTTGTACGCAATTATATCTCCAGCTTTAAGCATTGAGCCGAGCTTTTCTGCCGCAGCAATAGTTTCCTGCGGTGATTTAGTTCTGATAATCATATTCAGCACCGATCAGAAAAGACCTGAGATATTTCCGTTGTTATCGCAGTCTATCTTCAGCGCAGACGGTACCTTCGGAAGTCCCGGCATGGTCATAATATCGCCTGTGTAGATGACTACAAATCCAGCGCCTGCGGAGAGCTTTGCATCACGAACGGTTATCTTGAAGTGCTTCGGCTTTCCGAGAAGTGCAGGATTATCCGACAGTGAGTACTGGGTCTTAGCAATGCACACAGGAAGCTCCCTGAAGCCGATCGCCTCGATCTCCTTGATAGCCTTCTCAGCCTGTGTAGTGTATGTTACGCCCTCTGCACGGTAGATCTCAGTTGCGATAGTCTCGATCTTCTCCTTGATTGAAGCCTCGCTGCAATAGAGTTTTCTGAAGCCGACTGAATTTTCTGAGCAGTACTCGATCGTCTGGCAAACTTTTTCGGCAAGATCCATTCCGCCTTCGCCGCCCTTTGCAAAAACTTCACACATCGATACCTCAACGCCCATTTCTGTGCAGAATTCCTGTACAAATGCTATTTCATTATCTGTGTCGGAGGCAAATCTGTTTATTGCAACAACCACCGGAACATGATACTTGTGCATATTTTCAATGTGAGTACGGAGGTTTACTATGCCCTTCTCGAGTGCCCACATATTCTCCTTTGCGAGGTCAGTTTTCGGAACTCCGCCGTTGTACTTGAGTGCCTTGATCGTAGCTACCATGACTACGCAGGCTGGCGTAAGTCCGCCGTAGCGGCACTTGATATCGAAGAATTTCTCAGCTCCGAGATCAGATCCGAATCCAGCTTCTGTGATGCAGTAGTCTCCGAGCTTTAGCGCAAGCTTTGTCGCTCTTATGGAGTTGCATCCGTGAGCAATATTTGCAAAAGGTCCGCCGTGAATAAGCGCAGGGTTATTTTCAAGAGTCTGCACGAGATTCGGCTTCAGTGCGTCCTTCAGCAGTGCTGTCATAGCTCCGCATGCTCCAAGCTCACGGGCAAATACCGGCTCACTGCTGTAATTATATGCCACGAGAATATTTCCGAGTCTTTCCTTTAAATCAGCAAGATCTGTCGCAAGACAAAGTATCGCCATTATCTCTGATGCTACAGTGATGTTAAATCCATCTTCTCTTGGAACACCATTTACTTTTCCGCCAAGACCAATTATAACATTTCTGAGCGCACGGTCATTCATATCCATGCAGCGCTTGAACATTATCCTTCTCTGATCGATTCCCAGCTCATTTCCCTGCTGTATATGATTATCTATCATTGCGCAGAGAAGATTATTTGCAGCAGTAATAGCGTGCATATCTCCGGTAAAGTGGAGGTTTATATCCTCCATCGGGACTACCTGAGAATAACCGCCTCCGGCAGCTCCGCCCTTGATTCCGAAAACAGGTCCGAGCGAAGGCTCACGAAGTGCGAGCACAGCCTTCTTTCCGATTTTCTTCATTGCCTCAGTAAGTCCGACACTCACGGTTGTCTTTCCCTCACCTGCTGGAGTAGGATTGATCGCCGTCACAAGGATCAGCTTTCCATCCTTTCGGCACGAAAGCTTTCCATAGAGATTTTCTGAAAGCTTAGCTTTATAGTGACCATAGGGTTCAATATCGGACTCATCGATGCCGAGTCCTTCGGCAATTTCATATATTTTTTTCATTTTCGCTCCCTGAGCGATTTCGATATCTGATAACATAACAATAACCTCCAATATTAATTCTGGATTATATACCTTTTTATTATACCATTTTTTTTCACCGATTGCAAGGATAATAATAAATTTTCCATCTCCAAAATTCAGATACAGCACTTTCTTAGAAATTTGGCAGCAAGTATTGACAAAATTGTCGGATTATAGTAAAATTATATAGTATTGATATAATCCGGTTTAACGATTTAAAGCTTTCCACTCCAACAGTACAGGTAAAGCCATTTACCGGAAATTTTTTATGAAACGGAGATTATTTATGGGCGCTCAGGCTGCAACATTTGGTATTCTTGCTGTGTATATCATCGTTATGATCGGCATTGGCATCTATACCTCGAAAAAAACCAAATCAACCACCGACTTTATGCTCGGCGGCAGAAATGTAGGCTCTTGGCTTACGGCATTCTCTTATGGTACAACTTACTTTTCAGCTGTAGTTTTCATCGGCTATGCTGGTCAGTTTGGTTGGGGCTACGGTATTTCCGCCACTT
>JBGVIW010000092.1:0-2973 GCA_045128995.1 Ruminococcus sp.
CAGAAACAGCGAAATCCCACACTTTGAACAGTTCGTCCGTGAAGCCTGCGAGGCTAAGGTAGACGCCCTTATTGTTGCTGATATCGGTCTGCTCGCTCTGATAAAAAAATTCGCTCCCGATATGGAGATACATATCTCTACTCAGACTGGTATTGTCAATTATGTTACCGCTCGTGAGCTTTATAATATGGGCGCTAAGAGGATAGTTCTCGCTCGTGAGCTTTCGCTTGAGGAAATCGCTGAAATCAGAGCAAAAACTTCCCCTGAGCTTGATATTGAGGCTTTCGTTCACGGTGCAATGTGCGTGTCTTTCTCGGGAAGATGCCTGCTTTCTCAGTATCTCGTCAATCGTGATGCAAACCGAGGCGAATGTGCTCAGCCATGCCGCTGGGGATACCATCTTATGGAGGAAAAACGCCCGGGAGAATATTTTCCCATCTTTGAGGACGAAAAGGGAACCTACATCCTCAACGCCAAGGATCTCTGCATGATCGACCATATCGACAAGCTTGCTGATGCCGGCGTTACAAGCCTCAAGATCGAGGGACGTGCGAAATCAGCTTACTATGTAGCAGTCGTGACAAATGCCTACAGAATGGCTGTAGACGAGTATTATAAGTCACCTGACTGCTTCAAGCTGCCCGAATGGATCCACGATGAGGTCTATAAGGTCAGCCACCGCAAATACTCAAATGGCTTCTTCTTCGGTACTCCGCAGGAGTCACAATACTACGAAAACAGCGGCTATATCCGCAACTTTGATGTTGTTGCCGTCGTCGAAAGCTGTGACGGAGAAACCGTTTTCTGTACCCAGAGAAACAGATTCTTTGCCGGCGATACTGTCGAGATCCTTTCTCCCGGTAAAAAACCTGTCGAGATAAAGCTCGATAAGCTTTTTGACGAAAATGGTGTGGAGATCTCCACTGCTAATCACGCAATGATGAAATTCTCATTTAAGTCCAGTTTGACCTTTCCTAAGGGAACTGTCATCAGACGTGAAGCTGATGCAAGATAGTACATAATACAAAAACCTCCGGAATCATTTCCGGAGGTTATTTTTTATGCCTGTGATTTTTTCTGGAGTCTTGAGATAACTGTGTATGCAATTATCAGGACTATGCCGACTATGGCAGTTATTATAAGATTTGTCATCACGGAGTCTACCATATCATAAAGCAGTCCGGTAAACGATGTGAAAACCTGTGGCTGTTTCAGGACAAATGCATCGAAATACTTTTCGGAATTCAGATATACACACGGTGCAATTCCCAGAATTCCGGCAATCAACAGCGAATTTCCCGCCCAGTAGATCACTGATAACTTTTCCCTGCGATTGATGAGAAGCAGCAGAATTATGCATAACAGCACTATTCCGGCTGAAATTATTACTGCAATATCAAGCATCGGATATACCTTTGCACCCTTTGCGAGGAGTCCCTCACTGTTCAGCAGGCTGAACTTATAAACATCACAATAATCAGAAATAATGTTATAAGCAGATTCAATCGTTTTCTGAAGCTTCTGCTCATAAACATCATCCTTGACATAACCGATACTGTCGGCATAATTGCTGAAAAAAGATGTTACGCTTTCCTCGAGCTGAGGATTCTCAATTCCGGATTTATTGTCAAATTTACTGCCATCAAGACGGCTGAAACCGGCATTTATATTCATTTCAAGAATGCTTTCAATATACTCGTCGCTCAATGCCGCAGTATAGACCTCCGCAGGAACTCCAGTCTCGTTATACTTTTCAGAAAAATGTCTGTCAAGCTCCGATTTTATCATCGAGATGATCCCCTTGTCCTCAGTGAGCTGAACGAGCTTTTCTGGTTTGGCATAGCCTGAAACCACTGTCATAACAGAAGTCAGGATCATCGAAAACACTAAAAGCACCGACACGAGCAGGCTTGGGATATATCTTTTTATACTTTTCAATTTCCTGCCTCCTCTGTCTGCACGTAGAATTTCTTTTCAGTAAGTTCACACACAACGCCTACCCTCTCGTCGGATGAGCCAAGAATATCCTTCTTGCAGGTATATAGTGTCAGGCGGTCATCCTCAGTCGGTACAACATACTTATTATCCGTCTTTTTGAATGAGATCTTTTCCTTTACTGTATAAACGAACTCTCCGTAATTAGTATTGAGCGTCACTGTATCTCCCGGCTCAAGCTTATAAAGCTCCGCAAAAAATGTATCCTCATGGGCACTTATCACAGCGTTGCCCGTAATTCCGGGAAGCTTTGAATATGTAGCCTGGCACGCACCTCGTTCGAGAAGCTCAGGCGCACTTCCCCAGTAAACCGGAACGCTCAGATCAAATCCGCTGCTGCGAAGCACGGCATACTGCTCGCCGAAAGTCGGGATCACAACCTCTCCGGTATCACTAGTCTCGCCGCTGTAATCGGTAATAATATTTCCATCCGAAATGATAAGACCGTTTGTCCCAGAATCAGGAGTAGTCTTAAAGTCGTCCATAAATGCGAGATTCAGATAGACCGACGCCATATTGTATGGCTTTATCAAAGCAACAACAGCAATTCCTGCACACAGAAGCAGCATTATCACTGGTGTCATTATCATAAGAAGAAGGCTGCTCTTTTTATTTTCATTCATCGCTCTGCACCTGATTCCTCTTCGCTGAAGCATTTTTTCTTTACCAGCCAGATTCCTCCGGCTGCTGCAAATATAAGGATTCCAGCCGCTGCAAAATGCAGACGGTAGTCATAACCGGTGTCCTCGATGATTATTCCGATCGATGCCACGTCAATCAGATCGCCGTCGTTGTTGCGCATGGACATTGAAATGGAATCATCTGAAAACTCATCCACGGTTATCTGTACTCCCATCGCTTCTCCAGCCTTTACAAATGTATCAACTACCTCCGCTTTATCGCCGGACGGAAGCTGCTTGACGATGCTCTTCAGCTCCTCGGGAGTAAGCAGACTAAAGAATATCTGCTGTTGCTCAG
>JBGVIW010000093.1:0-11784 GCA_045128995.1 Ruminococcus sp.
TATACGCCATGCACCAGCTTCTTCCTTCACATAATCGACTGAAATAACGGGAGCTTCAGTCTCGCCGGAGACAAGCTTTCTGCGCTGCATACAAAGATCGAGCGAATCGAGCTGCTCATCATTACTGAGATCAGAATTTCCCTCGGAAATATGTTTGATTTCCTTTCTGAGGAGGTAATCCTGCATACGTCTGATATCTTCAGAATTGAACTCTCCGTCATCGGTAGAATCACCGCCAAGATAGAATTCACGGATCTGAAGTGTTTTGCTTGAAGAATAGGTTGCATCAGAGGGTTCAGCGACATTACGGAAAACCTGTGTAGAGCACATCCATTCTTTTACAATAAAAACATCTGTGGTATCAAGATAAACAGTGTTATCGTATATTTTGTTATTCTGTCCCCAGCCGTCAAGCTGTACATTGAGATCGAATGCATAAAGCACGTTCTCGCATCCGTTACGATAGCCGGTATTATTTCTGATGATGCAGTTGTTGCCCTTGATTTCGATAAAGCTGTTACCACCGTTCTGGTTCATGATACCAGTTCCGTCGAAGGTACAATTTTCGACAATATTACCGATAGTGTACTCCTTAATATCAACGTGATCAGCAGCAATATTCGGACCGAACTTACAGCCTCTTACGGTGTTGTAATGACATTCATAACCATAACCTTCGGTTTTATGCGAACTTCCGATATAAACGCCTTCACCGTACTGCGGATAGATCGTACCGGCATCGTGTATATAGCAGTCCTCGACGATATTATAGCTGCTGTCATCGATGATATGTATTGCTTCGCTGCCCGTATTGTACACTTCGCATCCAGAAATAATGCTATGCTCAGATTGTTCAAGGAAGATACCCTTGGAAGCTTCGCATATCACAAGATCCCTGATCTCCCAGTAGCTTCCAGTAATTCTGAGAGCAACTTTTTCGTCCTGCGATACGCCGCTTAGTACAGCAGGATGCTCAGGATCCTCACTGCGGATAATGATATGATTATCAGCAGTTCCGTCGGCATCAGCATAAAAAACAGCCCATACACCGATCCAGTCATCATGCTGATAGAGACCTTCCCTCAGGATTATCTCATCTCCAGCCTGAGCGTCAGCGAGCGCAGCGTGAAGCTCTTCAGTATTAGTAACAAGTACTTCACGGGTTGAATCAGCCATGACGATAGAAGGGAGACTGCTGAAAAGCATTGCAGCGGACAAAGCTGATGCTGTAATTTTAGCAGATAATTTCATAAAAACCTCCTGTTGATATCGATAAAAATCAAGTAATTTTACTTATATTATACCATATAATTGCAAGAAGTTCAAGGGGGTGTGTTGATAAAAATATAGAATTTATACAAAACTTGCTTTGAGTGTGAAAAAATATGCGGACATAAACACACCATTGAATTTATTACCAATGCGTGCTATAATAAAGGTATACCTGATCAGAATTCAACGGAAACATTTAATATGAAATTTATAAACCTGCTTGAAACTAGCGATGTATACTAGCAGCGTAAATTAAAATTCAAATAAACTAAGATCAGTCGGAGGAATTATTGATGCGAAGAAAAGAACGGGAGATAACAGATGGAAACGAAATAGAAAGATTTCTGGCAGAACAGAAGATAATGCGCATTGCGTTTTATGATGATAGCGATATATATGTCGTTCCTGTAAATTATGGTTACATAAAGCGCAATGGCTCATATACATTTTGTTTTCATGGTGCTAAGGCAGGAAGAAAATATGAGCTGGCAAAGTCTGATCCGATAGTCGGATTTGAGACAGACGGGGAATATCAGCTGATTTCGGGGGATATTGCGTGTGAATATTCTGCTTATTATCAGAGCGTTACAGGCAGCGGCAGGCTTCATCTCGTGGATGATGTGAGCGAGAAAGTATTACTTTTAAATGCTGTCATGAAACAGGCAGCGGGAAAAAATGAATGGAAATATGCACCTGAGATGCTGAATGCCGTGGCAGTTTTCAAGCTGGATGTAAACAAAATGTCATGCAAGGCAAATATGGGGTAAATAATATGATATGACAATGCAAAAGAGCAGGCTTCACGCCTGCTCTTTTATGCTATATAAATTTATTTATTCAGAATAATGCAGCTGAGAGCAACAAGATCAGCGATCTCGAATTTACCCTCATCAGCAACAATGCTTTTCCTCATTAGCACCAGATCAAGCGAATTAATAAAACCGCTTTTATCAATATCATAATCAGTCTCAGAGCCTTCAGCAGCGGATGCATAGCCATAGAAAGCAAGTTCGTTAAGGTCGCCGCCCTTCTTTACGATTTTTACTCTGTCCGTCGGAGCTGAGTCAGGGATAAGTGTTATATCTCTGTACATATATCCGCCAAGTCCGCTTGACCAGATAAGCTCATCAGTATATGCATTATAAACAGAGATATTTCCTGTGCCGTATGTATCATATACAGCAAAGCCTGTAAATGAATATTCGGCATCTAAATCGACGTAGCAGGTGATATTGGAGGCATTGACATTAGTCTGCGGAGAGGTGAGTCCGGAGGTATCACCGTAGATCACAGAAGGCATACTATCCGGTTCATCAAACATTCGGTAGAACTGGTTGAGTGCTGAATCAGCCGGAGCTGAAGTGAGATCGCATATTTCAGTAGATCTGTCCTCTGATATACAGAGTGCCTGAGGTCTTATCATATTGGATCTGCCGTTGATGATTTGCTTTTCATCGTTGGAGAGAGTAATATAAACAGGAGTTTCTGTAACATCAAGTATAACTTCAGAGCCTGAGATCTTCAGCTCACTTACAGTACCCTCAGCGATTTCAGATGGGACTGTGAGATATGCATGATCGGCATTATCTGCGGAAAGGGAATAGCTGCTGATAGTTTTTCCGCTGTTTGTAGGAGACCATACGCATTTTATAGTATCACCAGTAATTCTGTCCTTGAACTCATATATGGAAACCTCGCCGTCGGAGGAGTCCTTAACGAAGTCAGCGTTTTCAAGAACTGATGTCATGCATGAAACATAGTACCACGCAGGCTTTTTCTTCCACTCTCCCTTACCTGTAACAAGACCGGAGTTATAGTAAACTCCTTCGCCTTCATCACGGAGCTGGAACTTTGTAACACGGTCAACGCCTTCTGAGAGAGCGATGAGATTTGTACGTGCAACACGCTGAGCGTATCGGAGCTGATAGTCCTCGTTATCATGATTATCAACGCCTTCGACCTCACAATCGGCCATAGGTATCTCATACTCGGAGATCCAAAGCTCTGTTCCGGGAGCGTTTTCGTCTATCCATGCCTGAATTTCGTTGATCTTATCACGGAAGCTGCTGTCCTCGGGGTTGTACGTATCTGGGCCTACGTGGACATTGAGAATATCCACAGCAAACTTTCCATCTGAGCGGTTATAATCAAACCAAGTTTTCATGAGGGAGAGATAGGTAAACAGCGCATCAGTCGTAAGCAGACCTCCGACAGCCAGCTTGAAATCGGGATCAGCAGCCTTAACGCCTGCATTAGGGATAGTTCCCTCATGGCCGTCGTAGTCAGCAGAGCACATTGCCGCAAGTTCATAAGGGTCGAAGTAGTTAGCCTTGCCAGCCCATCCCTTATTCGGCTCATTGCAGTTTTCGAGCGCATTTAGCAGACCGAGTCCGACCTTAGCTTCCTGAGCGTCGGTAATATTGATAGTTGACATATCGATATCAGAGTTGTGACCATAGCGTGCAGCTACCTGATACATAGCCTGAGCATGAACAGCGTAGCTTGACGGATCGAGAGTATCAGCGCCCTCAGCCGCAGGAATCTCAGGATAATCAGAGCTTCCATAAACAGCAGAGCTTCCGCCCTGAAAACAGGGGATAATATCTATATTCTGATTTTTCATAGCGGTATAATAGGAGTCCATATCACCCCAGCTGCCCTGAGTGAATTTTACCTTGCACTGATCGTCAATGAGCCACGAGAAGTTATGATACTCACGTACATTTCCTGCTGCCATGATAGCGGTCATAGGATCGTCGATAAAGGCGTTGAATCCGACTGCTCCGCCGGCAGTAAGGTTGATCTGATCTGAATTATTGGGCTTAGGAGCAGTTTCTGCCACTTGTTCATCGGAAAGCTCGGATACCTTGTAGCCATAGATCGCAAGCTCACTTACGCCGCTGTCGGTATAGTCAGAAGAAAAACGGAGGTATCTCGTAGGCTGAGGATCATCGAATTTTACAGAACGCCACCAATTATATCCATCCATTGTCATTGTGTGGACATCATTCCAGCTGAATGGCTCGCCGTCAGAAATAGTCCATACAGGCGTTCCGTTGGTATCGAGAAAACATATTCCTGTGATGACGTAATTTGCGCCGAAGTCGATAATAAACGAGGGACTGCCGTAATCAGCCTGCATATTTGGCTGCCAGTTGGTACGAGAGGTAGCCTCCCATAAAGCTGAATCGATGCTTGTATTATCGGGTGATTCCGGCACTTTATCCTGATCATCAAAGAGGGTAAAAGCGTCATGCAGATGTGATGCACCGAGCTGCGAGAGGTTCTCGTCATAAATTTCAAACTGAGACACATCCAGAAGCACTGACGTAGGCTTAGTTTCAGCGCCTGCCGGTAAACTTGGAATCAGAGATGTCATCAGACTTGCTGCCGAAAATGCAGCAATAAATCTTCTATAATTATTCATATTTCTCCTTTCTGCATTAAAGCGTATGAGACTATAAATAAATTTTAGCATTTTCTAACAAAAAAGTCAATGCATTATATGTGAATAATGACATAGTTCATAACTTTTGTGGCTGATGGTTTTTGTGAAATTTATTATCCAAAAGCTTTACAAATTCATCTTGGAGTGGTATCATTAAGTGTAATTAAGAATACGCAACGAAGCACAGGCAAATTCTCACTATTTACGTACAATATACAATCCCTTTCAAGCGTCTAAAGCACCAGAAAGTCGCTCTTTGATGATAATTTTCTCAGCGGCTGTAGCTTGACAGAGCAGCTCCGCAATCATGCGGCGGACAGTCAGCATCATTGCAGATAACTCTGCTGTTGAATCAGAGCCGGACTGTTTAACTTTGTAATATCTTACAAAGTCATTGAATATTTCTTTAATGCTGTCATCAACATCAGAATCGGGCACTATATCCAGTTCTGACAAGCTCCGCTGTGCAGTTGAGTACACCAGATATGCCTCCCAGTCGAAGTGGTCAACTAGTACTTTTCTGGATGATTCCAGAGCTGCTTCGTGCAGTTTTCTCGTATCCATCACTCCACCACCCAATAAACGTCAACCGGCTCACTAGTGCAGTCCCAGATGTCGTAGCAAACGCCGTCGATACAGCAAGTGAGATGCCCCTCAAGCCTTAGCAACAACCGCTTGTCAGGATGCCGACTTGCTATTTCCTCGACTGTTGCACCTCTGCCGGGGCGCATCATGTAGCCTATCTCTGCCAGAAGCTGAGAATAGCAGTCAAGGCAGATATCGTCGCAGTCGTTAGCAAGTCCATTTTCACGCAGCAGCTCCATAACTGCGTTATAATCCGTATCGGTTGCCAGAGAAATGGCACGGCATACGCAGTCAGGGAGCTTCTCGTTGCGTGGATTGCGGTTGTAATACTTAAACATTCACAACGTGGTCATAATACGCCGTCAGCTTCTCGCCGTATTTAACACCAGCGTCCTTATCGTCAAGAAAATCCTTAGCCATCTTGATATACATATCAATATTAGCTTTTCCGAGGGTCTTGCAGTAGTCGGTGTAGAGCATAAGCACGGTTGCAACAAATTCATCCTCTGTGAATTCATCGTACTTGATGCCTACTTCTTTAGCCCTCTTCATGATTTTTTCGCGGGAGAGCATCTCGCATTCACCCTTTTCCATCTCACCATAAAGCTTCTTTTCCCATCGGCTTAGCTCTTCTTTCGAGAGGTATCCGCCGCCGTAGTCATAGGGCGCATAGTCGTTATAATCGCCCATGTCATGGTATCCGGCACGATCTCTGCTGCCCTGAGCGTAGTCTCTGCCGTAGTCGTTATAATCACCGTAATCACCATAATCACGGCGGTCACGTCCGGATCGATGATCTCCGCTTCTTCCACGGAATTCGCCGGAATAATATCCCTGATCGCCGTACTCACTGCGGTCACGACCGGGGCGGCGTGAAGTAACATATCCAACCTTTGAGCCGTAGGGATTGCGCATATCTCTCATATCACGCATATCTCTGCCGCCCTCCATACTGTAAGGGAATCCCATAGGCATACGCATATCACGTCCTCTGGACATCATATATCTCTGCATTTTGTAATCCATAATTATCACCTCTTAAGCGCCTGCGGCTGGTGCCGGAGCAGGGAGAGCCGCAAGGTCGTTAGTTGTACGGTTCCCGAGCTTGCAGAAAATTCGGAAAATACCGCCGGTTGCGTTAGTGCGAACCATTGCCTTATATCTTGTTCTTGTGCGCAGTTCTGAAGCTGTGAGCTGTACGCCGCATCTGTCTGTCAGCGGATAGAGTGTTGCAGTATCGCCGCCGATGCTGATGGCTACAGGCATATTGATAGTAGCAGCATCCGGAATAGCCTGAGCGGCAATGATACAATAAATCTCACCGTTACCATATGAGCCGTCAGGGATATTAACCACAAGTGTAGTTCCTGCGACTGCAACGGAATCACTGATAACAAGGCTATCGCAAATCCTGCACTGGTTTGTGCATCTTGTCATAATTTTATACTCCTTTTTGTGCAAAAAGGCGAAGCATAATGCTCCGCCTCTTAGCTTAATAGTCACCCGAATGTCGGGGAGGTATCACGCTGTAAGCGGAATCAGCATCCACAGCCGCAGCTATTTCCGCAGCCCTGATACTGGTAGGCGTATGGATTGCAAGTGATGTATGCCGGAATGGGGCACGGTCTTACCTGATATGTGATCGCTCCGGCATTATATTTGCCTTCTAATGCGGTGATTTCCTGTTTTCTTTTTTCGACGGCAATAGTTAAGGGCGTGAGTTTATATGTCACGCCCTGTATTACCGCTGTAGCTGCGGTTTTGATCATTTATTGCTCCTTACTCAGTTGTGATAGTATAGGTGTATTCGATCGGCTTCGGACCTGTCTTGCGTAAGTCGATAGAGATAGTAGCATTATCTCCGGCATTTCCTGACGCATCACTATTGACGATGATCGACACATAGCCAGCTTCGCCCTTGCCATTTTTAAGATTAAAAAATACATAAGGCACAACTACGTCCTGTCCGGTTCCGTATGCGATCTTGTGCGAGAATGCGAAATCCTGAAATTCATCACCGATATAGCGGTCACCGGTAACTGTAAATGTACGCTGAGTACCTGTTTTGATGGTTGACTGTCCGGCACGGATGTACTGATTATCGACCGTAACAGGATTCATTGATGAGTCAAGACCTTCGATTCCGACCTCGACCACTACAAATGCTGTAGCGAAAAGCGATGATTCGAGATCTTCACCGTTGATTCCGACCGCAAGCACCCAGTCGTCGCTGGTTACAAAGCCTTCAAACGACTGGCTAGGAAGGGGATATTTCGCCATAAGTTCAGTAAGTTTCATTTTTGCCTCCTAAGCACTGTACCTGACCCGGCACTGGAAGAGATATTTCGCCGCAGCTCCATCCCTGTCCACTCCTGCCAGATTAGGCATATTCTGTAAATTTTCCACTGATATAACACGGCATTCCTCCCCGAAATCAGGGAAATTCCCGTCCTCATTCTGCTCGTCTACCCAGCTCATGAATTTTTCCACATCAAAGATCTCTTCAAGGTTGATCTCAGACGTTCCGGTGTCATGCTGCCGGATCATAGCGACGGCGAAATCGTAACGTTTAATACCGTGGTTTCTTACGTGCCTGTGCTCCCATTTGTCACCGTAAGAAGTCACGAAGCTGACCTCTCCGGCAACATCATCAACGGTATTTGCCTTAAGATAGCCGTACAGCTCCGGATACTGCATCAGCCATTCCCACATTGCTTTGTGTTTGTTAAACATATCGTCCACCCCTTATTGCGTCCTCAATATCAGCAGCGAGGTCGTCACCGTGTACCGCCATTGCTGCTTTGTCCCAGTGAGACGTTGCGAGCGGGTGCTTGTCACGCCGGAAATTAAATCCGTCACCTGTATATTGATAAGCAGCGTATTCCTGCGTATAATGCACACACTCGTCTGATACCCTCACGTTTTGCGATAGGAAGCCATCCCGATAGGGTACATACTTATCACAGTAATCCCTGAGCCGTGAATGGGCGTAGCGTTTAAGCTCCGGAGTGAGACGGCGGCTGAGAACGTCCGGACGGATATTAATACTCACTTTAACACCCATCAGATCCCCTCCGCTTTATAATGCTCGATAAGCCCTATTACATCGCTGTTGTCAGATACCGCTCTTATAAGCATTGCGTCCGGCTTGTGTGCGTTGTACACGCTTACAATGTTCTGAGCGGTTATATCCTCAGTAAGCTCACCCTTGAAGATATAATCACCCGGCGAAAGTGTGAAGCCGGATGTGATGTCGTTCTTCCAAATGTGGTAGGGCTTATAGTCCGGATTTCTTGGAATCCTGCACACTACCGATGTACCAAGACTTACAGTTGTGCCTGAAACATCTCTGGTAGTCGTCTGTTTGTAAAAACAGTCTGTCAGTGTTGTCTTGACCCATGTATCGAGCTTTGTAACACTGTCACGTGCAGACAGCTTATTAAGTACTGTTATCGTCTTATCCCAGTAAGGCGGTCTATTCACGGTGTCTCACCGCCAGAGAGCGGCGGCGTACTCCAGCATTAGCCAGGAGCATCGCCACTCTATCCATTGCAAGTGCAAGGATACTATCAGGGTTGTTATACTGCTGATAGCTCACTGATACGCCGTCATTACTGTAGCTTGATGTACTGCCGGAGCTTCTCAGGCTGTCGGACTGCTCATAAGCGCCGATAAGCAGCATCATACAAGCCTCTGCAACCTTAGCGTCGAGCTTTTCGTCCCTCGTGAGCGTGCTGATATAGTACTCCGACAATGATTTATACAGCTCGAATTTAGCTGCCGGAAGTGTTCCGCCTAGCTCCTGATACCTCTCGTACGTCATGCCGCCGCACCTCCCTTACTCCATGATTTCGGGGTAGTCCTCAATTGCACGGAATCGCTCAGCAAGGTCGCTCCACTCTTTTTTATACTGATTGAGCAGATGCTTAGGCACGTAGAACCAGCCGCGAGTGTCGTCCTGAGTCATGCTCTTGAAGCAGTTATCGCCTAGCTTGCATACCTTTGTGGGGTTGCTGAGGATGAATGCTGAAAACTCGGTAGCCTTGAAGTTATCCGCTCCGATCTCACGCAGCTTAGGGAGAAGGATCTTGCCGCATTTAAAGTTGATGAAGTTCTGACCGCCAATCTTCGCGCATGAAGGCAAAGATAAGTCATTGCGGTTACCATCTTCATCCTCTAAAGTAACTGCATACATTGCTCCGCAGAAGTTACCATCACCAATTTCAATAAGCTTAGGGCAATTAATCGTCCTGTATCCGGCACCCTGACCAGTCACAGCATTGCCGATGTATTCAAGTGCAGGTAATGAGAAGTCTGTGATGCCTTCCCGATACATCTCGCCAGAGCCGGAGCTGCGATCGTATCTGGAACACCCATTAAAACCTCCCTCTGTAAGAATCTTAAGCTTTGGGAACGCCTCTGCTGTAGACGCTTGGAAGTTAGAACATCCTCCAAACGCACCGCCAGCAATCTTCTCGACTCCCGGGAAACTTACTGACGAAAGCTGAGTAAGTCCGGAAAATGCACCGCCTGAGATTTCTTTCACGCTTTCCGTTGCTGAGATAGTGGTCATTCCCTTGAAGGCAAAGAATCCGCCGTTAGTGATCTTAGTGACTCCATCCGGCACCTGAACTGACGTTATTGACGCAGCTTCGTTGTTGCTCGGAGATGCATTGTTGAAAACACTTGCATCCCAGACCACTCCGCCGACGTCCTTTGATAATGTGCCTAACGCCTGCCCGAGTCTCTCAGCACCTGTCTCTGTTCCAGACAGCTTACTAATCAGATCATTAAGCACACCCCGAGCAGTAATCTGCTCGGAGTAAGCGCCTGTGAGATTATAGCAGAGCTGGTTAAGCTCTTTTGCGATGCTCATAACAACGCCTCCTTAGAAGCTCTCCACAGTAACGGCAGTGTCACCGCTGACTGCTACTGTTCCGGTATATGTCTTATGACCGCTGAGCTTAACTGCGTATTCATATGCACCGTCCTGAAGCTCAATAGATGCAATACCGCTGTCGTCAGTCTTAGCTACGATAGAACCGCATGAGATCTTTGCACCCTTGACTGCTTCGCCGTCAGCGTTGGTGACTGTGAATGTGACCGTGCTTGTGTAGTCAGGCACCTCAGCAGGTGCGACAGATGCAAATGGGAATCTTACACTCTCATCCGGCGAGAGCGCATTGATCGGATTAGGGATCTCCCAGCCAAGACGCATCACGAATCTGATAGCCGTCATGTCGTCCTGTGCAAGGTTGTAAAGGATCTCGTTTGTGTTAGGATCCTGAATAACTGCCTCGGTGAGCACCTTGTAAGTAATATCCTGACGGATGGAGTAGACAGCCTGAGAGAAGTCGCCGACGATCATCTGTGAGAGTGACTTGTCCCATGCGCCATTCTTGACAATATATCTGGGGAGATTGCCGATCTCAGTGCCTGTAACCGGTCTGCCTACATCGTCAAGCATCATGCGGAATTTGCCCTTGATGTCGGGACCGCCCATAATTCCGGTAGCATCAAATCCGCTCTCTTCGACCTTGGTCATAGCGTCGTTAACGATAGAGTAAAGGGACTGACCCTCAGCCGGCTCAACAACTGCACCAGCGTTAAGGATGGATGTGAGAAGATCCGCACGCCACTCCTCAGGCTTATTGGTACCGGTGATAATAGCGTCGTCGATAGTCTTGTGGAAAGCCTCGACTACAAGCGGCTGGATCTCGCCCCAGATGTCAACATCAGCATCATCAATGAGATCGTCCTTGATAGGCACGATAACAGCGATCTCAGCGGCAGTGATAAACTTATTATCCCATGCAGCTCTTGTGATGTTCTTTCTGCCGTTGTTGTTCTTGTTATTGACCCAGTAAGCAACCGGGAGCGCATCGAGCACTCTCATTTTGGTTTTGTTGGTGGACATATTCGGGAGACGGCGGAACGCTCTGAGTGCAATTGATTCGGTCGTTACTCCCTTGATGATTTCTCTGGATACGTTAGCCTCGATAAGGGCTTCAACGTCACTTCTGATAATTCCGGGCATTAGTTTTTACCTCCTTGAACCTCTGATGAGGTCATTCATAAATTTGTTTGTAGGTTTTGTGTCGCTGCTTCCGCCGCCCGAAAGGCTAGGGGACGACGAATGCAGCTTGGTTGCGGACTGCTGAGTACCGAATAAGTGCGGATTTGCCTTCTTGTAAGCTGTAAGGTTCTGCATGAAATCACCGTCCATGCGTGCGATCTTCTCGGCTACGATCTCAGCAAATTCCGGCTTGCATTCTGCTTTGAGCAGTGCCTGCTGATTTTTGATCGCTGTGAGTTCAGCTCTGGATGCATTGAGTTCCGCTTCCATTGCTGAGTATTTCTCAGCGTCGGTCTGTGAATTCTTCATCCACTCACGGTACTTCTTGAGGTCAACATCAGCCGGGAGTTTCTTGCGTTCTCTTGCAACCCTGTCGGCTACGATCTGGTCGACCTCATCCTGT
>JBGVIW010000094.1:0-7783 GCA_045128995.1 Ruminococcus sp.
TCCTTGAGTGAATTTGCAACATCGTTGAAGGTACAGCCGTTGATACCGTGGTACATACGCTCGATAGCTTCCTTGATGATGCCGTTGTTGTTGAAGTAGTCGTTGGGGTAGTAGCCTCTAGCCTTGAGGGCGTTGACCTCGGGAGTTGTCATACCGAAGATGATGATATTGTCATCGCCGGCAGCCTCCTTGATCTCGATGTTAGCGCCGTCGAGAGTACCGAGAGTTACTGCACCGTTGAGCATGAGCTTCATGTTTCCTGTACCTGAAGCCTCTGTACCAGCGAGAGAGATCTGCTCGGAGATATCACTTGCAGGCATAAGGATCTCGGAGAGAGTTACGCAGTAGTTCTCGAGGAATACAACTGAGAGCTTCTTTGAGATCTTGGGATTCTTTCTGATCTCCTCAGAGATAGCCCAGATGAGCTTGATGATCTGCTTAGCGAGGTAGTAGCCCGGAGCAGCCTTAGCAGCGAAGATGTATGTCTTAGGAGTAAAGTCAGCGTCGGGATTATTGAGCAGATATGCATAATCAGCGAGGATATTCATAACGTTGAGGTGCTGTCTCTTGTACTCGTGGAGACGCTTAACCTGAACGTCGAAGATGCTGTCGGGGTTAAGAACGATACCGGAGTTCTTCTTAACGTGCTTGCAGAAGCGAGCCTTATTCTCCTTCTTTACAGCGAGGAGCTGCTCGAGAACAGCCTTATCGTCCTGGAACTTTCTGAATGCCTCAAGCTCAGCTCCGTCCTTGATGAACTTATCACCGATAGTCTCGGAGAGGAGCTTTGTGAGTCCGGGGTTGGACTGATAGAGCCATCTTCTGTAAGCGATACCGTTAGTAACGTTCTTGAACTTATCAGGAGTATCGAGGAATTCCTCGTGGAATACTGAATCCTTGATGATATCGGAGTGGAGCTTTGAAACGCCGTTTACGCTGTGTGAAGCTGCAACGCAGAGAGTAGCCATATGGATCTGGTTATCCTTGATGATGGACATACGAGTAGTCTTAGCGCTGTCGTAGCCGTTTCTCTCCATAAGGCCCTGACAGTAGCGGTTGTTGATCTCAACGATGATGGAGAAGATTCTCGGGATAACGTGCTTAACGAGGTTAACATCCCACTTCTCGAGAGCCTCAGCCATAACGGTGTGGTTAGTGTAAGCGAAGGTATTGATAACGATATTCCAAGCCTTCTCCCATGTATAGCCGCAGTCATCGAGGAGGATTCTCATAAGCTCGGGGATAGCGAGAGTCGGGTGAGTATCGTTGATGTGGATAGCAACCTTCTCGTGGAGGTTATCGAGTGTACCGTAAACGTTCATGTGGTTGTTTACGATATCGCCCACTGAAGCTGCACAGAGGAAGTACTGCTGTCTGAGACGGAGCGACTTACCCTCGAGGTGGTTATCGTTGGGGTAGAGGATCTTTGAGATCGCATTAGCAACAGAGTTCTGAGCAAGAGCGCTTGCATAGTCACCCTTGTTGAACATATTCATATCGAAGCTGGGAGCCTTAGCTGACCAGAGACGAAGCACTGATACACCTTCGGAGCCGTAGCCTGAAACATACATATCGTAGGGGATAGCAACTACTGTATTGTAGTTGATGTGGGAAACGTGGTGGTACTGATTATCCCAGTATTCCTGAAGATCGCCCTCGAAGTGGATATCGATGGAAAGCTCAGGCTTGGGAACGAGCCATACTGAACCGCCGGGCAGCCAGTTGTCGGGAAGCTCAGTCTGCCAGCCGTCCTCGAGCTTCTGCTGGAAGATACCGTACTCATAGCAGATGGAGTGACCCATAGCCGGATGAGCAGTAGTAGCGAGAGCGTCGAGATAGCACGCAGCGAGACGTCCAAGACCGCCGTTTCCGAGACCAGCATCCGGCTCGTGATCGTAGATCTTGTCGAGGTTGATGCCATAGTCCTTGAGCATAGCGCCAATGCCGTCAGCCAGCTCGAGGTTATAGATGCTTGTTTTGAGTGAGCGTCCCATGAGGAACTCCATTGAGAGATAGTAGATCTGCTTGCCGCCGACAGAGTGGGTATGATTTACAAAAGACTGTCTTTTCTTGCCGAGGATATCGACGATGATCATTGAGAGAACCTGATAGACCTGCTTATCGGAAGCTTCTTCAGGGGAAACACCATAGAGTGTCTGAAGCTTTTCCGGGAATGCAGCCTTGATCTGTTCCATAAGAGGATTTGCTTTTTTAGTAGCCATATTCTTCTCCGTTCTCCGGCGCATATCTGAAATAGCGAAGCGGCAGGAAAAAACAGCTCCTGTGCAGCTTCTGAAGCACATCCGTACAAAAAAAGGGCGGATGACCTGCGTGCTGACGCCGGCACAAGCGCACGCAGTATATTACTTTAATTATACTATATTTCCCACCTCTTTGCAACTGTCATATTTACACAAATATTTTAAACCGATTTTCCACAACGTAGAAATTATAGCTCCCAAAGAGTACTTTTGCTTGTTATTTGATTAAATCATGCGCTTTGTTAAAATTAAGACAATCATACAGCATGGCTCATAAAAACCGTAGGGGCTGTCCCTACGGGTGGATGGATATGACATAAGAAATCATCGGGTGCCCGATGAGCGCCCCTACAGATGGGATTCGATAAATTTTCGGGACGTCGGGGACGCAACAATCGGGACGTCGGGGACGCCGTCCCCTACAATTTGACTTTACGCCGTTTCCTGTAGAGTCGGATATCATCCGCTCACACAGAATCATCTGCCTCGCACTCCAAAAATTCCCCTTGACATGGGAGGAAAAAGGTGATATAATAATAGAAATTATTTTTTAAAGAAATGCAACGACGGAGAGAAGTAGCTTCGGATTTCACTCACAGTGAGTGCGGAATAGTGTGAACCGCACAGCAGAGCCGACGTGAATAACACTCCTGAGCAGCAAGCTGAAAGCCCTTTGCGGCAAGTAGGTGCGCCGTAGCCGTGCGTTAAACGGGAACGCTTTTTAGAGCGTAAGCGATCGCCTCGGGCGATAATTTAGGTGGCACCACGGGTAAAGCACTCCCGTCCTATTTTTCAGGACAGGAGTGCTTATTTATTTTTCTGTTCAAATATCTGAAAGGAATGAATAAAATGAAACACATCGACATCAAGGACATTTTCTCTGATTCTGCCTATATCGGCAAGAATGTTACAGTTTGCGGCTGGGTGAGAACTGCACGAAATTCAAAGAACGTCGCTTTCATCGAGCTTAACGACGGTACTTCTCTCAAGCACCTCCAGATCGTTATCGACAAGGCTTCTGATATCGACTTTGAACCTGCACTCCACCTCGGAACTTCCCTCAAGGTAGAGGGTGAGGTCGTTGAGGCTCGTCAGGGCAGCGTTGAGATCAATGCAAGCGCTATCACTGTCCTCGGAACCTGCCCTCCGGAGTATCCGCTCCAGAAGAAGAGACATACTCTCGAATTCCTCCGTACTATGCCCCACCTCAGAGGAAGAACTAATACCTTCAATGCTGTACAGAGAGTCCGCTCTGTTATGGCTGCTGCTATCCACAAGTACTTTCAGGATAATCACTACGTTTATATAAACACTCCCCTTATCACCGGCAGCGACTGCGAAGGTGCTGGCGAGATGTTCCAGGTTACCACTATCGGCTACTCCAACGACTATAAGAACGAGCAGGATTACTATGCTGACGACTTCTTCGGCAAGAAGGCTGGACTTAGCGTTTCAGGTCAGCTCGAGGGCGAGGTTGCTGCAATGGCTATGGGCAAGATCTATACCTTCGGCCCCAGCTTCCGTGCAGAGAATTCCAACACTCCCAAGCATCTTGCTGAGTTCTGGCACGTTGAGCCTGAGGTGGCTTTTGCTGAGCTTCCCGACATCATCGAGATCGCTGAGGACATGATAAAGACCGTTATCCGCACTGTTCTCGAGAGCTGTCCGGATGAGATGAAGTTCTTCGACGCTCATTTTGAAAACGGTATCATCGCCCGTCTCGAGGAGCTTATCTCCCACGACTTCGGTACAGTAACCTACACCGAGGCTGTAAGACTCCTTCAGGAGTCCGGCGAGAAGTTCGTTTATCCCGTAGAATGGGGATGCGACCTTCAGACTGAGCACGAGAGATATATCTCCGAAAAGGTGTTCAAGAAGGCTGTTTTCGTTACTGATTACCCCAAGGAGATCAAGTCATTCTATATGAAGCAGAACCCCGACGGCAAGACTGTTGCGGCTGTTGACCTGCTTGTGCCGGGCGTTGGCGAGATCATCGGCGGAAGTGAGCGTGAGGCTGATTATGACAAGCTCGTTGCCGCTATGAACGAGAGAGGCATGAACCTCGACCTCTACACAGACTACCTCGACCTCAGAAAGTACGGCTCTGTACCGCACGGCGGCTTCGGACTCGGCTTTGAGCGTCTTATCATGTACGTGACAGGTGTTTCAAATATCCGTGACGTTATCCTCTATCCGAGAACTGTAGGAAGTATCAGATAATTCTGAATATTATGAAAAACAACCTGTAGGGGCGAACTATGTTCGGCGGCTCAGGCTCGGGCAACCGCAGGTCACCCCTACATAACGAATATATCCCGCATAAATTTAATAGAATACAAGGAAAGGAATGATCATCATGTCAAAAACACTGTGCATACCAGAGGGCTATAAGTCTGCTCTCACGCTGAGAGAAACTCAGCATGCCATAAAATACATAAAGGACATCTTCCAGCAGGCACTTTCCTTTGAGCTTACTCTCGACAGAGTTACTGCCCCGCTTATCGTGCGCAAAGGCAGCGGTATCAATGACGACCTCAACGGCGTTGAACGTAAGGTCGAGTTCTCCACTAAGGAGATCGAAAGCGATGCTGAGGTCGTTCAGTCGCTCGCAAAATGGAAGCGCATGGCGCTCTATCGCTACGGCTACAGACCCGGTGAGGGTATCTATACCGATATGAACGCTATCCGCCGTGACGACGATACCGATAACATCCACTCGATCTTCGTCGACCAGTGGGACTGGGAAAAGGTCATCACTCCTCAGCAGCGCAGCATCGAATTCCTCAAGGAAACTGTGAAATATATCGTAAAGGCTATCGCCTTTACAAAGCGTAAGGTCTGCCTGCGCTATCCCCAGCTCGGCGGAAGTATATGCGATACTCCGTTCTTTATCACCTCGCAGGAGCTTGAGGATATGTACCCTGACAAAACCGCTAAAGAGAGGGAAAACCTCATCGTTAAGGAGCATAAGACTGTATTCATCATGCAGATCGGCGGAAAGCTCTCAAGCGGTCAGAAGCACGACGGAAGAGCGCCTGACTACGACGACTGGACGCTCAACGGCGACCTCTTGCTCTGGAACAATGTGCTCGGAAACGCTCTCGAGGTATCCTCGATGGGAATCCGTGTAGATGCGGCTGCGCTCGAAAGACAGCTCGCCGAGGCTGATGCTGAGGACAGAAAACAGTTCGACTATCACCAGAAAATACTCAGCGGTACTCTTCCGCTCACTATCGGCGGCGGAATCGGTCAGTCAAGACTCTGTATGCTCCTCCTCGAAAAGGCTCATATCGGTGAGGTTCAGGCTTCCGTATGGCCGCAGGAGATGATGGATAAATGCACCGAATGCGGAGTTATCCTCCTCTGATACTGCGCATTTTCAACAAAAACACTTGCAATTTTCTGCATCGTATGCTATAATATAACTACATTTTAATGAAAGAGGGTTCAAACCATGGACATCAAGGGTAAAATCGAAGAAATCACCGATAAGGTGAAAAATGACAAGAACTTTGCTTCAAACTTCAAAAACGATCCCATAAAGGCTGTTGAGGGCGTTATCGGAATCGACCTTCCCGACGATAAGATCAAGTCAGTCGTAGAAGCCGTAAAGGCTAAGATCTCCGTTGACGACGTGAAGGATAAGATCGGCGATATCTTCTCAAAGTTCAAGGATTGATCATACTCAGACTAAGGGCAGCTTAAAATAGCTGCCCTGTTTTTTGTTTTTGTACAAATTCACCAAATACGCCCCTCTTCTGATACCGTATTGCACAATTTTTGAGCAATCTCTTGAAAAATCACTCGCCTTATGCTATAATAATAAACAGTTCAATCAATTTCGACAGGAATCACAAAATTAAAAGGAGAATCGCTATGAAAAAATTCTTTGCAGAATTCAAAACCTTTATTTCAAAGGGAAATGTTATGGATCTCGCTGTTGGTATGATCATCGGATCTGCCTTCACAAGCATCGTTACTGCTCTCGTTGATAATATGCTCATGCCCGTTATCAGCGCTATCATAGGCGGTATCAACCTCGAGGGTCTTCATATCGTTATCCCGTGGAGCCTCAATGGAGATAAGCCCGTTATCCAGATCGGTCTCTTCCTCCAGGCTGTGATCAACTTCCTTATCATCGCCTTCTGCATCTTCCTTATCGTTAAGATGATGAACAAGCTCATCAAGAAGAAGGAGGCTGCTCCGCCTGCACCTACTAAGGATCAGGTTCTCCTCACTGAGATCAGAGACCTCCTCAAGGCTCAGAATGAGGCCGCTTCCGCTAAGGCTGACGCTGATAGGAAGTAATCGGTACATACTAAAATGACGCTTTAAGGGCAACCCAAAGGGCTGCCCTTTTTGTGCGGAAAGGATAAAATATGAGCTTCACAAAAATACTCGAAAGCATCGACAGCTTTGTCTGGGGAATTCCGCTTATCGTGATGATAATGGGATGCGGAATACTCCTCACGGTTCGCACACGCTTTATTCAGGTGCGCAGGCTCGGTACTTCGCTTAAGCTGACGTTCTCAAAGGACGATTCTGGTGACGGCGAGGTTTCAAGCTTCGCTGCGCTCTGTACTGCACTCTCGGCTACCATCGGTACCGGAAATATCGTCGGAGTCGCTACTGCTATTGCCGCAGGCGGCCCAGGCGCACTGCTCTGGATGGAGATCGCTGCCTTCTTCGGCATGGCTACCAAATACTCCGAGGGACTTCTTGCTGTTAAATACAGAATCACCGATAAAAACGGCATGAAGCTCGGCGGCCCGTTTTATTATATCGAAAACGGAATGGGCGCAAGATGGAAGTGGCTGGGCAAGCTTTTTGCGGTATTCGGCGTTCTCGCCGGACTGCTCGGAATCGGCACAATGACTCAGGTCAACGGTATTGCTACCGCTGCGCATAATTTCTTCGATCCGGAAAACACCTATACCGTCACCGTGTTCGGCTGGGAGCTTTCATGGGCACAGATCATCACTGGCATTGTGATCACGCTCTGCGCTGCACTCATAATCATCGGCGGTATCAAGCGCATCGCCTCAGCCTCGGAGATAATCGTTCCGGCAATGGCTGTGATATACATCCTCTGCTGTGTGATAATTCTCATCACGAATATCACTGAGATCCCGAGTGCCATTGGTGAGATCGTCCAGAGTGCCTTTGGCGTGAGAGCTGCCGCAGGAGGAGTTCTTGGAGCGATCTTTGCAGCGATGCAGAACGGCGTCTCGAGAGGAATCTTCTCCAACGAAGCCGGACTCGGCTCAGCTCCTATCGCTGCTGCTGCCGCAAAATCCAACGACTGCGCAAAACAGGGACTCGTCACTATGACCGGCACATTCATCGACACAATAATCGTCTGCACGATGACAGGACTTTCAATCGTGATTTCAGGCGTACTCGATATTTTTCCTGACAAAAAAGGCGTTGAGATCACTACTGCTGCATTTGCAAGCGGACTGCCTTTTCCAGAGAATATCTCGGCGTTCATACTGATGATATGCCTCGTTTTCTTCGCATTT
>JBGVIW010000095.1:0-29622 GCA_045128995.1 Ruminococcus sp.
GAAGCGTTATGGAGAATCTTGGATGGGCGATAATCAGTAATCTTCACATTCTTTTTGCCGCTGCGATCGGAGGCTCATGGGCAAAGGAACGTGCCGGAGGAGCATTTGCAGCGCTGCTTGCGTTCATCCTCATCAACAGCATGACCGGAGCAGTTTTCGGCGTGACGAATGATATGCTGGGCGATCCGGCGGCAACGGTAACTTCGCTTTTCGGCAGGGAGATGCTGGTTGAAAATTACTTTACATCAGTACTAGGAGCGCCAGCACTGAACATGGGAGTTTTCATCGGAATCATCTCAGGATTTGTCGGCGGAATCGTATACAATAAATTCTATAACTTCCGAAAACTGCCGGATGCACTCTCGTTTTTCAACGGCAAGCGATTTGTTCCGCTCGCAGTAATTTTCTGGTCGGCAATAGTCGCACTCGGACTTTCAGTCATCTGGCCGCTCATACAGTCGGGAATCAACTCCTTTGGAATCTGGATCGCAAATTCCTCCACGACATCTCCCGTGCTTGCGCCCTTTATATATGGTACACTGGAGCGTCTCCTCCTGCCGTTCGGACTTCATCATATGCTTACTATCCCGATGAACTACACCTCATTCGGCGGAACGTATGAGATACTGACGGGTGCAAATGCCGGAACGGTCGTTTTCGGACAAGATCCGCTGTGGCTTGCATGGATAACTGACCTCATAAGCTTCAAGGAATCCGGAAATACTGCTGCGTACAACAATCTCATCCAGACAGTTATCCCCGCACGCTTCAAGGTCGGACAAATGATCGGTGCAACAGGACTTCTCATCGGCGTGGCTATAGCGATGTACCGCAGAGTTGACCGTGACAAGCGAAAAAAATACCGCTCGATGTTTGTATCCGCTGGACTTGCAGTTCTGCTGACAGGTGTTACTGAGCCGCTCGAGTTCATGTTCATGTTCTGCGCAGTTCCTCTGTATATCGTCTACTCCCTGCTTCAGGGATGCGCCTTTGCACTGTCAGGCGTAATAGATCTGCGCCTTCACTCATTCGGAAACGTTGAGTTTCTCACGAGAGTTCCGATGTCACTGAGGGCTGGACTTGGCGGAGATATCATAAACTTCGTTATCAGCTCAGCAGTATTTCTTGCAATAGGATATTTTGTGGCATATTATATGATTGGCAAATTCGGATATGCTACTCCCGGACGCATGGGAAATTATACTGCCGGAGGCGATTCTGAGGAGAACGAGGCTGCCACTCCGCCAAGAACTTCATCCGGCAGCGACAGTCAGGCTGAACGTATCATCTCACTTCTCGGCGGCAGGGAAAATATCATCCTCGTAGATGCCTGCATGACACGACTCCGTGTTACAGTCAAGGATCCCACGCTTGTCGCTGAAGCTTCCGCATGGAAAGCTGAGGGTGCGCTTGGACTCATCAAAAAGGATGAGGGCATTCAGGCTGTTTACGGCACTAAGGCTGATGTCCTTAAATCAGATATAAACGATATATTATAATAATAATTTTTATATTATATTTCGCTCCGATTAATATTTATTCGGAGCGTTTTTCTTTGATCCGATTGACAATTCAGCTTTAAAATGCTATAATTTACCGTGTTTTTATGGATGTAAAAGCATTTTTACACGAAAAATTCGCTTTGTAAAGGCGTTTTGATAGACATTCAGCAATTTTTCCTTTATCATATAATCGTTCCCAGACGGAACAATTATCAAACTGCGAGGTATTAAGACTTATGGAAATCGGAAAACTCATCAGAAAAGCAAGAAATGAATCAGCTCTCACTCAGGAACAAGCGGCCGAGTTTCTCGGTGTGAGCAGACAGACTATTTCAAATTGGGAAAACGGAAAATCATATCCCGATATTATAAGCGTTATCAAAATGAGTGACCTCTATTCCGTCAGCCTTGATTACCTGCTGAAGGAGGAAACATCTATGAATCAGACCTACAAAGAATTTCTTGAAGAAAGCACAAACACTGTTAAAAGCCGTGAAAAATTATCCCGCCTGTCGCTGTCACTTGTAACGCTGGGGATCTGGGTAATATCCGTCATCGCCTTCTGGCTGGTTGAAAGCGGTATGGATTCAAGCGGCTACAGCCTTGCGGTTATGTGGGGAGTATTGCCTGTTACATTTTTTGCCGCATCAGTCATTATGGGGATCCGTAATTATTTCGGAAAATTAAAATGGATATCGCCTGTATGCTTTGGAATCATGTATGCCCTCACCGGTTCTGTCAATGAGGTCACCGTTGGAAGCTCGATGTACAAATCAGTTGTCTGGCCTGATCTAACCAAGCTGCCCATCGGTCTTGTCATCTCACTCGCCGGTATTGCTGTCGGTATATTGATCCGCAGGCACTCAGAGAAAAAACAACAGTCATAATTATAAAAACCTGAGAAGAGCTGTCTCTTCTCAGGTTTTTTTATCAGAATGTATACTCGTTCACGAAATTGTAGATGCCGATAATAAAGATAAGTAAAACTATAACGGGAAGCACATAAGTCATGTAGCCACGCATGAATTTTTTGATCTTAAGTCCCTTTCCGGTATTTGCCTCATTCACGAAATTATCCCATCCCCATGCTTTTTTGCTTACGCAGAAAAGTATGAATACAAGTGAACCCAGTGGCAGGATGATGTTGCTTACGATGAAGTCCTCGAGATCCATTATATTAGTTGCGCCGCCTTTTGAGTTGTAGCCGAACGGCATAAAGTCACTCAGCACGTTGAATCCAAGCACGCACGGCAGTGAAAGCAGGAACATCAGCACTCCGTTTATGACACACGCCTTCTTACGGCTGAGCTTTGTAAGATCCATCGTACAGGCGATGATGCCCTCGAATACGGTCAGAACTGTCGAGAGTGCCGCAAATGCAAGGAAAATAAAGAACAGACCTCCCCAGATCCTTCCCATCGGGATATTGTTGAAAAGCTTAGGCAGTGTTACAAAGATCAGATTAGGCCCGCTGTCAACATTGCCGTCGCCGTAGGCATAACACGCAGGGAAAATGATAAGTCCTGAGATTATCGCTACAAAAGTATCAAGGCAGGCTACATTAACTGCCTCACCCATGAGTGCTCTGTCCTTATCTATATAACTTCCGAAGATAGCCATAGCTCCCATACCGAGACTCAGTGTGAAGAATGCCTGATTCATCGCATTTACGATGACATTTGTAACTCCGACCGCCTTCATCCTTTCGATGCTAGGAAGAAGGTAGAACTTCAGTCCCTCAGCTCCGCCGTCCATCGTTGCTCCATAAACGGCGAGTCCGACCATTATTACAAGCAGGGCGATCATCATGTATTTTGTAATCTTCTCCAGACCGTTTTTCAGTCCGAACGAGCAGACGAGAAATCCGATCACGACTACAGCTCCCATAAAGCCTACCATTGCCGGTACATTCTCAAGCAGTCCTCCGAAGTATGCCCCGACCTCTTCGGTTGGCATATCAACAAAATCTCCCTTTGCCGTACCAAAGAAATAGTACAGCATCCAGCCTGCAACCGTCGTATAGAACATCATCAGAAGATAACTTCCAGCGAGTGACGCTATTCCATGCCAGTGCCATTTACTGCCCTTAGGTTCAAGCTCCTGATACATTTTTGCCGGACTTTTCTGTGCAGCACGTCCAATCGAAAATTCCATCGTGAGAACGGGAATTCCCATTATAAGCAGGAAAAACAGATAGATCAGCACGAATATTCCTCCGCCGGACTGTCCTGCCATATACGGAAATTTCCATACATTTCCTATTCCAATTGCGCAGCCTGCGCTGAGAAGTATAAATCCCAGCCTGCTGCCGAGCTTTTCTCGCTCCATATTATATTATCCCTCCTGAAAAATTGCAATGCAGCATTTCATATAAATGCTACATTATAATAGCACAATTACTGCAGATTGTCAATTTTTTTCATAGATCGATCATAAGAAAATAATTCCATTTGCATAAAAAAAGCCGGAGAAAAATTCTCCGGCTCTGGTGTTATCTGGCGGTCACTGTTCCTGAATAGGTTACTCCGCCGATCGTAAGGGTGATCTCCTTAGTGACGGCTGACTGCCCTGCGGCGTAACCGTCATCATACGTTCCTTTTGCATTCGGAATACCCGAAATCAGGGAGATATCCTTATGCCTGCCCCTTACTCCGCCTTCACGCACGCAGTAATGACAGTGCGAACCTGTGGATTTTCCGGTACTGCCTTCTGTTCCGATGATGTCAGTGATCTTCACAGCATCACCCTTCTTGACATTCAGCTCCGAAAGGTGACCGAAATAATAGTAATCATCGCTTCCAGACTTTCTGATCTTAACGTACATTCCGAAGCCCTGACTATGGTCGGCAGGATTCTCCCAGCCAGCATGGACGACTGTACCGCTGACGGTGGAATGCACCTGCTTGCTGTCGACTCCGACAAGATCAAGACCGTCGTGTTCGGAGCCTTTATATTCCTGTGATACACGAAATTTACCCATATATGGTGAATTCATTTACTTTCCCTCCTGATTATCATTAAAATTTCTAAGCTTTTTGATAAGTGTTAACGCCCAGTGCGCCTCAGGGTTGATCTCAGCGTAATTTTCGAGGATTGAGACAAGCTCCATGACGGCGATATAGGCGAAAACAGCGATTGCGGTAACTGCTCCGGCAGCATCGGCAAGTGACTGCTGGTCATAGAATCTGCCGAGGAAATGGATGCCGATATCGAGTCCGCAGACTGCCGCCATCACGACGATCTCGCCCAGTTTATTCAGCCCTCCGGTGCGCATTTTTTTGCTGCAAATATCGCTAAGGCAGTACGCCTTGATAAGTCCTGTAATGTAGTCCGCTCCGGCGAGTCCGATCACTATCAGCAGCATGATTATGTAGTTCATTCTGTCCCTCCCGAGATTGACGCTATGTGCCCCTCCAGCGCCTCGATGCGCTCCAGGAGGCTTGGCGTGTAAATCTCATAAGTGCCGTCCTCGATTGCCGCATAACGCAGCATCGGATAAAATGTCAGGTTGTCGATGGTCGTGCCGGATGTGATATAAACACGGAACACGACTTCTCCGTTCCACTGTGCCGTGAATTTATAACCGTTGCCCGTATCTTTTCCACCTAGTCCTGCCCAGTTGGAGGTGTACAGTCCGTAGAGATAATAACTGGACTCGCTGCCGCCATCAGGGCAGCCGCTGAGGATGTACTCAGTACCGGCTGTGAGAGAGAATTTGCCAATGTCGAGCTGTGTGTTTGCCGATGCCGTACCGCTGGCAGTAACACTGACGTCGTCGTTGACGGTGAATGTGATGCCTCCTTTGGTAATACTGGATGCAGTATTAGGTAAAAGATTGCGGCGGCTCATGCCGATTGCTGACGCATTGACGGCGCTAGAGCTGGCGTTTGCAGCGGCAGAGCTGTACAGCTCCGTTATTTGCTGATCCATAGCCAAGAAGCGCGTGGAATTGGTCTTGTCGACTTCCTGAAGTTCCTTAATAGCCGTCTGATTGGCGGTTGCTACGTCTCCGATTGCTTTTGCTGAGTTTGCAGCGTTAATCAGTCTTTTTTCATGGTCAGCTATCTGGTTGGTGTGCAGGTCGAGCTGAGTCTTGTGTGCGTTTAACGTTGCCAAGGTGTCAGCCCCCTGCTTATAGGCAGCCTCTGCCTTTTTCAGCCTCTCGTCGATCTCCGGACCGGTGAATTTGCTTTTGTATTCGCTCATTTTATACCTCCCTGATGTTTGAAAAATCGTAATTTTCACGGGCGATCGATGCTCTGAAATCGCCGATTTCTATGTCTGTGATCTTCTGACGGCAGACATCGAATCTTGTGCGGATTATCTCACGCTCCGTGAATGTGATATCAAGCCCCTCATGGTACACACTGACAAGGTCGCCCACCTCATACTGACGCAGTCCAAGAAAGCCCTCATACTCCGCATTATGCTCGATATCCGCAAAGCTAACGCTCAGATTGATAAGTGGCTTGAAATGATACTCAGCCCATTTTTCGGCTGAGTGCATGAAGATCTCATGGAGCTGATCAAGCGTATCCTCACTCACCTCGGTGATACTGTCAACGCTGCTCGAGACGACGATATTTTTATACCGCCTGTACGGCATCTTTTCCAGATCATCCGCCGGCATTTCGTAATACAGTGGAATAAAGACGGGCGGATCATAGCTTGCGATAACATTGGTGTATACCTCCGATGTGTCGACTGTGCACTCGACATCAGTCATATTTACGCCATATCTTATAGTTCCGGCAGTCCGGCGGTCGTGCATTTCCTTGTCGATCTGGATAGTAAAATTATCCCTGTAAATGTGTGCGTCATACTGTGCCGCATACGTGTTAAACAGATAGTCAATCAGGTTGATACGCTCAGTACGGACAAGCGGCAGTGCACCTGTTCCGCCTATTGCTGAAATGTCAGATGTGATTTCAAAATCATCCAGAACCGCCGCCATGTTTTCTGCATGTTCGAACGTAGCAGCCTCCGGAGTGGTTTTTATCGCACTCAGAAGAGCATTCAGACCTTCAGCACCGCCTATTATGACCGACGCTCCCGGATTGCCTGATACATCCGAAGTAATTACGCCTGCAAGCGCGTATGTGTTATGCTCTGCTGTTACCCGGAGCTGACGTTTTCCGCTGCTGTCCATTGACTTTTCAACCGTCGTCACAATAAAAATCTGTGGCTTATCCTCGTCATGATACCGCATCGGAACTTTTATCCGGCTATAGGGCTGCACTGCTTTCCAGCGCTCGTCCTCGTCAAGCGGCACATACAGAGTACAGTCATATCTGCCCCGCAGCTCATGCTCGATAATAGTTCCGTCGAGCGGCTCGAGGAGTGCGATATATCCGCCGGAATCGCTCAGGAGAGTGTCTTTGTTGGCATCTGGAGAGTAGACCTCGATGTATATACGCTTGTTCTGCTCCTCATCTCCGGCGATATAGCCAAAATCAGCAGTGCGAAAGTCCTGACCGTCAGCCGTTGTGACAAGCTGAGAATCGGCTGTTTTCAGCCTGAGATTGACCCACGGCATTAGTACCACCTCGTGTTGATCAGAATGTTTACGTCATAAATCTCAGCGTCAGCAAATGATATTTTGTTTTCCCCCGGTGCAAGAGTCGGAAAAACTCCATTTAACTGATCTATAATGTTATACTTGATTCCGCTTGAATTGGTATAATAAATTAGTTTGCGTGAGCAGTCGATAGTAACAACGTTTTCATTGCCTGCTCCGATCATTGTCATCGAGTCCAGTTTCAGCGTTATATCACCGATAGTAAGCGCAATCGTATTGTTGCCGCTGTTAACTCGAAACGTTATCACCGGCTCAGCGTAAACTGTGCCGCTGTTTGTGATGATATCGCTGCTCTGCACGGTGACCGGCTCTTCATTCGTCGCATATGCAAACGGCAGGCATTCAAACGATACCGGCATTTCCGCCATCGTCAGCGTAACCCCCTGCGGTATAGGCAGTGTACAGATAGCCGTCATGTACTTGTCCGGATCAGTCGACAGGATAAGCCTGCCGCTGCCACGCAGTACACTGTAGATCATGCCGAGCTTTGAGGTATCGCTGACCACGCAGTCGATGCTGATTTCTGAATTCGCATAGATTCCGGTCCGCTGTCTCAGTTCACACGCCCTGCCGGGAATGGTTACGGCTTCCGTTTCCTCCGCCCATGTCGGGCGGAATGGAGTCCTCCGGATGATAAGTCCGAGGTCGTCACTGGAAATTCCATTGAAGATAAAATAACTCATCGTCCTGCTCCTCTCTCTGATGCCTGAAGCTGCGCAGCAAGCTTCTGTCCGAGTTTTGTGACATCCATGTCATTGGAAACGGTTGCATTGACCGTGATCTGATTGTAGAAAACTCTCTGCCCGGAACTGCTCTCGACGGCGTGATTGCGTGCTGTTGCTGTCAGCGGTGTGACCTGTACGCCGCCTTCCATGATCCGTATCAGCTCCGGTCCCGCTTCGGCTACGATGGCTTCGCCTTGATGCAGGAACCCGCCGGTGGCAAATTTCGGAGTTTCGTCAACTAAGTATTTGCCCTGCTTGTATAGTTCGTAATCGCTCTGACTCTGGATCGATTTTACTATGAGGTTGTTGTTAGCGTATTTCCGTTGGGTTTCGATACGCAGATTTTCAGCAAGGATCTCCTGATAACGCTGGACTGCGGACTCTCCTAAGAGCGTGCCGATATCCCAGCCAGCGTTTCCTGCCGCAAGAATAAAGCTGTCAAAGTTAATTCCGGCATCCATCGCTTTCTGAAGTTCAGTTTTGAATTCGGCGGAAAACTCAACGCCAGAAGTCAGACCGCCGGCTTCATAATCTTCTACGAGTTTTACCATTAATTCTGCTGTAGTGCGCTGTAGATCAGCAGAGTTATGCGCATTAGCGAGGTACATCGAGTATTCCATTTCGTCACACATCGCCTTGAATGCAGTTTCACGCTCCTGAGTAGTTCTCTGCGTATCTCTGAGGATTTCCTCATTAGCAGATATTTCGGCGTTTAGAATACCCTCAACCTGCTCATACTTACCGCTTGCAAAAGCTTCTTCTGCTTCGTTGATTCGATTAAGTGCAGCAGTATTCTCGGAATAACTCTCCTCAGCAAGCCTTACCTCGCTCTGCTTTGCTGATATAGCCGCATCATATTCCTGGCGCTGTGCGTAGTTAGCATCTTCCCACTCTACACCGTAATTTTCGAGGAAATACTGATTTCTGACTTGTGGATCATACATTGCTTCAAGTTCATTCCGCTTAGTGATATAATCAGATTGTGCTTCTATAGCTTTTTCTTTGATTTCGATGTAATTTCCACCGTATGCGTCAAGATATGCCTGAGCTCGCTTCTTTGCGATAACGTCATCTATTTTTTGGCATAATTCATCATACTTCTGGATCTGTCCATCAACATAGCCGATCTCAATTCCAGTCGCTTCCTGAAGCTCTCCGACGATATATTCTGCACGCTCCTGATCTTTAGTCTTGACTTTTCCGGATGCGTCTGCGAGAGTTTGAAGTTCTTCCCAGAGTTCCTTTGTACGTCCCTGCTGTATAAGCTCTGTTTCAGCCGCTGCGCAGGCAGATTCCTGAAGCGTAATAAGTTCATTAGATGTTTCTTTGCATTTATCCCTGTACTCTTCCAGCCCCTTTTTCGCAGTTTCACCAGCGGTTTCTATTTTTTCGCCAGTAAAGACGTCAATGATACCTCCAGTTACGTCGGCAAGCATTGATAAACCATCCAGACCTACAGAAAAAATATCACCCGCAACAGAAAGAATCGGTTTTAGCAGTCCAGTTATCGGTTCGAGCGTATTCGCAACCTTCGGAATATTCTCCACAAGGAAGTCCACCCCATCCTCAGCGAGCGGAAGAAGATCCTCTACGACAGGTTCAAGGAGGTCAGTTTTTGCCTTTCGGGTGACTCGTTCGAGGTTATTTTCGAGGTTGTCATATTTGATCTCACCGATCTCTTCGAGGGTTGAGGCTGTCTGATCGGCAGCTCCGGTGACGTTAGTGAGAGCCTTGACTGCATCAGCTCCGAGATCCTCCCACATTGTGCCGAACAGCGCAACGCCTGCCTGATTCTGCTTGACCTTATCAGACATAGCAAACAGGGCGGTTATAGTCTCCTGAGTTGCCAGCTTTGCTGATTCTCCGCCGGCAGCAAATTTTGAGCGCATTTCATCAGCATTAAGCCCGAGCAGTGCAAATCCCTCGTTGGTGCTTTCGGCAGTGTCCTTGGTGCGGATGCCGAATTCCTTCATCGCATCGCCGAGCTTGTCGACGCTGAAAACACCTGTCGCAGCTCCGTTATAAAGGCTGTTGAAGAACTCCTCCGCTGAGTAGCCAAGCTGACTGTAATGGACTCCGTACTCGTTGATAACATCCATCAGGTCGCCGTTTTTATTCAGTCCGTTCTGTGCGCCCTGAGCGATGAGATTATACGCCTCATCGGCAGTGATGCCGAATTTCTGCATGAGCATACTTGCTGCACGGACGTTTTCAGCGATGTCAAAGCCAAAGGTATCACGCAGTACAAGTGCGTTTTCCGATACCTCCGCAAGCTTTCCGGAATCTATATCCCCGAGCTGCTGCTTCACCTCAGCGATGCTGTCGGAGAGATCACGCTTATCCTCGCCCATGCCCTTGCCGTAGAGATCAGTGATGATCCCCTCGTACTCTGCCATCTGGTCGGCTGTAGCTCCGGTTTTCGTCTGGAGACTGTCGAGTGCCGTTTCGCCCTCGACAGCAAGCTCCTTCAGCGCATCTGCCGCAGCACGTATCCCATCCGCTGCAAGGTCAGCCATTGCGCCTTTGAGGACGGTATAGCCGTCTCCGCTGGTTTCTGCTTTTTCTCCGGCAGTCTCAGCCTCTTCGCCCATTTCTTCGATAGCTCCGGCGGCTTCTTTGGCGTCGTCCGCAGTCCGGCTAAAGCGATCGTTGACTTCAGAGAGTTGGCTCTCGAATTTACCGACTTCTGCACGGGCGAATTCAAGTTCACGTTCAAACGCAAAAAACTGATCCTGTGATATTTTTCCATCTGCAAACTGCTGATTGACCTGAGCCTGAGCACCCTCGAGAAGCTGAAGCTTTTTACGGCTTTCCTCGATTGCTGTTGTGAGGATCTGCTGTTTCTGACTCCAAAGAGCAACACTTTCCGGCATCGCTTTTATCGCTCTATCAACATCTCTGAGGTTGCTTTTGGCGGCATTTGTACCTTTTTCTACACCATCCAGAGCATCGTACAAGCCTGTCGGATCAGCTCCAAGCTCAATGGTGATGCCTTTAATTTTCTTATTTGCCACGCTTTTTACCTCCTCCGAATTGTGCTCTCAGTGTTGTTCTGTCTGGTTTATCCTGCATATGTATCCATGCGTCATTCAGGTATTCCCTGCCAGCTGTAGTTTTGCGGCAGTTCCAGATAACCGCATCATGCAGCAATCCCCAATATGTAAAAACATCAAGATTCACTACATCCAAGAGCGGTATTCCTGCATAGTCTGATACGATTTTCCTGTCGTTTGTCTGGACTACAAAATTTTCGTGATACGCCTTATCACTCTCAATCGGAGCGTAAGGCGTTATGAGTTTGGGTCGGATTCCCTTTCGTTCTTTACCCATGTCGGAAATTCACGGACGAATCGGCGAGCATCGTCTACAGACCAGTTATTTATGATGTAATCTGCATACTCTCCAGTAATAGCTGCTACAGCTGCGATCATCTCGCCATCATGCTTCGCTGCAAGGAGAGTGTTATACTGCCTGAGTGTCGGAGGCTTGACGCAATATTTCTTTCCGCTGTCCAGTGTAAATTCAAATTTTCTCATAGAACTTCCTTTCGCAAAAAGGCAGACCGGTTATCCCAGTCTGCCCGGTTTGGTTACGTTTCAGATGTCGCTTCGGTGTCTAAGTCAGGGTATTTCACACCTGTGTCAATGTCGATAATAGCCTCAAGCACTTCCTCTTCGTAAAGGATGAGTGTGCCTTCTTCATCAAGAGGTTCAGCTTCAAATTTCGGCTGGAGGATGGTCTCTGTATTGCCGAACGCAGCTGCCCAGCCGCCCGTATTGACGCCTCTTAATGTGAGGCGGATGTCGCCATCCTTAGGATCCTTTACAACGAATCTCAGCAGCCACTGTTTTCCAGTGTCGTTTTCTGCTCCTCCGATTTTAGCAGTGCGTTTAGTGCTGTCAGAATTGATGCGAATTGTGCTGATAAGGCGTTTAAGAGTAAAAGCATTCCAGGTAATAGCTCCGTATCCGAATGAAGCTTCGTCAGAAATGAATTTAGTTTTTCTCGCCTTTCCATCATCGCTGACCGCCTTGTAGTAGTTTGTAGAATATGCGATATTGGCGCCGTTCTTAACACGTCCAAGCATATTTTCTTCCTGTTCTATTACATCGTCCTCCGGAATATAGCCCGGCCATGCGACAACGAAGACGGTACCGCTTCCGATTACGATCTTATTAAGCTCCTTAGTCTGAGTATGTGGCATCGTTTTCACTCACTTTCTGTATAGTTACAAGCGAGTATGTGATCTCATACATTTTTTCTTCCGGGATGTATATCTCGGTTTTGTCGAGTTCGGTATCCCGGAATAGCCCCTCGAGTCTGCGCTCGAGGTGAATATCTTTTTTCTTGCAGTAGAGACTTATCCTTATTTCTGCGTCACGGTAGAGATTGTAATTATCAGCACCCTGTATATCAGCTCCGGATTCGTAGTATACTACGAAAGGAAGATTCTGCGGCTTGTCAAATATGTAGTATGCTACGGGCATTCCAAGTTGCTCAAGGCGCTGTGCTATTTCTTTAAGCTCCATTACAATTCCTCCAGAAACTTGTCTATTTTTTCTTCGGCGTGTTTATTGGCGATGCTTATGTGTGGAAAAGCTCGTGCTCGGCTTGTACCATCACGGTTTATATGTCCGTCCTCAAGTAGGTGAGTAAGCCGGTACTGTGTGTTATAAACTGACACACGAAACCTTCCGTTGGTCTTTTCGATGAACACTCGCCAGCCTTTTTTGTACTTTTCTGGTTCTTTACACATATACACCTTCGTTCCGTTTTTCAACTCACGAACAGTACCTGTATACAACGGTGAAAGCTGCTTCACCTCTTTGCGTGCTTCCTTTGCGACTTTCTGAAGCTCCTGCTCCAGTTCTTCGACAACTTCTGTTGTATATCGTGTATACGCCTCGAGCATGGCTGTGGTGAGATTCTCTATCGCTATTTTATCAGCCATCAGTTTACCTTCTCTGCTCTTATGACAAGCTCACGGTGCTGCTGCATATAATCGTCAACGTGCTTGATGTCATATATACCGCCGTTATAAACAATTCTCAGCTCCGAGGTAAGATATCCGGTCACCTTTTTGGAGTATCTGATTTTGAATATCATATCATTCTGAGAGTTTGTCTGAGCCGCTTTATAGTACTCTCTTCCGCCTACGCAGTTGACGGAAGCCCACGGTCGGAAGATAGTTTCCCACAAAGGTATACGCTGGAGAATTTCATCTGTCGTTTCCGTCAGCCGCTGTATCTCGATTTTGTGAGTATACGCCATGATCCAGCTCCTTAAAGGTAGTTTGTGGAGTGCATATCAAGTATGGTTTTTACATAAGGATTAAGCTTATCCTTAGTGATAGTGTAGTCACGATTGGTGTACATCTCATCCACCATAACGAGATACGGCAGTGTAAGATCCTCGAGTTCATCCACCTGCTCTGCGGTGAGACCTGTATAGTCACAGATGAACCTAGATGCCGCAGGTATCATGATATCCCGGATCAGTACGTCGCTGTCATCATCCTCAACGCCGCAGAAGTTTTTGACCTCACTCAGAGGTACCTGACTCAGCTTCATCAGGCTTCACCTTTCTTTTCTTCTTATTAGACTTAGAGGTCTCCTGCTCCGGTTCAGGTTCTGAAGCTGTCTCCGGTTCGGTACATTCTTCCAGAATTGATCTGTTTTCCGGTACAGTACATTCTTCCAAAATTGATTCGTTTTCCGGAGTGCATTCAACTGCATAACCGGCTCTCAGAAAATCATCAGCCGATCCATCATCAACTTCAAAGATCATCCCTTTGGCGATTGAATGTATTTTCAGAGGAGTTCTCGCCACGAAACTCCTCAGCGCACGCAGGCGCATTACGCCATCTCCAGTACTGCGAGCTTCTGCTCGTCAGTAACCTTGCTGTCAAACTCAAGCCACGCTACAATACCGAGAGCGTGCTGTGTAGCATACTTCTCACGGAGTACCTCGATGCTGACATCTTCACGGATATTTACAGAAAGTCCACTGTAGTCGCCGTAGAGGATAGGCTTTGTACCGGATGCGATAACCGGCATATTGTCCGAAATATGAATAGGCTTGCCGAGGAGAGTATGAGGGAAATCCTTTGTGACATCCGTCTGGATGAGCGGTCTATCGTCTCCGTCGGTGAGAAGCTTGACCACAGTGAATGTGTCCGGATTCATCGTCCAGCAGGCATTTTTCTGATATACGCTCTTGACTGCCGCCTGGAGTCTGATAAGCTCGTCAAGCGTGATGGCTGTTGCTGCGACAGCTGTGACTTTGTTAGATGTGTTTAATGCGCCCTCTGCGGCATCAGTACCGGTGCCGGTGAGAAGCTCTCCCTCAGTAAAACTTGACACCTTTTCGGCGATTTTACGAATGATAAAATCAACGACGTTAAACTTAGCGTTGTTGACAGTGCGTCTGCCGATAAGTACAAGTGCGCCTACAAGGTATCCCTCGAGGTCGACAGATATAAACGCACCAGTCTTAGCTGTAAGCTCGGTAAAATCGTCAGAGTAGCCTGCGGTAATATCTCCGCTGTCGGTTGTCCACTTCGGAATCTGAAGCTTACCCTTCTCGTGGTATACGTCAGCTCCGGCAAGTATAGGACAAAGCTCAGTTACCGCCTCAATGATCCTGTTTGCGATAGTCTCAGGAACGATAGCGCCGCTATTGCCGATTGTGATGTTGCTGTCCGCTCTCATCTCAGTGGTTTTGCCGATAAGATACTCACAAAATGCACGCTCCTCAATCTGCTCCTTAGTGAGGTTATCCCCGCTGAGGTGAGTATCGATATGCTCAGTGATGAGTTTGGCTCTTTCCTCTGCATCGATAGTCGCATCAATGGACTTGATCTCCTTCTCTGCGTCGGCGAACTTCTGGTTTTCTTCATCCGTGAATGCTCTCTCCTCGGTCTTGACCTGTGCGAGCATGGAATCAAGGAGCGCTGCAAGGACTGCTCTTCTTTCGATTAATTTCTTCACTTTCTCAAAGCCTCCAGTCTTTTTTCATAGTCTGAATAGTTGTGTTTATTTTCGGATGATATGATATGCAGCTCCGGCGTGATATCCAGTGCTCTCTGCTCGACAAAGCGATCTCCTTCGTCAGCACGATACTCAACCGAGGTTGCTGCATAACAAGGCTGTTTATTTACCACTAATGTGATGTGGTCGAGGTCTAAACCGCTGATCCTTCTCAGCGGAAGTTCGCCTTCGGCGCGCTGTTCCAGCTTATCGACAACGTTATACATTCCAAAACTCCAGCCTCTGATCCTGCCCTTCTTAGCCATCTCGATGACTGTAGGGTCAGTGATAAGGACATCGGCATGAAGTCCGATAGCATCCTCTTTGAGTTTCAAGCTGTTGTCCGAAGTATTCGCATAGACGTGTGTTTTATCGTGGTCAACGCTGACCGTTACTTCGCCGGCTTTTTCGATCGCTTTTGCAAATGCTCTCTCCTCTATAGTCTCAACGCACTTGCCGTGAGGTGTGATGATAGGACGTGAGAGCTTGCCGGTGACGTTTACATATCCGGTGATATGCAGTCCGTCAGCTCTTTCTTCGATGCGCATTTAATCAGCTCCTTTCAAAAATTTCTTCAATTTTTTTCAAAAAACTCTTGACACGTAACAAATTACGTGTTATAATATATACAGGAGGTGAGGTTATGAATCTTTACTCGTCGAGGGAGGTCATCAAAATGCTCAAGGCTGATGGATGGTATCAGGTACGATGTACCGGAGATCACTTCCAGTTTAAGCATGATAAAAAACCAGGACTTGTTACAGTGAGACATCCTGTCAAGGAACTGAGTAAAAATGACCTCAAAAGTATTCAGAAACAATCGGGGCTGAAATTTTAACAGCCCTGATACCTCCTATCTTTTTTTCAGAAAGGCTGTGAAAGTATGTGCAATAAACCCGATTATTACAAGTTTATAGCTGTTTTCAACTATTACGAGGATGGTATCAGTATCACATTCCCTGACCTCGATGGATGCGTTTCACACGCTGGTAACGACGACGAAGCTCTGTCGATGGCTAAGGAAGTTCTTATGCTTCACCTCTACGGCATGGAGGAAGAAAATATGGATATCCCTTCTCCGTCTCCGCTGAGTAAGATCAGCACCGAAGAGAATGAGCTTGCTGTTTTGGTGGATGTTTTTATGCCGCCGTTCCGTGAAAAGCAGCGTAAGAGATTCGTAAAGAAAACCTTGTCTATCCCTGCATGGATCAACGCAGAGGCTGAACACGCTGGAATTAATTTCTCCCAGGTTCTTCAGAATGCTCTTGTACAGCAGCTCGGTTTATGATTCTGATTTTCCCTCGTCTCCGGACGGGGGAATTTTTTTCAGACTATCGAGCCTGCCCGTATTCGGCGTATAAATCTCCATCGTCTCAGGATCAAGCAGTACATCAGCCAGCCCGAGCTGGATAAAGTTAAAGCCAAGCGGTTCATAATCTTCCTCACGGCGGATCTCATCGGTCTGAAGTATACCATGCTGTCGAGCGATAGCGTAAGCCTGGTAACGTTCAAGGATGCTTCCTCTCGTTAGCTCCTTTGTGTCAAAAGCCCAGTAGTAACCCTGCTCCTTTTCAGTTTCAAGCAGCAGATAAGTATCAAGAGCTGTTTCAATATGATTGAGCACATCCACAACCGCACTGATAAACTCTTTTTTATCCTCCGGAGTAGCTCCGCCATCGATGATGGTGTGTGGGAAACCAAAGAGCTTGCAGATCTCGATAGAGTTTGTTTTTTTATTTTCGTTGAGCTGAAGCTCTGCGGAGGTTGCTGATATCTCCTGAAAGTCAACACCATCATTAAGAACTGCAACTCTCCTCTTTGAATCCTCGTTAGAATACATTGTCTCATAACTATCAAGAATCCTATCTATAGCTTCACGAGTAAGTTTGTTTTTCGATTTAATAAAACCTCTCTTACTTCCGCCGTTAAGCGATACAGTATTCTCCAGCTTCAAAGCGTTATATGCGGCTGAAAGTATCGTCGGATTCTCTCGCTGTATCGGAATGTTGCTGTATCCATCACGAGTTTTGCGCATGAAGTGCAGAAATTGAAAGTCATAGTATCTCTGTCCGTTCACAAGAACGTGAAACGCCTTGAAGATCGGATCGTGATTCTGAATAAAACTTACTCGACTACAATCTACATAATGCAGGCTTTTTATTCTGATTCCGTCGGAGTTTATGTATATCCATGCTCCGGAGCCGACGTAATAATCCTCAAGGGCTGACCTCCACATATCAACCGTCGACAAAGTGTCGCCGGTTTCACCATTAAGGAGGGGTATTCTAGGATCGTTAGTAACCTCAGTGATCCTGCCATCCTGCTTCCGGTAAAGCTTCACCGGGAGGCGAGAGACTGCTTCAGTAATTTTTCCGATGCATGCTGATACAGTCGGAATCTCTAATGCTTCACGCTTAGTCAGTGTCGCTGACGTATCAAACAGTTCAAGGATTTTCACCGAGGATTCTAGCCCCTCTGCTGTGTCTGCTCTTATCTCAGGCTTATGCCCGAACAGTCTTGATATAACCGGTATTTTCATTGCTTCCGCCTTTCTTTATCGACTTATTATCTGACAAACAAACGCTTCCTCCTGCTGATCAAGGACGTTTACCTGTAGCAGGAATATTGCATTTATCAGAGATACTACCATATCCACCTTGCCAGCGGATTTCTTTTTGTTGACGTATTTGTTGAGGTTTGTGTCCTCTGTACAGCGTGCGTTCTGGAAATTGATTTCGAGCATCCGGTTTGTGAAATACCGGAAGGTCATGCTGAGGATCATCTCTCTCAGAAGCTTAGTTGGACGATGAAGAACACTTGAATGCTGTTTGATCTCAACGCACTCAACAGGCTCCTCGGCACTTTCAAGTTTCTGCACTGTAGAGATAGCGTTATAACGGTCGAAGCCGAGTTGCTGAATTTCCACCCCATACAGTTCCGGAAGGCTCAGTATAAACTCCTCGACAAAACTGTAGTCGATAACCTCGCCGCCGCACGCAAAACACTCTCCCGCATCAATAAGCCGCTGATAGTCGACGTGCTCACGGTGAGTCTTTTCTTTGATTCTGTCAGCCGGGATAAATCCCCAGACCTTAGCGTATATAACGCCTTCGTGATATGTTACCATAGCAACTGATGTATTGTCGTCCGTCTGAGATAAATCGAGTCCGAGGTATACTTTTTTACCTTTCCAGAACGCCGGATCATCAGCTATAACGCACTTTTTCAGTTTGGTAATCTCAATGAATCCCTGAACTCCAAGACCCTTGTACTTGACATTCAGGTGCTTACAGAGGAAATTTTCTCGCTTGTTTTCGTAGAGAATCGCCTTTGTGCGTTTCTTTTTCAGTCCATCAAAGATATACGAATGAACACAGGCTACAGGATTCGCCTGGTATAGCATGATGTCCTCGGTTTTCCATGCATCGCCTGTCTTGTATTCCTCATCAGGTTCATAAAGCAGGGCGAATATCCGCTCATCATCGAGAAGCCCGTCAAGTGCTTTCTTAGCTGTGTCGATCTCATCCTCCATGCCGTTATTGTCATTAGGGTATTGAGTTGAGATAATTATTCCTAACTTCTCGTGCAGCGTAATCTGTGAGGAGCGCATCGCCTCCACAGGGTAATTATCCATTGCTCCGCACTCATCGGCGAGAAACATATTTGCAAGCTTTCCGTCCATCTTATCCTGCGAATATGCCAGCGGCGTGTATTCGGAATCGGTCAGCTTGCAGCGGATCTCACTGCGCAGGAGTTTGAATATTTTATCATCCGCCAGAAACGGACTGGATTTTATGATCTTGCGGATAGCGAGCTGAAGCTCCTGAGAAAGTTTAAGGTCAGGTGCTACGCTGAAAAAACGACTGAATCTTGGTTCTGTGAGAAGTCCGATGATGAAGATAACCGCACTCGTGAATGTTTTGAAATTCTTTCGTGCGATCTCAAGTAATCCGGTCTCATAATACCGCAGTCCAGTTTCCCTGCTCCGGGTGCAGAAAAGTGCGTATACGAAAAAGACTGCATAATCTTCCAGACCTTCATACATCGTGCACGGCTTGTCCGGTCTTGTTAAGTCTGGATGGAGCATCAGCTTTAACAGCTTGGTAATTTTTTTCCATCTTTTTTCGCAGACATATGCCTGCTCCGAACGACCATCTGCTATTTCCAACCACTGCTCAGCCTGTTTTTTTACGTAGTTTCCGACCTTCCGGTTGCTCGGATCGATACACCACTTTGCATATTTATAAGCTCTGCTCCGGCTAATCATCATCCATCAGCAGCTTAAGCAGCGGATTTTCCTCGTTCTGTTTGGCGGCGAGGTTGATGTTCGCCATCTTCGCTCTTGACTGAGGACTGAGACAAAGCTCATTGCAGCATCGGAAGAATACTCTGGTGTATTTTTCTTTTGTCGCCATGAGCGGCGCATCGTGAAGCAGTCTTGGATTCTCGTTGACAGCTCTCTCGATTTCCTGCATACGGTCAATACAGATGCTGCACTCAGTCAGTACATAGGTATCAAGGTTGCCAAGGATCTTACTCTCTTTCAGATTCTTCAGGATAAATTTAAATATCTTTTTCTGTGGTGCAGTCAGATATGCCGGGGGCTTAAGCTTGTCACAGCCGCCTTTGAGACTGTTCTCTACCGCCAGTTTCGCTTCTTTCTCCTCAGAGCTAAGATGCTTCGACGTTGCTGCCGCCGACATTGCCGGACGTCCCATCTTCTCAACTCCTCTCTTCGGCTGCTGGAAATTTCATTTAGGGAATATTTTATGTACAGATAGGGGCAGTCGGTGGATTGACTCTTACATTTAATACGCTCAGACCCCGGGGGAGATCAATCCTCGAAGAGTATCAGCAGAAATCTCACCTTTTTCTGCCATTTCATGATGAAAATCACATAAAGTGATAAGGTTTTTGTTATCGAGCCGCATAGAAAAATTCTCGTTCAACGGCGTAATGTGATGTACCGAGAGGTTCTCCGTGTTCACTCTCTTAAGCGTGCCCGGGAGCCGATGCAAGCAAGCTGCGCAGGCAAAATTGTCACGTCTTTTTATATACTCACGCTTCTGTTTCCAGTCGCCGCTGGAACGAAAGGCAGAAAGTTTTTTATCCCTGCTGTATTTTTTCTCAGGTTTCTTTTCGCAGTTATAACCTGCTTCGTGGATGCCGCCACAGTATTTACAGGATCTTTTCACAGTAGACAGCCTTTCTACAGAAACACCGCCCTTTCGAGGCGGTATTTCTGCTTTAAGAGGATTTATCATGTCAGTGCATCTGGGTTTTGGTTGCAGAGGACGGACTCGAACCGCCGACCTCGAGGGTATGAACCTCGTGAGCTGCCGCTGCTCTACTCTGCCATAAGCTGCCAGAAGGCAGCTAAGGTATCTGCTGGCGTATGAGACCATGCACTTCGGAGCGAAAACGTGCAGCGGAGAAAGGAATATAAAACCGCCGCACGGAAAAGCGTTATGAATACTCCGACTTTTCTTATTTCTATTGTATCACATCTGAAAAATTTTTGTGTACGACATTTCGTACAAAATTAATATCTTGGATCGGCGTTAGCTATATGCGGAGAATCGTAAAACTCTTTGAGCTCAATGCCTAATCCTTTTGCCATTGCCGCTACTGTTTCAATCGAGTAATTCTTTGCTTTTGGCGAATAGAGCGCATGACTCAGAGTGGATCTCGGTATTCTGGCTTTATGTTCTACTTCAGCGATACTCATACCTTTTTCGCCCAGAAGCTCGAAGAAACGATATCTTACTGCCTCACTAAGAGTCATCTCATTCCTCCTCTATCTCCGTCATATTCATGACACTTGCCTGCTCCTCCTGTTTTTCCAGCTCTTCTTTGTTGGATATCAGAATATCCGCTGAAAGGGAATAGATCGTTTTCATAACTGCAACAAAATCTTCGTCAACAATGTTGACGAAGGGCATTATCACAGCCCGCAGAAAAAAGCCTTCTTTCACAGCTATGGCGTAAGTGCCGTTTGAGATCCTTGCAAAGTACCTCCGATCCGGCATATCGCCGAGCGGCTTGAGGTATTTCGGTTTCACAAAGAAAAGCCTTCCCGAGCCTACGAATACAGAAAGCGTTACTCCACGGTAATTAATATCCGTTTTCAGGTCAGTTATCTCGTACTCGTTCAGTGTGTTGTCATCCTCAGAAAACGGTAGGACGGTATTCTGGATGGTATAGCTGTCCTGCTTGCTTTCGGGGATGTCGAGAAGTACAGGGAGATTTTCTTTTTTCATCGCCGGCAGTCCGTACATAGGATAAGCTGCGCTGCCGTCACCAATCCACTGACAGTCTCTTCCCTCACTGATAATTATAGTTCTGCCGGATCTCAGCAATGCCGACACATCTTTAAGTTTCATTCATTTTCCTCCATTCGTTGATTATTCTGAGCGTAGGCATCTGACTGAGGTAATCCTCCAACACCGCTGAAGCTTCTTCCCATCCGTAGCAAACAGCAGTCCTGTATCCCTGCTCCGTCAGTTTTTTCAACCAGTATTCCTGATTTTCTGTCGTCTTATTTTTGCCGACCTTCATTTCGATGTACAGTCCAAGATATCCGCCTCTTCCGACCGGCAGAACAAGATCCGGCACACCGGCTTTTACTCCCTCTGCTTTAAGTTTTGCGGCAGTTGTTCTGTCACGTTTTCCGCCGTTCGGGACGTGATAGAGCAGCTCCAACTCAGGATATTTGTTTTCCATGAACACTGCCCAATGCATCAGAGATATCTGTTCTATACTCTCAGAGTTGTGCGAGGCTTTCGCCTGCATTGTAAATCAGCCTCCTTTTTGTAAAATCTTGCATGTATGTAAACTCCTCCGTTGACATCATTGAGGAGCTTATCAGCTTCTGCCAGATAATAGCCTTCATAGTACTTTTCATACTCTCGGGCGTTTTCGGTGTCACGGGCAAGCTCCAGCACCTTACGTTTGCTTAATCTGCCATCTCTTGTCTTAGCTGGAGGATGTATCAGACCCTTCGATTCGCACCAACGTTTTTTAGTACCAATTGGATTTTTTATGAGATATTTTGCAATGCCGACAAGTCCGGTTTCGTCAAATTGCAGAGGGTTTGTCATCACGTATCCTCTGCCCCAGATCCGAGCAATCTCAGCAGGCGAAACCCCTCCGCTGATCACAAGGTGATGATGATATCTCCCGCTGCGTTTACCTTTTTCGGTTACAGCGACATACTTAAGCTTCGGGAGGTTATTCTTTTCCCGAGAGTAATTAAGCCTTTTGAGGAAGTTCTGCATCTCTTTTATCGCCTGCTCGTCAGACTCAGGATGGTTGTCATTTGTGTACGAGAGATTGATCTGCATATCCTCTTCAGTGAAGTTAGCATTCAGAATGCGGATGAGTTTATTTTCTCTGGCAGATTGATTATACTTCTGCATGACCTCACTTGTAGTCTTAGCTTTCTTTTTTCTATGCGATGCAGTTTTAAACACTGGATATATATGTACTTCCATATAACTACCACACTTATAATACTTCTCTCTGTACTGGCATCTCATATTTTTCATTCCTTTTTTGTTTCGTCGTTAAGTTATGATACATTACAAGTATGTAATGCACCGGCTTTCAGGTGCGCTGCTTTTTACTATTATAATAGTATACCTGTTGTTAAGCTGTCACCCAGATGAGTGACAGCTTTTTGTTTATCGTCTGAATCTTACTACTTCGCAGTTGCGGATTTTAGTGCCAGCCAGCCAGCGTACGGCATCCTGCATCGATGAGAATAGGAGTATATCATGGGTATGCCGGCTGCGGACGTACTGTGTCGAGATCTTGTTCCGCACTGCGTACAGCTCCGGGATTTTTATTTCAGCCTTTGGTTTAAGTTTAGCAGGCTTCGCTTTATAAAACAAACAAATATCGCTCAGAGTCTCGTGATACGAAAGGCAGAAAGGAAGATTGATGCATGACAAGCATTTCTTCATGAATCATCCTCCTGTGCGATGCGCTCTATCTGACGTACGAGCTTTGACGTTATGAGCTTATCAATTGCATCCTCACCAAGATAATGGCGCATCTGTTCAGCTGTGATGATCACATCCGCAACTTCTTCCTTAAGGTTTTCGTAAGCGGACACAGCATCGATCACACCGCTCTGGCGCTTGCATTTCTGTACCGCCTGGATAGCTTCAGCACATTCCTCCACGAATATTTCCCTCTGCTGCTCGTAAGGGTAGTGATCAGTTATTATTCCGATGCAGTCTTTCTGAAACGTGTTCATTACAGCGCCTCCTTCAGAGCTTTTTCTTTCATGTCGGCTACGGCACTGGATATGACTTCTATCAGCTTTTCGGCACGGTCAATAAATAATGCCTTATCAGCTTCTTCAGAGTTTTTGATAAACTCGATTACACCGCTGAAGCTTTTGTATGCATCAGCGTAAAGCGCCTTGAAGGAACTTTTTTCGATGTCGGAAGGATTCGCCATCGAGCTTCTGAGCTGAGTGAGTTGAGCTTCGTAAGCAGCTTTAAGCTTTTCCTGCTCTTCCTTTTGAATTTTTTCAGATTCTTTAAGTTTTTTCCTGAGGTGAGAGATCTCGCTGTCACGGGCAGCAAGTGCCTTTTCATCAGGGACTTCCTTAATGACTTCTTTTATAACTTCTTTGATTTCCGGCTCCGGAACTGCTACATCGACAGGACGGGCTTCAAGATCCTCGACTTCCTCAGCAAGCTTGTCCCTTTCGCTCCGGAGGGATTCTGCTTCCTCTATTGCTTTTTTCCTTTCATAGCGGAGGATTTCAAGCTGCTCCTCGAGGTTTTCACGAGTCGCCTTGTCGGCTTCTGTTTTCTCTTCAAGCATCGAGAGTTGTTCTCCCTGCTGCTTATACTTGGCTACAAGCTCCTTAACTTCGTTAACTGTCATTCCTTCGAGGTCGTTCTCCTTCACAACCTCACTGCGATCCTCGACATCTATCTGCGTAAGCTCCAGCAGTTTTGTTATACCGAGCCGTGCATTTGACTGCACAAACTCCTCTCCGAGTTTCTCGTATACTGTTATGTAATTATACGCCGCACGGCGCTTCAGCTCGTGCTCCTGTTCAGCGTAGGTTTCAAAATCCTCATAGCCAAGGTAGGTGTAAAGCTTCTCCACCTTCATCCGGCGGAGATCCTTTCCGAGTTCGAGGATGGTAGTTGCAAGGATGCGTCCGTTCACCCTGATGCGTTCATTGAGTGCTAACGCAAGCTCTCTGTTCATGTCGACGGTTATATCTGTACTCATGCTGATTTTTTCTCCTTTTCATGTTTTTGATTGTATGCAACGGGATTATTGATATAGCTTTTGAATTCTTTAACAAAATCCTTGACGTGCTGCGGCAGAGGCTCTTTCGAGTCATTTTTGTAGCCGTGAACCTGCTTGATCTCTTTTCCTCTGATTTCCATTGTCACATAAGGGGTATCCAGTGCTGACTGTTTCCGGATGAAGAGGATAGCAAGCTTTCCGGCGGCGTGACGCTCGGCGTATCCACCAACACAGTGTTCAAGAGCTTTACCTTCGTCGATTATTTCCTGCATCGACTTTGGCACAACTATCTCAAGCCCACACCAGCTGAAGCAATAGCGCTTGCGGAGTTTTTTAGTAAGCTCACGCATTTCTTCTGCTTGTTTCTCACGGATAAGAGCATTTATGGTGATTGATGCCTCATCATGCGCTTTTTGCAGCGACTTAGGATAAAGTACAACCTCGTTTTTTATGTCATAGGAGAGGCGTTTTGCCATATCGAGATAATCCTTCCAAAGCTGGATGCCTGCGGTTTCATTTTCAAGATTCTGCTTCCGCAGATAGTGCTTAGCTTTGGTGTAGCTGAGCTTATACTTTTTTACGATGCCCAAAAGCATCGCAAGCTTGTCGGTACCGTAGTGCTTCAGATCCGTTCTGCAAATATCCGCATTTGTCTTGCTGTACACCTTTTTCATTTCGCTGTAGGTACGCAGAAACAGTACCTGATATTTTTCATCCTTAAGGATGCGTATCTCCGGTCTTTTCAAAGTTTTAAAGAAATCTGTGATTCCTCCAGCGTACCAGTTCAGATATCGCCGGTTTTCCTGACGATTAAGAACTCTGGCAGCAACAAGCTCTCCAAAGCCGGATTTTATCAGGCTCTCGATGATGGGGAATTTCGCAAAATCACAGATATACTTCATCATTTTCGAGGTTGCATACCAGTAAGTGTGCGGTCTGAGGTTGAAATTATAGTTAACAACCCTCAGCCATGTGTTAACGTCAAGATACCTCAGGAACGTTTCTTTTAATACATCAATGTCCATTATAAAATAGTCCCAATTGCTACTCATCTGGGAGGTGAACGGTTCTCTGGAGTTGCATTCGTACCACTCATAACTCCCATTCCAGCCCCAGCTGAAATGGAAACAACGTGCCGAACCAGGCTCGAGGAGGTATCTTGTTGTTTCGGAAAGCTCCACCTCAGGTGTGAGATTTTCATCTGCTTTTACATACATACTGTTCAGCATTTTATTCCCATGCGGATCGCCGTTGTAGGTCTTTGAAGCGTAATAAGCTCTCATCCAGACTTTGTTTCCGTTTTCAGGACAAATCACCACCAGTCTCTGTTCTTCTCTCAGATTCTTCTTACCGTAAGAAACGTGCTTCATTATCACTTCACTTCCGCAATATGGACATTCCTCTTTGTCGCCGTGCTTCGGGGAGTTTTCAAAGCAGTGAGTATATTCGCTGTTGCAGGCGGTACAGGTGCAGCGGTATACATCTCTGTAATACGGAACACCAGCACCGTCGAAGAACTACGCCCGCTCTTTTTTGTAAAATATGTAGGCGGTAAAACAGCTGTTTATCTGCTGGAGCTGCTGAGCAGTCAGCTCCGGGAGAGTTTTGAATTCGTCGATCATGCTACTCACCTCAGAAGTCGAGAAGATCGTCAAGGATGAGTCCAAGGCTATCTTTGCTGCTTTTAGTCATTGTAATAGGCGGATTGTGATGCTTTTCGGCAGCGTCACCTATGAGATCTATTTCCATATGGAAATGCACAACTGCACCCGGGAAGTAAAACTGTACCGCCCTCTTGTACACTTCCAAATCAGAACAGCTTCCGCCTATGCCTTTTGTTATCGTGTCCAGACACTCCTGGAAGTTCTTTCTGCTGTCCTCGATCGCCTGCTCAAACTCCTGCTCCTGTTCACAGAAGAGTATAAGAGCTTTTGCAGTTTCTGGTGCTACCGCCTGCTGGTATCTTCCTTTTATACCTTTGACGCTGAAATATTTATCCTTGTCCATTTTTATTCCTTTCTAAGCTTGCTTTTTATATATCGTTTGCTGCTCCGCCGGTTCTGAGGGATTGCAATTCAGTATGAATAGTTCCTATCCGCTTATCAATATTCTCAAGCTCTTGAGTGAGCTGATTTGCTCTTGCAGCGGTATTGACCATATCGATGATCACCTGCATTCCGCCGGCGGTGTAGATCTCGGCGATCTGAGTTTTATGATCGATCGCCGGATGGTTCATGTACACAAATTCAATAGTCTCATACTGCTCTTCAGTTACAGTTACACCTGTCAGCTCCTCGAATTCTCTTTTAAGCACTTTTATCATCTCCTTCGCTGAGTTCATGATTGAGTACGACGCACATTGCTATTGCTTGTCCTTTATACTCAGCTGACTTGCCATAATCGGAGTAGCTCAGAGCTTTGCCGTACCACTCTTCGAGTTCTCTCTGGAGCTGTTTGTGTTCCTTTCTATATTCAAGGTACTGGAGGATCGTTTCGAGTCCTCCTACATATACGCCGCACAGCAGCGCTATAAGTGGGATGAGGAGGAGTGCTGTGAGCAGTGTCATTTGGTTTCACGCTCCTTCGATTCATTCGGATAACTGTTCTGTTTCTTACAGATGTGTTTCAATTCACATATCGGTTCGTACAGCTCTCCGCATTTTTCACAAGTTGTCACCGTGAAACAGTGCCACGGTGGATAATTCGGGTTTTTACGTTTTGGCATTGTCATTCTCCTTTCTTTTCTTTCAATTGTTCTCTGTAAGTACACACCGTTTCTTCAATTGCATAAAGCAGGTCATGTTTTATATCGGAATATCCTCTTATCGCATCTATCTCAAAAGCTTTTACAAGGTTCAATATGTCTTGTGATGTCACTTTCATTATTCCTCACCCACCATTTCTTGTACATAATCGGGGATATCACTGTTAAATGTTACCCCTTTTTTGACTTGTCGATAATGAATTTCGCAAACTCCTTGATTGCTTCGGCTCTAACCGTTTTTTTGAATGGAGAGTTCTCGCAATAGATAATGCCTTTTAATTTCTCAATCTCCTCTTTCTGGCGGTTGATGAGAGCAAAAACAGCTTTATGTAATTCTTCGATGCACCCTGCTGTTCGGAATATCGGACATTCTAGTACACAGAGTTCACGGCTATTTTTGCTACAACACTCCAACGCCTTAATGATCTCATTATCAGTCATTTGTTGCCTCCTGTTCTTTCTCCGGAACTTTCTGTATATCCTTCCCGAGCACCCTGATGATCGAATTTCCGCACTTATCGCTCAGCTCAACGACACAAGGGAGTCTATCGCCTATACGTTCAACTCCCAGCAGCGTAATCTCAGGGTATCCCATCCCTTTGTACATCACGGGCGAACGGGAAACCATCGCTTCTTTCAGTTCTTCAAACTTCATTTCTTTTCTCCTTTTCGCCTGTGTAGACGTCGAATCCGTGTGCTCTGAAAGTGGGAAGAAATTCAGCTCTTAGTGATTCAACGATCCGAGAAGAAAACATATTGAGAGCTATTATGGGATTTGGCTCTGTGATCTTCTCAGCGTACATTACAGAATGATCCGGATTTTCTGTCACCCCGGAAAGGATGTTGCATAGTCCGGTTTCTTCGTCAAATGTAAATAGTATGTTCCCACTTCTTTTCCCAAACATCAATATTCTCCTCTGCGGTTCTCCCAGAGGTTGCTGGGCGCTTCTCTGCCTTTGTATACACCATAGCTTATATGACTGGCATCAGCACGGCGTACATCTTCCATGAGCGCTGCGTTCGGTCCTTTGCAGCGTATGCGGCTGAGTGGCTCGTCACTTTTCAAGCCAGCCGCTTTTTTTAGCTTCCTCATTTCTGCCCTGCGCTTGTGCAGCGCTTCTTTTCGGCATTTCTCAGAACAGTACTTTCGGTTCACTCTTCCTTCAAACGGCTTCCCGCACTGCTCGCATTTTAATTTCGACATCTTTTTCCTCCTCTTTTGTGCAGTCAAATGCATTATTAGCTCCAAGGCGAGCCATTATATCGGATTTTAATATCCTCCACTCACGCCCTACCTTGTTGCCTTTGAGCTTACCGCTTGCTAACTCACGGCGTACAGTTTCCGGGCTGACTCCCATAAGTACTGATGCGTAAGGAATATCAATCAGCAACGGTACCTGTTCCCAGCAGTATACATAGTTTTTCTTTGGCATGATGTGCCCTCCTTTTTGATCTCATACTTTTATTTTTTAGGTGTGCAGATTACTGATCAGGCAGACTTCTTCTCCGAAGCCTGCACTATCCTCATGCCCTCAGTTATGTACAGGATCTCCTCCTGTTTCTTTGCGTCGAGCTGCCTCAGCAGGAGAAACAGCTCTCTGACTTCTTTGTACTTTTTCATGGGTTACCTCCTGTTTGTGTTGTCCTCTCTGCGAAATTATGGTATAATTTCAGCAGAAAGGAGGTGCTTGATTTGAAATTGAATTATGACTGTTTAAGAAAAATTCTTCTAATACTCGAATGTAACATCCAATGGGATGATAATTTAGAGTATAACTATGTAACTCTAGCTTATTTATCGAAAACGTTAAAAGAATTTTCAAAAGCGGAAATAGCATACGCTTCAAAAATGGCTATAGAAGCAGATCTGATCGACGCTCGAGTAATAGACAGCGATTCGTGTATCATTGACATTCGTTGCTACGGATTGACTTACGAAGGACACCAGTTTTTAGATACCGTCAGAGAAAACAAGATTTGGATGAAAACTAAAAATATTATCAATTCCGTCGGTGGGATTTCTCTTCCGGTGATAAAAGATGTAGCTACTGATTATCTTACTGAGTTTATTAAAAATCGTTTTTTTCGATAGGTGGCTTGCATAATAATTCGTATTGGAGCTTAGCCGTCCCCTCGACATAATCTTTAATAAACGCTATGCATCTTTCGCTCGTCATGTCATAGAGCTTTTTGTTCGTCCCGTCTTCATCTTCCCAATGCCATGGCAAAACAATCAACTCAGAGGTTATGGATGAAAATATCTTTGTAATTAACGGTGCGACCTCTTTCACCATAATCTCATCAGCTTCACTCGTAAAGCTTTTTCTTTTGGAAATTGACATCTCTCACACCACCTTTCATTGGTTGGTCTTACAAAATATGACTTTGGTTTTTGTTGACTTTTTACATTGAATTATATAGTAGGAAATGGTAAAATGGTAGTATAAGATTTTTTAGGAGGAATGTTATCATGGAATTATATTTATTATTAGGTGTTGTTGTTCTTGCTATTGTTATAGTTGTTAGAAGCAAGCGTGCTAAACTAAAAGAAGAGCAAGAGTTTGAAAAAATCAAACTAGAAAGAGAACATAAATTAGAACGTGAAGCATGGGAGCTTACTGAAAGAAACAACGAAGCCCACAAAAAAGAGCTTGAGCGTCAGGAGAGAGCTAAACAGTTAGAGATCGAGGTTAACAAGCTTATTGTTAAAAAAATGGAAGCTGAAAAGCGTGCAGCTGATGCTTTT
>JBGVIW010000096.1:0-8190 GCA_045128995.1 Ruminococcus sp.
CTTTCTGAGGAAAGGTTCTTCCCCAGACCCCTTACCAAAGACTTTTAAACAAAATTCCCCGATAGGGTCCTCGAGGACCCTATCGGGGAATTTTAATTGGAAGTTTTAGGGAGGGAGTTTGAGGAAGGCCCCTTTTTCAAAAGGGTCTCCCTCAATAGACTCCGAAAGTACTCCCAAAACAGTTTATCTGATGGGATTAATCATGAACAACGATGTCCTTATAGAACTCTGCGTAGTCGGTTCTGCCCTCCTTAGTGAACTGGATGGCGCTTCTTGGGTGCTGATTGAGAAGTCCGGTCATGAGGTACTGGAGGTCATAGCCCCAGACGATGCCCTGTTCCTTGAGCTTCTTCATATGCTTATCTACGAACTGAATAGCGGGATAAACGTTATACTTCGGATTTCTCAGGAATCCAAGGAGAAGCTCCATTGCGCAGTTTCCGGCGCCTCTTCCCATCTCGGCATAAGTACCGTCGAGCCAGTCTACTCCGTCGCCTACAGCCTCGATAGTATTTGCAAATGCAAGCTGCTGGTTATTGTGAGCATGGATTCCGACCTTCTTATTATACTTCGCAGCGAAGTTGAGGTACATATCTGAGATTCTTGCGATCTGCTCAGGATAGAGTGAACCGAAGCTGTCGACGATATAGAACACGTCAACGGGTGTCTGTCCAAGAATATCGAGCGCAACCTTAAGCTCGCTCTCCTGTGAATTTGAAATAGCCATGATATTCACGCTTGTCTCGTAGCCCTTTGCAGCAACGTCCTCGATCATGTCTACAGCGGCAGGGATGGAATTGAGGTATGTAGCTACTCTTACGAGGTCTATCGGGCTGTCGGCACGATTGATGAAATCCTGCTTCTCACATCTTCCGATATCTGCCATTACAGCGATCTTGAGGTCAGTATTATTCTCGCCGACGATCTCTCTGATATCATCGTCATTACAGAACTTCCACTTTCCGAATTTAGTGGGATCGAACATTTCCTTTGAAGCCTTATAGCCGAACTCCATATAATCCACGCCGGCTTTTATATTAGTAAGATACAGATCTCTTACGAACTCATCTGAAAAATAAAAGTCATTTACAAGTCCTCCGTCACGCATTGTTGCGTCGATGACCTTAACATCTGATCGGTAATTCATAAGCTTTGATATTTCTTTCATAATAAAGCATCTCCTTTGCGATATCCGCATAAATCCTTTTTGGTGTTATTATTATAGCACCCTGATTTTCATTTGTCAACGCTTTTCCAGAAAAAAGTTCAAAACTTTATAGTTTTGAACTTTATACTGCTAAACTTTACGGCGATGAATTGTGCGCAGTGCATAAAAAGACTGCCCGAGGGCAGTCTTTTTATTCTGTCTTATTACTTCATGTACTGCTCAAAGCTCAGGAAGCCACCTGTTGCCTTATAAGCATAGTAGCTCAGGATATAGGATGCGTCGAGAGAGTTTATCATCTTGTCGCTGTCAACATCGGCAATGAGATTTTCAAGAAGGTTAAAGGCGTGATTTCCTGTAGTTGAAATATATGCGTATTCCGTCAGCACGAGCGATGCATCAAGGGCGTTAACGCTTCCGTCGATATTTACATCGCCAAGTTCAAAGGCATTCGTCACCGGCAGGAAATTTCTGCCGTAGGATTCGGCATAAGCCTGCGCTGTAGAGCCTTCAAATCCGCAGATGTTTACTCGGCTGTAGATAGTATTTTCAGAATCAAAGATAACACAGTCCTCATTCAGGAACACAAGCTTGCTGAGGTAAGGGCAGTGGTCAAATACCAGACAGTAAAGCTCCTCTACGCTCTCGGGAAGAACTACTCTCTCAACAGCTGTATGGGCAAAAGCTGCATAGCCGATGAAGGTCAGCGACTCGGAAAGCTTGACATCCTTCAGTGAGACGCAGCACTCAAAGGTATCGCCGTCAAGCCTTTTAACGCTGTCCGGAAGGCTCACCTTCTCAAGTGCGTTACAGTACGCAAAGCAGTGCCCTCCGAGAACCTCGAGAGTGTCAGGAAGATTGATCTCTGTGAGATTATCGCAGTCGATGAATACCATATCTCCCACATAGGTGATCCCGCTGCCGATGGTAACGGTTTTGATCTGATCCCTGATGCCATACCACGGCGGAGCTTCGCCGTTCCAGTCCATATAGGTAATATTTCCGTCATAATCTGAACCAAATGAGCTGTATGAATAATCCGTCATCTCTCCTGTTCCGGTTACTATAAGGTTTCCCTCGACGTCAAGCGTCCATGAAGCGTTTTCGCCGCACTTTCCGGCTCCGAAGAGATCAGCGGCACTTACGTTCATGCCGATGAAATTTGTTCCCATGATGCAGAGCGATAATGCTCCGGCGATAAATCTACTCTGTTTCATATTATTTTCCTTTCTGTTGAGCGTTTATTTCATGTATTCTTCAAAAGTATCCTCTCCGCCGGTTGCGGTGTAGGAATAATAGCTGAGGATATAGGATGCGTCGAGCGCATTTATATTCCCGTCGGCGTCCGTATCGGCACAGTAATTCTCCACGCTGCCGAACCCGGAGGCTTTTCCTATTGCAGCATCGGCGTATGCAGTCAGCACAACCGATGCGTCAAGAGCGTTTACACTGGCATCAAGATTCACGTCTCCGAGTGAAAATGGTACAAAATCCAGTCCTGCTTTCTGACAGTAGGCATCCATATCCGAGCCTTTCCAGCCGTAGACAACTCCGTTGAAATAACGCTTTAGGGTAGTTTCATCCCAGCCGTTAGAGAAAACTGAATCTGTATCCGGAAGGTAACATTCCTTCGTTCTGACAATAACGACCTTCAGACCTGCACACATATCAAAGGCATCATCAGCAATATGCGTCACAGTTTCGGGGATGTCGATGCTTGTGATCTTCGGACAGTATTCAAAACATCCGTTGAGCGTTTCAAGTGAATCAGGCAGAACAACTCCTGTCAGATTGTCGCAGTGATTAAAGGTCGCTCCTGATCCGCAGTTAATCAGGCTTTGGGGAAGAGATATTGTTGTAAGATTATCGCAGTCGAGGAATGCATATTCTCCGAGGTATGTAATACCCTCGCTGATGGTTACGCTTTTTATCTGGTCACGCATATCAAACCATGGGCACTTTTGACCTTCTATCCAGCTGATATCGATATCTGATTCACTCATGTATAAATATCTGCATCGCCATTCCCACATTTCTCCGCTGCCGCTTACTATGAAATTTCCCTCGCTGTCGAGCGTCCATGAAGCATTGTCTCCGCACTGCCCCTCGGCAACGATATCAGCGGCGCCTGCGTTCATGCCGATGAAATTTGTTCCCATGACGCAGAGCGATAATGCTCCGGCTATAAATCTTCCTGATTTCATATTTTTCTCCTTTCTTAGTATAGCATCTCTGCCGCAGATTAGTTCATATACTCCTCAAAAGTACCCTCTCCGCCGGTTGCGGTGTAGGAATAATAGCTGAGAATATAGGATGCGTCGAGCGCATTGACAGTCACATCGCAGTCAGCGTCGGCATTATTTTTCTGATACTCGCAAAGTATTGAATCCTTTCCCGTTGAGGTTCCGGAATACTCCATCAGCACAAGCGATGCATCGAGTGCATTTACTTCTCCGTCGAAATTTGCATCGCCGAGTGAAAAATCCTCGATCTGCATGAATGCTGCACTGTATTTTTCGGCATGAACCTGTGCAGCAGAATCTGCATAGCCGATCATAATTCCGCTGAACGGCACATACTCCGATGATATATCCAAAGTATCATTTATCGTGTATCTGGAGCCGAACATTCTGCATTTTGGATTCGGTATTATAATTCTGTCAAGTGATCTCACTCCATTAAAAGCGTAGTGGTCTATTACAACGACGCTTTCGGGAAGAAATACTGTACTGAGAGCTGTATTTTCAAACGCTGAAGCTCCTATGTAGTTCAGCGAATTTGAAAATCTCACATTCTTCAGCGAGATACAGCAGGCGAATGCACTTGCCTCAAGTCTTTCAACGCTGTCTGGCAGAAAAACCTCTTCAAGCGAGTCACATGACAAAAAACTGGATGTTCCAATTCTTTCAACGCTGTCCGGCAGATCTATTGCTGTGAGGTTATCACAGTCAAAGAATAAACCGCTTCCTACATAGGTTATTCCATCGCCGATGGTTACAGTTTTTATATGCTCCCGGAATTCATACCACGGCGGAGCTTCTACCCATTGCACATCGCTGATGCTTCCGTCAATATAATTATAACCATAGGTGCTGTAATAATAATCCGCCATCTCGCCTGTTCCGGTTATTTTAAGGTCTCCTTTTTTGCTGATAGTCCACTCTGCATCATAACCGCACTCGCCTGATGCAGCAACATCTGAGGCGCCTGCGTTCATGCCGATAAAATTCGCTCCCATAATACAGAGCGATAACGCTCCGGATATAATTCTTCCTGCTTTCATATTTTCTCCTTTCTTTGCAGAGCAATCCTGCCGTATATGCCGTGTATTATTTCATAAATTCCTCAAAAGTACCCTCTCCGCCGGTTGCGGTGTGGGAATAATAGCTGAGAATATAGGATGCGTCGAGAGCGTTGATATTTCCGTCAAGATCAGTATCGGATATAATTTTCTGTGGATTACTGAGCAGGGAATCGTTTCCTGTTGAGGTACTTGAATATTCACTAAGCACGAGCGATGCATCAAGGGCATTGATGTTGCTGTCAAAGTCCACATCACCATACTTCATTGAAACAAAACCATAGCCGAATTCTTCTGCATAAGCCTGTATGGTAGAGCCTTCCCAGCCGTAAATAACTGCATTAAGCACATTGGCTTTGTCTTGCCAGGAATACCCGTTTGAAAAATTAACCTCATTAGGATATATATCACAGTCCCGGCTCAGAACGCAGACCTCGGATAGATGTACAGCCTCCTCAAATGCTCCCTCTCCTATTTCTTTTACTGATTCAGGAATAACTATCTCTTTTGTATTTGTCCAGCGAAAAGCATGGTAATCTATTTTTTCCAGCGATGAAGACAGCATTACGTTGCTCAGTGCTCCACAGCTTTCAAACGCTTCTGAATATATATTCACTACAGAATCCGGTATTCTGATCTCCTTCAATTTGTCGCAATGATAAAAAGCTTCTCCGCCAATACTTTCCAAAGTTTCCGGAAGCTGTACTTCCGTCAGATTATCACAGTCCATGAATATCTTTTTGCCGATTGAAATTATCCCATCCTCTATTACGATTTTTTTGATATTCGATCGCTGCTCGTACCATGGAACAGGATCGCTTTTCCATTCGGCAGTTACAGCACCGCTGTGTATGCTACACCTCATAGACTGTATCTCATAATCATTCAAAGCTCCTGAACCTTTAATTCTGAGTGTTCCATCCGCCTCAAGAGTCCATACGGCATAATCGCCGCAGAAACCTGCACTGGTAGCACCGTCTGCTTTCACATCGACCGGCGGCACAGCCCCCGAAAGAAGTGCAAGCGAAAGAACTGATGATATAATCTTGTTTGCCTTCATATTTTTCCTTTCTGGACAATGAATGTCCGCTGAACAAAATTATCAGGGACGGTCTATACCGTCCCTGCAAGAATTTATCTTATCTTTGAACCTACAGGTACACTGTCGTCGACGAAGATCACCTTACATCAGACCTGCTTCGTACATATTATCCTCAAGATTATCGATTACCCATTTCACAAGAAAATCCTTGAAAGACATCTTATAAAGACTGTGATAGGCATGATCGAATTCGTAGAAATTACCACATCCATCAATTACAAGCATTGAGCCGTCACCGATATAGTGACCAACTATAAAGCATTCGTCCAGCTCCTCAAAATCATGGCTGTACTTTCTTATTAATGAAAATGGGAGAATATCCGCAGTTGAGTTCATATTAAAGCCGTTTGACAACATATACCAGTTCTTCAGCTCCTCAGGAAGTGCAATACCATTAGCACTCTCCCACCTGCTCAATTCTTCTTCTGCCGCAGGAGGATAGAGTTTATAACTGTCATAAGCCGCTTTTTCCAGCTTTACACAATATTCCTTGATTTTACCGAACAATTCGTAAAGTGGATTATTCTGCATTGCATGATCCTCGTACTTATCTTATCTTTGAACCTACAGGTACACTGTCGTCGACGAAGATCACCTGAACGCCGTCAGGAGTATCGGCTGCGCAGATCATTCCGCAGCTTTCAACGCCTCTGAGCTTTACCGGCTTGAGGTTTGCGATGAGCTGAACCTTCTTTCCGATGAGATCCTCAGGCTTGTAGTACTGAGCGATGCCTGAAACGACCTGACGTCCGCCCATTCCGTCGTCAAGCTGGAGGCAGAGAAGCTTATCCGACTTCTTAACCTTTTCACATTCCTTGATCTGAGCTACACGGATCTCGACCTTCATGAAATCGTCGATAGTGATCTCAGGCGCAAGCTCGATCTTCTCGGCAGGCGCACTCTCAGCCTTTGCAGCCTCGATCTGAGCAGCCATCTTTGCAGCAGCCTCCTGCATGAACTTCTCGGCGTCGATTCTTGCAAAAAGCGGCACAGGCTCACCTACACTGCTGCCTGCCTCAAGTCCGCCAAAGCTTTCAAGGCTCTCGAAATCACGCTTTGAAGCTCCGATCTCGTCGAGGATCTTCTCAGCAGTCTCGGGCATGAACGGTGTGAGGATAACTCCCAGGAAACGGATCGACTCGAGCAGGTTATAGAGAACTGTTCCAAGTCTGTCCGCCTTGCTTTCGTCCTTTGCAAGCACCCACGGAGCTGTTTCATCGATATATTTGTTAGCACGGCGTGCAAGGCTCATGATAGCCTCCATTGCGTCTGCCATGCGGTATTCCTCGATATACTTTTCAACGAGCTTAGGCATCTCAACAGCCTTTGCGATAAGCTCTGAGTCGACGTCCTCTGCGCAGACAGGAGCCTTTATCTCACCGCCGAAGTATTTCTTTGACATTGCAACGCTCCTGTTCACGAGGTTGCCGAGTGTATTTGCAAGATCAGAGTTATATCTCTCGATAAGCGATTCGTAAGTAATAGAACCGTCAGAATTCACGGGCATCTCACTGAGGAGGTAATATCTTGCGCCGTCAACTCCGAAGGATTCAACTACGTCGTTTGCATAGATAACATTTCCTCTGGACTTGCTCATCTTGTCCTCGCCGAAGAGGATCCAGTTATGGCCAAACAGCTTCTTCGGGATCTCGAGTCCGAGCGCATGAAGCATAATAGGCCAGTAAATTGAATGGAAACGCATGATATCTTTTCCGATAACGTGACAGTCACACGGCCAGTACTTCTCAAAAAGCTCAGATGAACCATCCGGATCGTAACCCATTGCGGTAATATAGTTTGAAAGCGCATCTATCCAAACATAGATAACGTGCTTCGGGTCGAATGTTACAGGAATGCTCCATGTGAAGGTCGTTCTCGATACACAGAGATCCTGGAGTCCGGGCTTTATGAAGTTATTGAGCATCTCCTTCTTGCGGCTTTCGGGAACGATGAAATCAGGATTCTGCTCGATATAGTCCTCGAGCCACTGCTGATATTTTGAAAGTCTGAGGAAGTATGCCTCCTCATTGGCAGGCTGAACTTCTCTTCCGCAATCGGGGCACTTTCCGTCTACGAGCTGAGAGGAAGTCCAGAAGCTTTCGCAGGGTGTGCAGTAGAGTCCCTCATATGAGCTTTTATAGATATCTCCACTCTCGTAGAGCTTGTTGAAGATCTTCTGAACCACCTTCTCATGCTGCTCATCCGTAGTTCTGATAAATCCGTCATAGGAAACGTTCATGATATCGCAGATCTCTCTGATTTCGCCTGCAACCTTATCTACGTGCTCCTTGGGAGTAATTCCCTCAGCCTTTGCAAGCTCCTCGATCTTCAGACCATGCTCATCAGTTCCAGTAAGAAAATATACGTCATATCCCTGCATTCTCTTGAAACGTGCAATTGCATCCGTGAAAACTACCTCATAGGTATTTCCGATGTGCGGCTTCTTCGATGCATAGGCAATCGCTGTTGTTATATAAAATGGCTTTTTTGACATAATTCCTGCTCCAATCATTTTTATTTTCTGCCGTCGGGCATTATTATTCTTATTATACACCATTTCTTTCCGTTTGTCACGTGTTTTTTTATTTTTTACTTGAAACGCACTTGATTTTATGGTATAAT
>JBGVIW010000097.1:0-2375 GCA_045128995.1 Ruminococcus sp.
TCTCGGCGTCATGCTCCTTTACAAACATTCTTGCGCCGAGTGAACCCATGCTATGTCCAAGCATAAAATAGGGTGCATCGGGATACGCCTGACGAGTAATGCGTGCAAGCTGAGCAATATCCTCTACGAAACCTCTTCCGCCGTTTCTGTATAAAAATCCAAGATCCTCGTCAGAGCAGATGCTTTTACCATGACCTCTGTTGTCATGGATCACAGTGATGAAGCCCTCTTCAGCGAGGTAATCCATAAAGGGCATATAGCGTTCCTTATATTCGCACATTCCATGCACGATCTGAACGATTCCGTTGATAGGACCAGATGGCACGGCTATCATTGCATTTACAACAAGTCCGTCGAATTCTGAAGTAAAGTCAAATTCCTTTACATCAGCATTAAGCATATTAAGCATAATAATCTCCTGTCAGCGGCAGCTGCCGGGATATAATAACCGGGATGCTGCTCATAATTCAAGAATATTTTACCATATTTTCCAGACAAAATCAATACTTATCTTTTAGAAACATATAGGTAATTATATACAAAAATTGCTTAAACAGTCGATATGAATGATATCTGTTTATATTGCAGGATCACATATAGAAATCCGAGAGCATTTTCTGCTTCAGTTCCCAGAGCGGAAGCGAGAGGTCTACATAATATTCATGCGGATTCTCAAAGCGCTTAACTTCATCCCAGATAAGCTCAAGCTGTTGGCGGCAGTACTCTCTGATCTCGTCAATATCGGGCGATTTATACACGCATTCACCCTTTATAAATATCGGAACTCTTAGTCTTCGGGCAGTGAAATTTGTAAGGGTAGTTTTCTTGTACGGCTGCTCAGGATCAAAAATCGTATACGGCTTGGATGAGTCGATCACTTCATCTGCAAGCGTAATTACATCCGCAACCGCTTTACCAGTCTCATTGTCAAACAGCCTCCACAATTCCTTGAATGAGGGATTGGTGATCTTGACTGTATTTTCAGATATCTTGATCTTTGGAATCAGCTTACCATCCTCCTCGACCGCAGCAAGCTTATACACTCCGCCGAAAACAGGCTCAGATTTAGAGGTGACAAGGCGCTCACCCACTCCGAAACTGTCTATCTTCGCACCCTGAACTATCAGATCACGTATCAGATATTCATCAAGCGAATTCGAGGCAACTATCTTGATGTAATCCAGACCGGCTGCATCAAGCATTTTTCTTGCTTTTTTGGACAGATACGCAATATCTCCGCTGTCGATGCGTATTCCCACTCCCCTATGACCAATGGATTCAAGCTCTTTGAAAACTGTTATGGCATTAGGCACGCCTGATTTCAGTGTATTATACGTATCCACGAGGAATGTTGAAGTATCAGGATACACTCTAGCATACGCACGGAAAGCCTCAAGCTCGTCCGGAAAAAGCTGTACCCAGCTGTGAGCCATTGTTCCGAGTGCTGAAACTCCGAAGTCTCTGTCTGAAATCGTACACGCTGTTCCGGCGCATCCGCCGATATATGCCGCCCTAGCTCCATAAACTGCACCGTCATAGCCCTGCGCACGGCGTGAACCAAACTCCATTACTGGTCTTCCCTGCGCTGCCGAAACTATTCTATTGGCTTTTGTGGCAATGAGTGACTGATGATTGACCGTGAGCAGGATCATTGTCTCAATAAACTGCGCCTGAATCACCGGGCCTCGCACTGTTATGAGCGGCTCATTCGGGAAGATCGGAGTTCCCTCCGGAACTGCCCAGACGTCACACTCAAATTTGAAATCCCTCAGATATTCAAGAAATTCCTCACAGAATAAATTCTTGCTCCTGAGGTAATCTATATCCTCCTCAGTAAAGCTAAGCGTACTGATGTATTCAATAAGCTGCTGGATGCCTGCCATAACGGCATAGCCTGCATTATCCGGCACTCTTCTGAAAAACATATCAAAGTAGGCAACCTGATCTCCTCGCCCGTTCTTCAGAAATCCGTTCGCCATTGTAAGCTCGTAAAAGTCAACAAGCATTGTAAGGTTTCTTTCGTTCATAATTTCCTCCATTATCGTGAATTTAGTCTGGAACGTCTACGCTATAAATTATCTGAAACTCTTCTCCAAGCTCACTGCACAGACGCTTGTAAGCTTCTTCTGTTCGTTTCAAGAAATGCGATTTTTGTTGTGCTGTCCATGGCGAAGGGTCAGGAGGATATTCCCAGTTAAGTGATTCATCATGCTCATCTCGAAGCTCTATAAGATGATTTCTCAGTTCTTCAGTAATAGGCAGGATAGACAAACCAACTGCATACCCGAATTTCTTTTTTGTTTCTTCATCAGCTCCCCACAGACAGGGACCTAACCATTCAAACCAGAAATGCATAGTATATTTTGCCATAGTTT
>JBGVIW010000098.1:0-7765 GCA_045128995.1 Ruminococcus sp.
CCGAGGTTATCTCCATGCTCGGGCAGGATGTCCAGAGCAGTTTTCTTCACGACAGTGTCGGTGAGGAGCTGAGCTTCACCGAAAGTACGGATATTTATGATTTCACCTCTCTATATGATATGCATCCCTATGACCTGAGCGGCGGACAGCAGCAGCTTCTGGCGATAAAAAAGCTTCTGAAAAATGATCCGGAGATCGTGGTGATGGACGAACCTACGAAGGGGCTTGATGGAAGCTGGCGTGACGTTATCGCTGGGATCATCCTGAGCCTTCGTGAGCAGGGAAAGACTGTAATGCTCGTGACTCACGATACCGAGCTTGCGGCGATGGTATCAGACCGCTGCGGGATATTCTTTGACGGCAGAGTTTCGGCTGTCGGCACTCCGCAGGAGCTTTTTACAGGCAGCCTTTTCTATACGACAGGCGCAGTGAGGATCTCTAAGGGCATTTATGACGGGATCACGACGACATCCCAGCTCATGAGGATATGCACTGAAAACGGTGTCAGGGAGGGGATTATCGATGAACAGCAGGAATAAAAAGCTGATAATATATTTTGTTGCCGCAGTGATTATACTCGCCGGAGCATCAGCCTTTGGCGGACGGCACTATACGCTTGTATCAGTTCTGACTGCTGCACTGGCGTGCGCAGGCTTTGCATTTGCATTTGAACGCCGGGAGCTTACCTCGAGGTATGCAGTACTTATCGCAGTGATGACTGCACTTTCGGTGGCGGGACGCTTCATATTCGCACCCATACCGGCATTCAAGCCGGTGACATCTATGGTGATCCTGAGCGGGATCTATCTCAGTCCCGAGGGTGGATTTCTTACCGGAGCGCTGACTGCTCTGATATCGAATATGTACTTTGGACACGGCGCATGGACTCCGTTTCAGATGCTTGCATGGGGAGCGATCGGTCTTTTTGCAGGACTTCTCTCACAGCAGCTGCAAAAAAACAGACTCCTGCTTATCGCATACGGAGCTGCGGCAGGAGTCTTGTATTCACTCGTTATGGACATCTGGACTGTAGTCTGGTACAGCGAAGGCTTCCAGAGCGGTTTATATAAAGCCGCACTGCTTTCAGCGCTCCCGTTTACGTTGATCTATGCAGTATCAAATGCCGTTTTTCTTTTTATCATCGGCAAAAGCTTTGGAAGGAAGTTAAACCGTGCGGTAACGCTTATTGAGCGGTGAGGCGCTTAAGCTCGGCAAAAGCCATCAGAAACGGAGCGATTCCCTTTGCATCGTTTTCCACCACAGGCTCGCTCAGGTAATATTTTTCCGAACCGTCACGATTCTGCGCTCCGCCAAGTCCAGCCATAAGGCAGATATTCCTCAGCACGGGGATATTGTTATCAGCTATAGAAATATAATTCTCAGTCACTGCCGACAGCGTTCTAAAGCCGTCGGCTTTGATTTTTTCACTGCAAATACCGAGCCGATATGCCTTCAAGGCTGAATACGAGAACAGCAGAGTTCCGCTTGTCTCGGGATAATTGCCCTCAAGCTCAGCCTTAGCCGGAAGCTGACATAGCATTCCCTCGGGAGTGATATATCTGGAAAGAGAGCAGAGCAGATCGTTCAGAGTACTGCTGCAAAGCTCATACAGTTCGGGGACGTTTTTATATGTTATCTCGCAGATATCGGCAAGCGCAGCGCAGTACCATCCCATAGCACGCAGCCAGAACTCTCTTGAAAGCCCCGTCTCAGGATCAGCCCAGATCATTGAACGTGTTTCGTCGTAGCCGTGGCGATAGAGTCCCGTTTCCGGACACTTCATGATAGAGTTTATGTTCCGGAGCTGTCGGATGATATCGCTGAACACATCGGCTCTGCCGCAAGAAATGGCGCATTCAGTCATAAACGGCAGTGCCATATAAGTTCCATCCAGCCAGACCTGAGAGGGATAGATCGCCTTGTGGTAGAAATTTCCGCATGAAAGGCGGGGCTGGAGTCTTATCTGACTGTCGCAGATCCATTTTGCGGCGCTTAGGTATTTCTCCTCGCCGGTTTGTCTGTAAAGGTACAGCAGATTTCTTCCGCCGTTTATATTATCGAGGTTGAAGCTCAGCGGATCCATCGTCGGTATCCTGCCGGAGTCGTTTACATAGGCGTCAGCGAAGCGTTTTGCGTATTCAAGAAGCGTGCTGTCGCCTGAAAGCTCATGGAGCATCAGAACGGCTCTTATAAGGCAGCCGTCTATATAATTCCACTTCATAGGCTTCGAGAAGAGGAAATTTTCCCTGTTCCACATCGGACAGCACGGATCAGAGGAGAGGATCATGCTGCCGATATAGAGCGAAGCGATTTTTTCTGTTTTTTCTATATTTATCATCCGGATAAACCCCCAGCTGTAATTCCGCTCACAAATTTTTTCTGTGCGAGAGCGAACACCGCAATTGACGGGATCAGACCGATCAGCGACATTGCGATAATTTTATTAAGCTCATAGCCCTGACCGGTACTGTCGACCGACAGGCGCAGAGCGAGTGATAATGGATATTTTTCAACGGTCTGGATGAAGATCAGCGGATTTAGAAAATCATTCATCGTCCAGAGGAACGTAAAGACCGCTATTGATATGACCGCAGGGCGAATGCATGGGATAAGGATGTGGATGAGCGTTCTCAAAGCTCCGCATCCGTCGATCCTTGCCGCCTCGTCGAACTCCTTTGGCACACCTTTGAAGAATTGTATCAGGATGAATACGAAAGTTCCCTCACAGGCGAAGAGTGCCGGAAGCGTCAGCGGGACGTATGTATCGAGAAAATTTATCCCTGCCATATTCTGCCACATCATGTATGTCGGCAGGATAGTGACGATTTGCGGAAGAAGCATACTTCCGATTAGCATGGCGAAGAAGAACTTCTTGAGCGGAAAATCAAATCTTGCAAAGCCATAGGCGACCGTGACAGATGAGATCACCGCAAAAATTACCTTCGGTAGAATTATCATGAAGGTGTTCAGGAAATAGTGCCCCATAGTATACGGGGTAACAGTCTGCCATGCATTGCGGAATGAGTCGAAGCTGAAGCTGTCGGGCATGAACCATACAGAGCTGTAGATCTCGCTGTTGGATTTGAATGCAGCTCCCGCAAGCCATAAAAGCGGATATACCATTATAACTGAAGATATTATCAGGATAAGATAGAGGATGATCTTTTTCATTTACATATCCTCCCTCAGTCGTCGTGTAAAGCGGAACAGAAGTGCTACGATAAGAGCTATCGCAGCAAACATCACCCATGATACAGCGCTTGCGTAGCCGTAGTTCCAGTAGGTGAACATCTCCTCGTAGATGAGCATACCGATGGTATATGTTCCCTTCATTGGGTTTCCGCCGGTGATCATGTACGGAGCGTTGAATTCCTGGAGTGCGGAGATAGTCTGAAGGATGAGGTTGATGAAGATGACGTTTTTCAGCAGCGGGAGAGTGATCTTGAAGAATGCACGAATTCTTTCGCAGCCGTCGATCGAAGCAGCGTCGTAGTAATCCTTAGGAATATCTCTCAGTGCGGCGAGGAATATCACCATCGTCGAACCAAACTCCCATAGACGCAGGAGGATAATTATAGCAAGGGCAGAATTTTCCTCTCCGTACCAGCTTACGGGCGATAATCCTGCAAGCCCGAGAAACTGGTTTACGAGTCCGTCGGCAGTGAAAAGATACTGCCACATTATGACCACGGCAAGATTTGCGCCGAGGATAGAGGGTATGTAGAAAACAGTACGGAAAACTCCGATTCCCTTAATTTCAAGATTCAGCAGTACCGCTGCAAGCAGCGATATGATAAGCTTCAGCGGTACTAGTATGAGTGCATATTTGAGCGTCACGCCGGCAGCCCTGATAACATCGTCGTCCTTAAAAAGGCTGATGTAATTCTCAGGCGAATATCCTCCGTCGGGAGAGGTCAGTCCGCTGAGAAAGGAGCTGATGAATGGATATAGGGTAAATACAAGAAATCCGATGATAAACGGCGTGATGAGCAGCAATCCTGTGAACCGGCTCGTGCCGACGGGATTGCTGTAGATTTTTTTGGTTCTGCGGTTCATTACTTAAAAGTCTCCAGATATTTTGTGATAGAATCAAACATTTCCTGAGCAGCCTCAGAAGTATCCGCAGCGCCATAGGATACTTTTTCAATAGCGTTATTGTAGAACTCCTTCATGCGGGAAAGCTCCATATACGGGCTGATAGTCACCGTATCAAGCTCCTCGAGCATGAGGGCATTTTCGTAAGACAGACCATCAAGCTGACCTGTTTCAGCGAGATAGTCCAATGCATTCTGTGAAGCAGGAATTCCTCGTGTAGTGCCGAGTATCTCAGCACACTGCTCATTGTTGAGCAGGAAGTCAAGAAATGCCGCAGCTTCATCAGGATATTTTGTAGTACTGCTTACCGAGTAAAGCAGCGAGGGCTTAATCATCCAGCCAGAGGAGTTTCCGTTCTCGTCAGAAAGCAGCGGGCCGCTCTGAAGTATTCCGTCGTCAAGTACCAATTCATACTTTCCAACAGCACTTCCCCATTCGAGAACACCGGCGATCTTTCCGCTGATGAATTCTGTTGACTGATAAAGCGCAGCATTGCCGTCCTCATCAGTACGTGTTTTTACGGTGCGGATGACATGGTTATCCTCGAGAGCTTTATAAAAATCGAGAGCCGCCCTGATGTCCTCAACAGTAAACCCAAGCTCACCGTCCATAGTAATAAACTCTCTGCCGGTGTTCTGCTGAACGTATACGACAGCGATATACCATGCCGTTGCACCGGACTGGATATCCAGATCCAGCGGATATACGCCCTGATTTTCAAATGCAGCTCCGAGACTCATAAGATCGTCCCATGTTTGCGGATACTCTGCTCCGAGCCGGTCGTATACCTCGGAGTTATAGAAAAGTCCTCTTCCGCTCATTGAAACCGTGACAGCATTCAGCCTGCCGCAGACTTCGCCGAAGGAGAGGGTTTCCTCGTCGTAGCCTGAGAGGTCGAGGTATTCCCCGAGCTGATGCAGGTCATAAAAGCCAGTTCCGTCGGGAGAATGGTTGATAAGCCAGTCGTAATTGATCTGCATGATATCCGGAGCAGTACCTCCGCTTATCTGAGCATTGACCTTTTCCGTCCAGCCGTCCCATCCACCGTATTCAGCCTTAATAGTAATTTCGGGATGAATCTCATGCCACAGCTCAATAGCCTTGAGCGTAGCCTCATGGCGGTCATCGCCTCCCCACCATGAAAAGCGCAGAGTACACTCATCGAGAGTGCCGTCCGGCTGAGTCTTATTGTTTTTCTTTTCACTTCCACAGGCCGAAAGCATGAGCGCAACGCCGCACGCAGCGATTTTTAAAACAAACTTTTTCATAATCGCAGCCTCCTATAATGTATGAAATAATTATACATTATTTTTGTCGTAAAATCAAGGAAAATGTTATAAAATTATAAAAAAGTCCGCAGAAAACTGCGGACTTTTCGGCTTGAAGAAAAACGAATATATTCACGGGACGTCGAGGACGCCGTCCTCTGCAAAATTACATTTTATAATGTTAAGCGCAGGTGCGGTAAATGACCGCCTTGCAATTATACGTTGAATCTGAACAGAACGATATCGCCGTCCTGCATAACGTATTCCTTACCCTCAAGGCGTACCAGACCCTTTTCCTTTGCAGCAGCCATAGTACCGCACTCCATGAGGTCGTCGAATGAAATTACCTCGGCACGGATGAAGCCTTTTTCAAAGTCTGTGTGGATCTTTCCGGCAGCCTGCGGAGCTTTTGTGCCGTTTTTGATAGTCCATGCACGCACCTCAGGCTTTCCGGCGGTGAGGTATGAGATAAGACCAAGGAGAGAATATCCTTCCTTTATGATACGGTTAAGACCTGAAACCTCAAGTCCAAGCTCGCCGAGGAACATTTCCTTATCCTCGTCGCCCATATCAGAGATCTCTGCCTCGATCTGAGCGCAGATCGGAAGAACAGCAGAATGCTCCTCAGCAGCGATCTCGCAGACCTTTTTGTAGTTCTCATTTGTGTCGATGTTATTTGTGAAATCGTCCTCGCTGAGGTTAGCAGCATAGATCACAGGCTTTGCTGAGAGAAGGGGAGTTGACTTGATAAGCTCTCTTTCGTCGTCAGTGAAATCAAAGCCTCGTGCAGACTTTCCGTTTTCGAGGTGGGACTTGAGACGCTCGAGGAAATCTATTTCTGCGAGATATTTTTTATCTCCCTTAACGGCCTTTTTAGCTCTGTCGATGCGGCGGTCGATCATCTCGATATCGGAGAAAATAAGCTCGAGATTGATAGTCTCGATATCTCTTGCGGGATTGATATTTCCGTCAACGTGGATGATATTAGTATCCTCAAAGCATCTTACGACATGGACGATAGCGTCCACCTCACGGATATCAGCGAGGAACTTATTGCCAAGACCTTCGCCCTTTGAAGCGCCCTTTACGAGTCCGGCGATATCCACGAACTCGAGTGTTGCGGGAGTGAACTTATCCGGCTCATACATTTTAGCGAGAGCGTCGAGTCTTTCATCGGGAACAGAAACGATTCCGACATTTTTTTCGATAGTGCAGAACGGATAGTTTGCAGATTCTGCACCTGCATTTGTGAGTGCGTTAAAGAGTGTACTTTTGCCGACATTCGGCAGTCCAACCATACCAAGCTTCATTATTTAAACAATACCTTTCTTTCCTGAGTTATATTTTCATAGCCTTAGGGCCAGGGCAGCACCGCACAAAGCACTCCTGAGTACTTTGCACGGTATTGCCTAATTATTTATGTAGCTGATGCGTTTTTCGTTGACGATCGAGTTCACGACAGAGCCTTGCAGCTGAAGATCGCCGTTGAGCGTACCGAGATCCTTCGGAGCAGAGGCAAGCATATTGAGTGAGATCTTTGAGTCGATGATTGTAACATTACCGCTGCCGTAGGCGTCGCCGATTCCGGCAGCCTCATCACCCTCGGAGTCGATAATGATCTCAGCGTCCTTGATCTTAGTATTAATACTTCCGTTTATAGCGCCGATGCAGGCATTTTTAGCGGAGCGCATCTTGATATTTATCCTGCCCTTTCTGATCATAATGCTGCCATCGCCGTCCTCGAGCGAACCGATTCCGACAGCCTGCGCACCTGAGCAGAGCATATTGATATCAGCCGAGGATGTGATAGAAGCTATACCCGAGCGGCTTCCGATACCGGTTACCTTGATGCCGGAAACTGTGAGGTCGAGGTGACAGGACTCGCTTATGTCGATCAGTGCATCGCCGGAAAAGCTTCCGATAGCAAGACCGTTCTGGGAGTACATAAAGATCTTGATCTGACCTGAGATCAGGTTGATCTCGGAGTCATCGCTGTTGAATCCGCCTCCGATGCAGAGCGTATCCTCGCTGTTGCTTATGATCTCGAGCATACCGAGCATATTCACGGTGATATCACCATAGCCGTGTTCATAGTCGTTGCCGATGCCGATACCAGCAGAGGAGTAGCAGTCGATAGTGAGATTACCGTTTCCGGTGACCTCGATCTGAGAGCCTGTCGGGACATAGATGCCTGAGTAGCTGAGCTTATTATTTTTCTTGACATTAAGCACCAGCCGAGCGTATTCTCCGACGGTGATAGTAGGCTTGCTGTTTCCGCTGATGATATTGACATTTTTGAGTGTCAGCTCGCAGGAGTGATTATCCATTACAGCGATATTCATTTTCACGGGCTTATCTGGATCGCCGGTAATAGTGAGCTTGCTCTGATAGATGTGGATATC
>JBGVIW010000099.1:0-2654 GCA_045128995.1 Ruminococcus sp.
ACCCCAGCGCACCAAAAATATATACCAGCAGGAATATCGTACCAAACGCTGTTTTGAAGCCTTCACCTGAGCCTGACAGCAGCAGGATGATGAGACCAGTGATAATGATCGGTATGATCAGCTCCCATTCGCCGAAGTACATAAGTACTACCGGCAGCATTGCCGGAAGTATAACTACACTCGCAATACGTGTCACTACCTGTTTGCGTGAGTAGAGCATGACTACAAGTGCGAGAAGTGAAATTCCCGATACAAGCAGGCAAAGCGACAATGGTGAAGATATATTTATATTATAAAAAATCGAGCAATAGCATATATAGCAGGCACCGAAGGCGTACAGTCCGCTGATGAGTGAGGCAGCTCTTTTAGTCCAGATATTATTAAGAAAATTTTTCATTATTACCTCCTTTAATTATGCTGAAGGACTTACCATATTATTATAACATTTTTTTTCACCGCTGACAAGGCATTTTCAAAATTTTTTCATTCATTTTTCCTGCATTGGAAAAAACTCGTAATTCTCTTTACAAGGCGGTGTTTTTGCGGTATAATATAACAGATATTTATGAGAGGAATTATTTTATGATGCATTCCAGCAGCAGAATCAGCTTTATAAGGATCGCAGCCGGTGTTTTGAGCATTGTCTGCATGGTCGTAATATTCATTTTTTCATCGGAAAACGGTGAAAAATCGTCAGAAACAAGCGGCAGTATTACTGAAACCGTTGTTGAGTTTATTCATGTCGACTATGAGGAGCTTTCAACCGAGCGTCAGACTGAAATTTATGAGGAGGTTCAGCATTTCATCCGCAAGTCTGCACATTTTCTGATATATGCCGCACTGGGATTCTTTGTCTCCTGTACGCTAGATTCGAAAAAGCCGCTCAGACGGGTATATTCTCTAGGGATATGCTTTCTGTATGCGTGCTCCGACGAACTGCATCAGCACTTTATTCCTGACCGCAGCGGAAGATTTTCTGATGTACTTCTCGACACGTCAGGCTCTCTGACAGGAATATTATTTCTTATTTTGTGTACATATATTGTTTCCCGCATATCAAGCAGCAAAAATAAATCAGTACAACATAAAACGGGCAGCCGGCAATAATGCAGGGCTGCCCTTATTTTATCACATTATTATTCTTCGATAAATCTCTTCATCATCGTATATCCCGGCTCAATGACCAGACCTGATGCAGCAGCAGTTTTTTCGCTGAATCCAAGTGATGTTCCTGCACCAGCCTTTGTGCTGTCGTAGATAAGGAACGGTACGGGATCGTTTGTATGAGTCTTGAGCGAAAGCGGAGTCGGATGATCTGGAGTTACGAGAACTTTGAAATCGCCCATTTTTCTTAGCTCCTCTACGACAGGTCCGAGGATAAGCTCGTCGATAAGTGAGATCGACTTCACCTTGTTGTCCATTTCATTTCTGTGTCCGCACTCATCAGGTGCCTCAACGTGTATGTAAACGAAGTCCTGACCTTTTTTGAACTCCTCGATCGCAGCCTGAGCCTTGCCCTTAAAGTTAGTGTCGATATAGCCAGTAGCGCCCTCGACCTCGACTACCTCCATTCCGGAGAATTTTCCGATTCCCTTGAGAAGGTCTACAGCTGAGATCATAGAGCCGGAGAGTCCGTACTTCTCCTTAAACGGGTCGAGGTTAGCTCTCACTCCCTCACCCCAGAGCCAGATGCTGTTAGCTGGACGAAGACCTCTTTCGACCCTCGCCTTATTCACGGGATGATCCTTAAGAAGCTCATAAGACTTTTTCATGAGATCATAAAGCTTCGCAGCATTTTCGTGAATCGGAACATATTCCTTTATCGGCTTGCCAGTGATATCATGCGGCGGAGTCATTGTACCGATATCGAGAGTACCATTGTCCCAGATAAGGCAGTGACGGTAGCTTACGCCGCTGTAGAAGCGGAACTCGTCGCTGTTGAGGTGCTGAGCAAGGTACTCAACAAGAACCCTAGCCTCTTCTGTGGAAATGTCATCTGCACAATAATCGAGGATCGTTTTATCCTCGTAAACTGGCTCATCAGTGAGAGTAACGAGATTGCATCTGAGTGAGACATCAGTCTTTTTCATGTCAATTCCGATACTTCCAGCCTCAAGGGGAGAACGTCCTGTATAGTAAACCTCGGGATCATATCCGAGTACAGAGAGATTCGCAACATCGCTTCCGGGCTTCATTCCGTCAGTAACAGTCTTTACCAGACCAACGGCCGCAGTCTCGGCAAGCTTATCCATGCACGGAGTCTCAGCCATTTCCAGCGGAGTTTTTCCTCCGAGTGCCTCAACCGGATAGTCAGCCATTCCATCGCAGAGCATTACAAGATATTTCATATATTTTATCTCCTTTGATAAATATTTCCACTTCTATTTTACCATATCGTCTTTTAAAAATCAATAGCATTAGCCTGATGTAACAGAAAAAGGGAGCATTCGCTCCCCATTTTCCATAGAATGACCAGACCGATAAGCCGAGTTCTGTCGTGTGCGGTAATTTATCTAGGCATACCGTCGCCGATATGCTCGAGCCGTCATTACTGTATGTCCGCCGAGCAGACGTTAAGACACACAGCACCAATAGACGTTGCATCGGATAGGGTTTACATAGCAGTGCAGTCTCCTGCACTCTGGTGAGCTCTT
>JBGVIW010000100.1:0-4285 GCA_045128995.1 Ruminococcus sp.
GGGCGGTGAGATCACCGGTGATAAAATCGATATCAGAAAATCCATGGACTTCAACAAGATGTCTGATAATATCTTCGATGTCTGACTGGACATCGTTGTTCACGCAGATAAAACCCGGAAGTTCTGCGCCGATGATGACAATAGGAATATCACTTCGCTTCAGCAGACGCTGATAAATATATTGCTGAAGGTCGGGATTGAGAATTACTTCACCAGTCATTATCAGGGCGTCGATTTTTTTAGAGAGGATGAGGTCATAAATATTGTTTTCGATTTCAATGTTAGCAAAATACTCTGAGGAATTATATACGTTTGAAAATACAACTGATACTGCATCAAAAGCCTGAGCCTGCGAGAGAATGCCGCTAAGCAGTTGTTTTTGCGCACTTTGTGAAGCGTTGGCAGTAATGATTCCGATGATTTTTTGCTTATCATTATGCTCCATAAGACACCTCCCAGTTATTTCTGATATTATCTTACCATAAATTAAGAGCAATTTCAATAAAAAATCTTCACTTTGTCCACTAAATCTGCAAAAAATGGGTTGAAAAGGTGCAGGGTTGCAGATATAATAAACGTAACAAAAAGTTCAAAATCATAAAATGGATAAATTTGGACTTAACGAGCGTGTGATCATATTACATATTAGGAGGAATAAAAATGAATCTGAAAAAACTTACCGCTGCCTTATCGGCATTGGTATGCTGCGGTGGAATGATGTCATACATTCCGTTCGCTGCGTATGATACTTATGCGGCTGAGCTTGTTCACAATACTTTTGAAGTGAATTATGACGGCTGGCATGGCAGTTCTGACGCAGTAAAGCTTACAGCGGCTGACGGTGAGGGCTACAGCTCGTCCAGAGGAATGATAGTTTCCGGCAGAAACGTCCCCTCGGATGGCGCAAGCTCTTCTAAGGGATTCTATCTCGAAGGCGGCGAGGAGTATAATTACAGCGTAAAGGTATACAGTGATACGGATGAAACATTCCGTTTGTCGCTTCTTTGCATAGATTCAGAAACCGGAGAGGAAACTGAAAAGGAGCTTGTATGTAAAAAAGTAAGCGCGGGCAAATGGACAGAGCTTAATGTGGATTATAAAGCACCGGAGAATTCCTATGAGTTCCGCCTTACGCTGACAACTGACAGTACAAATGATTTTGCGTTCGACGAGGTATCTGTCACTGCACAGCGGAGCAGAAGCATCAATACAGCCTCAGCGGCTTCTTCTCAGATGGGACTTAAGGACGCTTTTGGTCAGTATTTCAGAGTGGGAAATATCCTTAATGGAAATACCGTAAGAAACTCAACTATCACAGCGTCGATGATCAAGGACTATAACAGCATCGAGTGTGAAAATGAGACAAAGCCTGATTCTACCCTAGTAAAATCTCAGTGCAGCGGCACTAATATCGGAGTATCTCTCAATGCTGCATCTGCAATAATGGATTTCTGCGTACAGAATGATATTGCAATGAGAGGTCATGCATTTGTATGGCACAGCCAGACACCGTCATGGTTCTTCAAGGAAAATTTTGATGCAAACGGTGCATGGGTATCTGAAGCAGTAATGGATGCACGTCTTGAAAGCTATATCAGCAATATGTTCAAGGCGATCGAAACACAGTATCCTGAGCTTAATCTCTACGCATACGATGTTGTAAACGAGGCGGTCAGCGATGACAGCAACAGAACTGCAAATTATGGCGGAGCAAGAGTTGCGGGAGATAATAACGTAACAGGCGGAACTTCTGCATGGGTGTCAGTATACGGCGATAACGGATTTGTAGAGAAGGCTTTCTCTATCGCAAGAAAGTATGCTCCCGAAGGATGCGGACTTTATTATAATGATTATAACGAATACTGGGATCATAAGAGAGATTGTATATATAATATGTGCAAAGACCTGTATCAGAAGGGACTTCTCGACGGTATAGGAATGCAGTCGCATATAAATGCGAATTATGACGGATTTTCTGGTGTATCGTCATACACAACAGCTCTTCAGAAATATGCAAGCATCGGATGTGATGTTCAGATCACTGAGCTTGATATTACCCGTGAGGGAACTACATACACCGATGCTCAGCAGGCTGCAAAGTACAAGGCGATCTTCCAGGCAGCGATCGACATCAACACTGGCAGCTATCCCGGAAAGGTGAGCGCAGTGTGTATCTGGGGACCGAATGATGCCAATACATGGATCAAGACTGAAAATGCTCCGCTTCTTTATGATACAAATCATCAGCCAAAGACTGCTTATAATACACTCATGGATATGATTCCGGAATCTGAGTGGGTAGAAGGCGGTTATGACGGCGGAGAAACTCCTGCGCCGCAGCCTAACAAGTACGGCTGGTTCTATCAGGACGGCTTTGAGGGCGATACCTGTACATGGCAGGCAAGAGGTGCTGCAACTATCATGACCAGCGGAAGAACAGCCTATGTCGGAAGCGAAGCGCTTCTCGTCCAGAACAGAGAAGCTTCATGGAACGGTGCTTACAGAACACTTAACCCCCGTGCATTCGTACCGGGTGAGAAATTCAGCTTCAGTGCAAACGTAATGTATTTTGACGGCGGAGCAACTGATACATTCTATATGAAGCTACAGTATACCGACGCAAATGGAGATCCACAGTATTCAACTATCGCCGAAGCACAGGCAATAAAGGGTGAGTGGGTACAGCTCGTGAATACAAATTATAAGATTCCGGCAGATGCGTCAAATCTTCAGCTTTATATCGAGACTGCTGAGACAACGAATAATTTTTATATTGACGAGGCGATCGGTGCGGTAGGCGGTACTGGAATACTCGGTGCAGGTCAGCCGCAGAAGCTTATGCTCGGAGATGTAAACGGTGATGAGGTCGTAAATTCATTCGATATGATATGTGCCCGCAGGGGACTTGTAAATGGATTTGACAATACAGCTGCGAAGCTTAATGCAGATGTAGACCAGAGCGGTGTATTTGATGTTACTGACCTTGTGCTTCTCCAGCAGTATATAATAAGAAAGATCACTGAATTTCCGGTAGCCGAGAAGGTAGTTGATACAGCGGCAATGGAACAGCTTTTTTCAAGCGTGAATATTGCATCAAGCTATAAAAAGGACGGCGAGAATAATCCGCTCTACACACAGCGTTTTGGAGCTGATCCGGGCGTAATGGAATATAACGGACGTATATATGTTTATATGACAAACGATGTCGTAGAGTATGATTCTGATGGAAACGTTGTTGAGAATACATACAGACTTGTAAACAAAATAAACTGTATTTCTTCAGAGGATCTTGTAAACTGGACAGATCACGGTGCAATCAATGTAGCTGGCTCATCAGGTGCTGCAACATGGGCAACAAATTCATGGGCGCCCTGCGCTGCACACAAGACTATCAATGGCAAGGAAAAGTTCTTTCTCTATTTCTGCAACGGCGGAAACGGAGTAAGCGTCCTTACATCCGACAGTCCCACCGGCCCTTGGACTGATCCTCTTGGGAAAGCTTTAATTAATCGCTCTACGCCAAATTGTGCTAATGTTACATGGCTTTTTGATCCAGCGGTATTTGTGGATGATGACGGAAAGGGATATCTCTACTTCGGCGGAGGAGTACCTGACGGACAGGATGCAGATCCCGGAACAGCCAGAGTAGTTCAGCTTGGTGATGATATGATAAGCATCGTTGGAACTCCTCAGACAATCAACCCTCCATATTTGTTTGAGGATTCCGGCATCAACAAGATAGGCAATAAGTATTATTATACATATTGCTCCAACTGGAACACTAAAGGCAATTCATATGGAATGACAAGCGGTGCGATAGAGTACATGGTGAGCGACAGCCCAATGGGCCCGTTCACCTACGGCGGAGAGCTTTTCCGAAACCAGGGAGTATTCTTTGGACACTACGGAAACAATCATCATTCGATAGCAGAGTTTAATGGTCAGCTTTATCTTTTCTATCACTCCAGACCAGTTGAAGCTGCAATGGGCATAACCGGCAATTACAGAAGCCCTCAGATCGATAAGATCACCATGAACGGCACATCCTTCAACAGCGTAACAGGTACAATGTCTGGTATCGCTCAGCTTAAAACGATCAACCCCTACAATAAGGTTCAGGCAGAAACTATGTCTAATCAGGCAGGTATCAACGTAAGCGGACTTGGCGATACAGTTGTAACAGACGTCGACGGCGGAGACTGGATAAAGGTATCTGGAGCTGCATTCACAAGCGGAGCTGAAAAGCTTACAGTCAGAGCCTCTTCAGTCAATGGCGCAGCGATAA
>JBGVIW010000101.1:0-2943 GCA_045128995.1 Ruminococcus sp.
GGCGATCTCGCTTAGCTTTGCGGCGTCAGCGCAAAGCTGTCTGAATTCATTATAACGCCTGCCGGGAATATTGCTGTGGTCTAAGATTCCATGCCAGTGCATTTCTGCGCCCTTGCAAGCTGTTCTCCATCGGAAGTGAACCACTGTATCAGCACCGTGTGCAAACGCCTGAAGAGCGTAGCCCCTGAGCATCCCAGGTCTTGGAGTCGGTGCCATCGGCGCCCAGCTTCCGGTAAGTCCGCTGAGCTGCTCCATCACCCAAAAATTCTCTGATTTAATCCCTCTCATAAAGTCAAGATGAAATCCATGAGAATAAAACTCCTCAGGATCTTCAGGTATCCTGACTGGCGGATAGTTGTCATACGAAACAAAATCAAGCTCACTGAAAAGCTTGTAAAAATCAGGCATATTCTCGCAGAACCATGTATTCGTCGTCACCGGAAGTTCCGGACAGCAGCGCTTTATCAGCGAGGTAAGCCTTCTGACGTAAGCCACTGTACAGTCTGATGTAAATCTCCAGTAATCGAGGCAAAGTGATGGATTCTGCCATGCCTTGGGATATGCTGTCGGCGGCTTTATCTGGTCAGAAGAGCTATACTCTCCGCTCCAGACGCTGTTTCCGTATGCTTTATTGATCACCTCAACAGTTCCATGACGCCTGAGCAGCCACTCTCTGAATGATTTTACACAAGTTTCACAGCAGCATGGATAAGCCTCAAGTTCGTTGTCGATCTGCCATGCTATAACCGCAGGATTTTCCGCATAGCGCCGCAGCATCTCTTCAGTGATACGCTCTGCATATTTCATGAATACCGGTGAATTAATGCAGCGGTGACCTCTTATTCCTGTTTTTATTTTTCTTCCGTCCGGCGCAGTCTGGATGATCTCGGGATGCTTTTCATAAAGCCAGAGCGGCGGACAGCTTGTCGGAGTGCAGAGGACTATTTTCATCCCCTGACGTGAAAGCATATCTATTGCTTCATCCAGCCACGCAAAATCAAAGTACCCTTCCTGCGGCTCCAATCTTGACCAAGCAAACTCCGCCAGCCGGACGATATTAACTCCCGTTTCTGCCATCAGCTCCGCATCACTCTGCCAAAGCTCCTTATCCCAATGCTCGGGATAATAGTCGACTCCGATTCTCATGCTAGTCTCCGATCTCATATTCAATGAGCTGACAGTTCCCCATAAACCAGTTGCTGTACTGCTCGGTTGTCATATTGTTGAAATACGTCTCTATAACTCTGCATACGCCTCCGTGACTAACAAGGAGGACGTTTTTGCCTTTATAGCGTAATTTTACGTCATCGAGAGCTGAATACACACGATGCATAAGCTGCATCAGGGATTCTCCTGTAGTGCCCATTTTCACTGCAAACTCACGCTTATTTTCACTGAAGCCCGGCGCAGTGCGATGCTGTCCTTCATAACTGCCGTAGTCCCACTCACGAAGCCTTTCGTCAGTAACAAGCTCCAGCGAATTTGCATCTGCAACTATCTGTGCAGTCTTCAGCGCACGCTTCATCGGAGAGGCAATTATGATGTCGATCCTCAATCCGGACTGCTTTATCTCATCAGCAAGCTGATGCGCCTGAGAAAGTCCTGTTTCATTCAGCTCGAGGTCAGTTATTCCGAGGATCAGATCCTTCTTGTTATAGTCAGTCTGTCCATGTCGTGTTGAAAAAATTTTCATCATAAACCTCCGTTATCAGATCTCAGCCGCCTTGCGCAGCTCTGCCTCAGCCGTATCAAGCATAAGCTGACTCGGATCTTCTCCGCCCATGATTCGGGCGATCTCAGATATACGCCCACTGAAGTCAAGCTGAGTTACGTTGGTTTCGGTACGCTCGCCGACGATCTTTTTCTCTATCATAAGATGATTATCTGCCATCACAGCGATCTGTGCCAGATGAGTTACGCAGAGAACCTGCCGCACCTTTCCTATCTCACGGAGCTTGATTCCGATTTTCTGAGCCGCTTTTCCGCTGACTCCTGTATCGATTTCATCGAAGATCATCGTAGGGATGCTGTCCTTGTCGGCGATCACGCTTTTCAGCGCAAGCATGATCCTCGAAAGCTCACCGCCTGAGGCGATTTTTGAGATAGGCTTTGGATCCTCGCCCTTGTTGGCAGATATCAGGAACTCGACTGTATCCATGCCATTGACCGTGAGCTTGCCCTTATCGTGGCGAACCGCCAGAACTACACTGGGCATATTAAGAAACTCAAGCTCGGCAGTAACTCTCTCTACAAACTTTTCAGCGACACGCTCACGATACTCATAAAGCTGCTTTGCACGCTCGGTAACTACATGAAGCAGCTCCTCCTTTTTTGTCTGAAGCTTCGCTATCTCATCAGATGAGCTGTCAAGCTGGGCGATCTCCTGAACTGCATTTGAATAGAGACTGCACAGTCCTTCACAATCAGCCGCATATTTTCTCTTGAGCTTATTTATAGTACTCAGTCGCTCAGTGAGATAATCGAGGCGCTGACCGTCGAGTTCTATTTTATCAGCCTCAGCGATTAGCTCGGATGCAATATCCGACAGCTCTATCTCTGCCGCAGACATTCGCTCATACAGCTCATTAAGACGCTTATTATTCTCCGTAAAGCCGATTATCTCACGCTCCGCAGAGGCGATCTGCTCGGAGGCATTTTCCTCTCCGGTGAGGAGCTGTACTGCATTGTTTATCGAGATTATAGCCTTCTCAGCATTTTTTGCAGTCTCGTACTCCTTTTCAAGCAGCTCATCCTCGTCCTCAGTAAGCTCAAGCTCTCCGATGTCGTCAATTATTTCCGAAAGATAGCGGCTTCGCTCGATACGGGACTGCTCGAGCTTCTTAAGCTCACCAAGACGGCGGGCAGTCTGCTGAAGCTCACGGAAGCTGCTGCGGTAGCTCTCAAGGTACGATTCATCACCGCCGAAGCCGTCGAGGATCTGGA
>JBGVIW010000102.1:0-4119 GCA_045128995.1 Ruminococcus sp.
GCGCAGCGATAAAGATATGCACTGGAAGTGCTGATGGAACTGTTGTAGGCTATGTTGATGTTCCCGCAGGCGGAAAATTTTCTGAGATCACAGTGCCGGTAAACAGTGTTAGCGGAGAACAGGAGCTTTATTTCGTATTCAGCAGTCAGCTTGAATTTGATTGGTGGAGCTTTGCGTAACTGAGAGATTCATTTCAATGTAAAAGGACAAATACAAAACAGCCGCATCTTCTTTGGATGCGGCTGTTTTGTGTTATAATTATTTTTTCAGGGTCTGAGTTCATAAATTATTAATTTATGATTCCTAGGAGATTTACACATAAACTATTTACAATCGTCGTTGAAATATGTTATAATTACTATGAAATTCGGAGGTTGACCCGAATAAAGGAGGATTATACTACATGAAAAAGCAAGGAATTCTGAATAGCGACATTTCAAGAGTACTGTCATATCTGGGGCATACTGATACGATCGCTGTCGGAGACTGCGGCCTGCCAATACCGGATGAAACTGAGCGGATCGACTTGGCTCTCACATTCGGTGTACCGACTTTTATGCAGACCCTTGAAGCAGTTGCGGCAGATATGAAGATCGAAAAGATCATTCTCGCTGAAGAGATCAAGGAACAGAACCCTGAGATCCTCAGCCGGATCGAAACTCTTTTTGAGGGACAGGACATCGAGACGGAATTCGTGAGCCATGCGGCTCTCAAGGAAAAAACTAATAATTGCAAGGCGGTCATCAGAACCGGTGAGACTACGCCTTATGCAAATATTATACTTCAGGCTGGTTGTATATTTGCCTGACATAAGGAGTGTGAAAATATGAAAATTTTGATGAAAGGAATTGACAAGGCTTTTGGTTCAAATCAGGTTCTTAAGGGCGCTGGTTTTGAGCTTAAGGATGGCGAGGTTCATGCGCTGATGGGCGAAAATGGTGCAGGTAAATCCACGCTGATGAAGATTCTGACAGGTGTTTATACACGAGATGCCGGAACAGTTTGTGTTGACGACAAGGAAGTCCTCTATAAATCACCTCAGGAGGCAGAAAAAGCCGGAATCGTCTTTATCTATCAGGAACTGAACGTTCTGTTTGATCTTACTGTTGAGGAAAACCTCTTCATGGGTAAGGAGATCACCAAGAAGTTCGGAATCTGCGACAAGAAGGCTATGCGCCAAAAAGCACAGGAAGTCATGGATAAAATGGGTGTCAATATCCCGATCAATGCCATAATGAGTGATCTTTCAGTAGGTCAGCAGCAGATGGTTGAGATCTGTAAGGCGCTCATGGTCGATGCAAAGGTTCTGATCATGGACGAGCCTACCGCTGCTCTTACTCAGAGTGAGACTGAGGGCCTTTTCAAGCTCATCAAGAGTCTTCGCAAAAAAGGTGTTTCAATCGTTTATATCTCCCACCGAATGGAAGAAATATTCGAGCTTTGCGACAGGATCACTATTCTTCGTGACGGTACGTATGTCGGAACAGAGTATATCAAGGATATCACGATGGATGATATCGTGCGCATGATGATCGGACGTGAGATCGGTGAGCGTTATCCTAAGCGTGAGGGCGTTACTATCGGAAAGGAAATGCTCCGTGTTGAGGGACTTACTAAAACCAAAAAGTTTGAAAACGTTAACTTCAGCGTAAAGGCTGGCGAGGTACTCGGCGTATCAGGACTCATGGGCGCCGGACGTACCGAGATAATGCAGGCGGTTTTCGGTAACCTTCCGTTCGAGAGCGGTCAGGTATATATCGAGGGCAAGCCCGTTAAATTAAAAAGTGCAAAGGATGCTATAGAAGCCGGAATCGGATTCATCACTGAGGACAGAAAGACCGAAGGTCTGCTTCTCGAAAAGAGCATCTCAGATAACATCGTTCTAGCAAATCTTGACAAGACTTCAACTAAATCCGTTATCAAGAAAAATAAGGTGAATGAACTCGTTAAGAAGGGTATCGATGAGTTCCGCATCAAATGCTTCGGTCCGGATCATGAGTGCAATAACCTTTCAGGCGGTAATCAGCAGAAGGTAGTATTTGCAAAATGGGTATATACCGATCCGAAGATCCTTATCCTCGATGAACCTACCCGAGGTGTAGATATCGGTGCAAAAAAGGAAATATACAGCGTAATTAACGATCTCGCTGCAAAGGGCGTTGCGATCATACTCGTATCGTCGGAGCTTCCCGAAGTTCTCGGAATGAGCGACAGGATCATGGTCGTTCATGAAGGACGTATCACAGGATTTATCGATGCAGCAGACGCAGATCAGGAAAAAGTAATGACTTTAGCTACAGGAGGTACTTTGTAATGGGAAAAACAGCAACTAATACTCTCAACAAGAAGAGTTGGGTATCGTACATAGGAGAATATGGCTCGTTTATAGCACTCGTATTACTCGTTGGACTGATAAGTGTTATCAGCCCGGACTTCAGAACAGCAAGCAACCTGCTCAACCTGCTTCGTCAGGCAACATTCAACGGACTTATCGCATTCGGTATGACCTGCGTCATTCTTTCAGACGGAATCGACCTCTCAGTTGGTTCGACCTTGGCTCTGAGCGCAGTAATATGCGCCGAGCTGATGATGAACGGCGTGCCGGCAATATTTGCGATGCTGATCGCATTGATCGCCGGAACACTTCTCGGTATGGTCAGCGGACTTCTCGTAACAAAGGGACGCCTCCAGCCGTTTATCGCAACACTCGTAACTATGACCGCATACAGAGGTCTTGCAATGATCATCACAGATGGTGAGCCTATTTCCGGTCTTGCAGGCGCTCAGTCAAGCGAGGCAAATTCATTTGCATTTAAGCTTGTCGGAAGAGGTAACTTCATCTCAGTTCCGATCCCGGCAATCATGCTCATCGCAGCACTTCTCATTTTCTATTTCGTACTCAACAAGACAACATTCGGACGCAAGATCTACGCTACAGGAAGCAATGCTAAGTGTGCAAAGCTTGTAGGTGTAAATATTACAAAGACAAAGATCATCGTATACGCAATTTCCGGCTTCATGTCAGCTCTCACAGGTCTTATCCTTATCTCACGTCTTGACTCTGCACAGCCTACACTTGGTGACGGCTACGAGCTTGACGCTATCGCAGCAGTTGCTCTCGGCGGTACTTCAATGAGCGGCGGACGTGGTAAGATCACAGGAACTATCGCAGGTGTACTTATCATCGCAGTTCTTAATAACGGTATGAACCTCCTCGGAGTTTCTTCCTACTATCAGGACGTTATCAAGGCAGCAGTAATCCTCGTGGCAGTACTGTCCGACAGAAAGAGATAATATCTCTTTCTGACAATGAAAGAAAATTTATAGGAGGCTTTATTCATGAAAAGAATTTTAGCATTATTTTTGAGTATATTATCAGTTCTATGCCTGACTGGCTGCGGATGCTCGCTTATCACGATCGACGGCGAATCCAACGGCTCAGCTAAGGATTATAAGGGAAATGGATCCATCGGACTTTCCGTATCAACACAGAATAACCCATTCTTCGTAACTCTCGTTGAGGGAGCTGAGGCTGCTGCTGAGGAAGCAGGCGTAAAGCTTATCGTCGTTGACGCTGGCGATGACGCTGCTAAGCAGGTAAGTGACATCGAAGATCTCGTATCAAAGAAGGTAAGCGTACTTATTGTTAACCCTGTTGACTCTGATGCAGTTGCAACAGCAGTTCAGAGTGCGGTAAATCAGGGCGTAAAGGTTATCTCAGCAGACCGTGCAGTAAACGGAGTTATGATCGACTGCCAGATCGCATCAGATAACGTTCTTGGAGCAGAGCTTGCTACACAGTTCATCGTGGATCAGCTCGGTGAGGGAGCAAAGGTTGCAGAGCTTCTTGGTACAAACGGTGCTTCCGCTGCGATCGACAGAAGCAAGGGCTTCCACAATATCGCTGATGCTAAGCTTGATGTAGTTGCAAGTCAGACAGCAGATTTTGACCGTACAACTGGTATGACCGTTATGGAGAATATGCTCCAGTCAAATGGAGATATCCAGGCAGTATTTGCAGCTAACGATGAGATGGCTCTCGGCGCTGCAAAGGCAATCGCTGGCGCACGTAAGGATATTATCATCGTAGGATTCGACGCTACAGATGACGCTATCGCT
>JBGVIW010000103.1:0-9094 GCA_045128995.1 Ruminococcus sp.
GAGGAAACTACATATACAGCAGTATACTGGCTTCAGAATCCGGATGATGACGGCTATAGCTATTGGGGCAGTGAAAAACTGTCTGCCCAGTCGGCTTCAACAGTTTCGGGAACAGATCGTGCAGCTGAGATAGGACTCGCCGACAGCCGCTATGCACAATTTGAAAGTGCTGAGCAGGATGTTGTAGTAAATGGTGATGGATCAACAGTTGTCAATGTATATTATACTCGCAAAAATTATGAGATGAAGTTTTATTACGCCAGATTGAAAGATGGGAATTATGGGATCGTCGGAGGAAGTACATGGTACTTCGGATGGGTAAATGATACAAACGAGCAGATCGCCTCAATGCTTGAAAGAGTGCCTGCAAGCCAATGGGGAAATATAACAGCAGTTCCTTCGCTTAATTCCATGGGAAGTCAGCGTGATTACATTCTCGGAGAAGAGACACATAATGGTGTTACCTACTACTATCTTTCATTTTCTGCAAGATATGGTCAGGATATCAGTCAGCTCTGGCCGCTGGGAATATTTGATCCTATAAAGACCAGCTATGAATTTGATAACGGAAATTATGCTTATTTCAGTGCATGGAATGTCGAGCATCATTGTTACTATGCATGGGATGAGGCGGCTAACAGAGATCGTGAAAATCTGACGCTTAAAGGAAATTATATGCGTCTTGATCACACGCTGCTTTATGATTTCAGAGCTGAGTATAACAGAAATTACGAGGATTCGGATACAGTTTGCTTTCTTGCTTTCTGGGAAAATGGTGCAGACAATATCGGCTGGAATGAACCTAACCAGTGGATATATAATCTCTATGTTCCGCCTCTTGAGGGCGAAGAAGTAAGCGATGAGCTGAAACGTGAATATCAAGGGGTTACATATAAACTCTATGCTGAATATGATACCTGCGATGATAATAATAATGGAGAGTGGAACGGAGTCAATGTACAAACTCCCAGTGCTATCGAAGGATTTACTTTTTCAAAACGAGAAGGTATAACTAATTCAAAGCTGCCTCCGTATCAGGATGATACATACAGCCGTAATTCTTACAGTGCAAATTTTTATTATGTCCGCAATAACTATCAGCTTACATTCAATAATCACGGAACTGAGCTAACAGATAATGCGGCAATTGTACCGTATGATAAGGCGCTGACATCCTACCAGTTTATACCTCCGTATCCGGATAATCTGGAGGAGAACGCTTATGAATTCGGCGGATGGTATACATCTCCGGGTTGTTTTGATGGTACAGAAGTGAACTGGGATACGGATAATATGCCTGCAAATAATCTTATGCTCTACGCAAAATGGAGACCGGTTGATCATAAAGTGAGATTTTTCAAGACATATGCAGCGATGCAGGAATTTGAAAACAGTGATGATCCGCAGGCAGTGCTCGAATCGCTCCAGCAGCGAGGATTATATCTTGAAGAACGTGATATTCCCCACGGTTCGTTTGCAGGATCGGTTGAAAATCCGGATGCTCTCATAGAAGATGGAACGGCTTATGATTTTGCCGGATGGTTTTACATGGACAGCGGTGAGAAAAAAGCCTATACACCTCTTGATATGCCTGTGACAAATGACATGAATATCTTTGCGGACTGGGGATCTCATTCTCCGCAGCCATATACGATACATTATGTACTGGATGCGATAGAAAAAGATCAGGCTGTTCTTTCATTGCTGAATAATGCAAGTGCTGGTTCTCCGCAGGATAATGTTCGCTACGATATAACTATTTCGGATGCAGAGTATGGTTATGTGTGGCTGAACGGAGGTTATCATCTCTGTATTGCCGGAGATACGACCGGATACGGCTACCAAGGCTCGACCCGAACCTTCCGTCCGAAGGCAGGAGATCCATATAATCAGCTCTACAATGGGTACAATTCAGGCTACTTCCCAACAATTTCAAGCCATTCGATCACGATGCAGTATGAAGAGAATAAAATGGATGCTGTTCATAATGTATATACATTCACATATGTGTATACAGATGATATAAGCTACACAGTGAGATATCTAGATAAAAATACCGGACAGGAGCTTGCACCGTCAAAGAGAGCTTCTACATCGGATGCCGTAGTGACTGAGCGATTTCAACCTGTAGCAGACTATATTCCAGATGCTTTTTACAAGCGTCTCGTACTTGCAGTTACTGAAGATCCTGATCATCCCGGAGAATACATAAGCTCTGATGATAATGTGATCATATTCTATTATATGCCTAATACTCAGTCGAGCTTCTATGCAGTGCATTTCATGCTGCAAAAGCCGTCAACGTCAGGAGCTGATTACAGTATTGACGGAAGCGGTGATTACGAGGAAAGCGATTCGATCATTGAAGGTATCGGCGATACCGGAAGAGCTGTTGAGATAACACCTTTGTCGTTCAGCGGCTTTACCCTTGTCGAAGACACAGCCTTCGTGAAGGATGGTACACATGAAAGCTGGATCTCATCATCCGGCGGACATTTTCAGATCACCATAGATCAGAGCGGCACAGAGCTTTATATTTTCTATACACGTGATAAGTTTGACTATACGGTGTATTATCTCGAATATGGAACAGATATCTCTGATCTGAGCAAGCTTGAAAATGCCGGATCGGATAACGGAGTTCTGCTTGACGCAAAAAAGATCACAGGGATAGAGTACGGTGCATCAGTAACAGAAACAGCGGAAATCATTGATGGTTACAATTGCGTTTCGTCAAGATCGCAGACTATCGCTATCGGTCATGACAGCAGCAAGAATAATATAATTTTCTACTATTCACCGCTCCAGTATACTGTGGAATATCGCATAGCAGGAAATATCGGTGGAATGCTGAGCAGGACAAGTGAAACTATTTACGGCGATGGACTTCTTGTTGGTTCACAGGCTTCTGAATATACAGGATATCGATTTGATGGATGGTATCTTGATGAGGAGTGTACAGTTCCGGCGGACAGTAAGGCTGTAATTGAAGGTACTGGGATCACGCCTGATAAGGGAGAGCTGGTTCCACTGCCTGAGGTGAATGTTTTCTATGCAAAGTTCACTCCGCAGTATGGTTCACTCACTATTACGAGAGAGAATACAGCTGATGAAAGCAACGGAGATCAGGTTTTTGTATACAGAATAACCAATGAAGAAACAGGAGAATCAGTCGTCGTTACAATAGCAGGCAGCAGCTCAGTTACAGTTAATGATTTGATCTATGGAAATTATACTATTGAACAGATCGATGAATGGAGCTGGAGGTATAATGATCAGATAAAATCTGCCATATTGGAGAGTGAAAACACTTCGGTAACTTTTGATAAAAGTTCAGTTTCTGAAAAATGGCTGTCGGGAAACAGTGATGTTGAAGTTAATACAAGGGAGGAGGCTGCATGAAAAAGCGTAGAATAAATAAAAAGCGTGTGCTGATTTTTCTTGTAGTTCCTCTGCTTGTGATAACGGCAGGAGTCACACTTTCGTTTATGTTCAAAGCTTCTGAGGAAAAACATAACGACTTCATTCCTGCTCAGGTTACTTGTGAGGTGAATGAGGTATTCGACGGTTCACAGAAATCAAGCATTACGATCATGAATACCGGAAATATTGAAGCATATCTGAGATTGCGTCTTGTATCATATTGGGTAGACAGCGACGGAAACATTGTCGGAAAGGAAAGTGATATTCCGGAAGTGAACTATGACAGTGCATATTGGATAACGAATAGCGAAGATGTATATTACTACACAGCTCCAGTAATGCCGGGCATGGCAACGGCTCATGATCTTTTGAAATCACCGATAATACTTGAAGAAAGCACATATCTAGGAAAACCTGTATATCAGGTGGTTGAGGTGTTTGCTGAAGGAGTGCAGAGCGAACCTTCTGACGCCGTGGAAGAAGCATGGGGCGTTGTTGTGAGCAATAATTCGATTGGTCTGCAATAGAGTGATTATAGTATTCTTCCATGATGTCAAAGAAATAGTAAAACCAGTGCGTGACTGATTATTTGTTATGCACTGGTTTTATTGCATTATGAGAGAAAATCTGATATAATAGCGTAAAGGGCAGTGATATGATGAAGGTGAATAAAAGGAAGATCATGTTTTTTCTGGGGCTGGCCAGCATGATATTAGGTATGTTGGTTCTGACAGTTTTTGGCTGGAGGCGTATCAGCCGTGAACTCGAAAAGCAGCGGCTTCTCAGGGAGTGTGTTGTATTTGAGATCCCTGATCTGGATATCAAAGCACCGGTAATGGATGGAACAGATCATGAGGTTCTCTCAAAGGCAGCAGGTCATTTTCCCGGAACAGGAGATATTGGATCTGGAAATTACTGCATTGCAGGTCATAACAGTACGATTTACGCTGAGATTTTCAACGAGATGAAAAATGTTGAGATAGGCATGAAGATGTATTTGATAGATAACGATGATGAAAGAACAAAATATACTTATACAGTGAAAGAAAACTACATTGTTGATCCAGATGAATCGTGGGTGCTGAATGACTTTGGAGATGATCGTATTACCATCGTAACCTGTACTGATGATGGTACTCAGCGGCAAATCGTGGTTGGAATTCTTGAAGAAGATATATAAAATTGATTTATACAGGAGTGCTTTCAACAGCACTCCTGTTTTTCGTGAACTTCAACAAAACTAGAATCGATTTTTAGGATTTAATATGATATAATTGTGATATATTAATGAGTAGGGGATTTTTTATGAAATTCAAACAACCTACATCTGTTCTGACAGCGTCACCGATACTTTTTTCGGCAGCGTCAGCGCTTCCGGATCAGAACATATCCGCCGCTGATCTGTGTGTCACTGATACGAGTACATCGTATCAGACAATTCAGGGCTTTGAGGGTATGGAAAAATCGACTCACTTGACCTATGCCTTATGAGAAGGGGGATTGTTAAACTAATTTAATCCCGATATTACGGAATATTGATCCTTACAACAGATTATTATGATCTGCCCAGAGACTTTATAATGGAGTGGGATAACTCCTGATAAACAATCCAGTGTTAAACTGAAGTGACTGATAAAAATAAAGACAGGATAGAATGTCTATCCTGTCTTTTTGCATTTATATTGAAATTATCTTCCGGTACGGATCTTAATATAATCAGCAAGAAGATCGACGGTCTTTTCGATACCGAGCTTGCTGGAATTAACAGTAATATCGTATCCTCTGGAATCGCCCCACTTAGTATCGCAGTAGCGGTTGTGGTAGTATTTTCTGGTCTTGTCGTGACGCTTCATGATACTTGTCGCCTCAGATTCAGAAACCTTTCTGACTGCCTGGACACGCTTATTTTTCTCGTCCGCATCACCGAGGATGAAGATAGCGATCATGCCCTTATAGCTGCGGAGAACGTGCTCAGCACAGCGTCCTACAACGACGAAAGATTCGCCGCTTTCAGCCTTCTTTTTGATATAATTGAACTGAAACTCAGCGATGATCTCCTCAGGTGAATTTGAATGACCTCGTACAGTTCTTGAGAAGATCGGGATTCTCGGGCGCTCATCGTATTTGTGGAGATTATCCACATCCACGTTCATTTCTGCTGCGATTTCATCGAGCATATTTCTGTCATAGAATGAAACGCCGAAGCGCTCAGCGAGCTGCTTAGCAATTTCGTGACCGGCACTGCCGTACTCACGTCCGACAGCGATAATCATCTGTTCGCTCATATAAGTTCCTCCTTATGAATTATAAATAAACTGCGCAAATATAGGCTGTTGAAACAACAAGTACAATCAGTGTAGCCGGAGCCATCTTCTTGCAGTATGTACCCCAACCGATAGGATGACCAGCCTTAGCAGCTGCTGAAGTACCTACAACATTAGCAGAAGCTCCGATCGGAGTAGCACTTCCGCCGACGTCAGTACCTATAGCAAGTGACCATGCAAGAACGTCGATGTTCACACCAGAAGAAGCAGCCAAAGCCTTGATAACCGGAACCATAGTTGCTGCAAACGGGATATTGTCGATAAAAGCACTTGCGATAGCTGAGATCCAGATGATGATGCCCACCATGAGGTAGAGGTTGCCGCCGCTGATATTCTGAATAAATTCAGCGATGATCTCAAGAACGCCTGTCTGTTCAAGACCGCTTACAACTACGAACAGTCCTGTAAAGAAGAGAAGTGTTTTGTAGTCAACCTTTTTGAGGATCTCAAGAACGTGCTTACCGGCAGCAATCATGGAAACGATTGCAACTGCAACGCCGATGAAAGCTACAGTAAGGTGAGTAGAAGCGTGTGTCACGAGAAGAACAACCGCTGCAAGGAAGATAAGCGTATTGATAATAAATCCTGGCTTATCAGTGATAGCGCTCTCAGGTGAGGGAAGGTTTGCAAAGTCAGATTCAGAAGCCTTGCTTATAAGATCCTTACGCATAACGATATAAAAATATGCAAGAATAAACACGAATGAAATTAAGGCGATCACACCGGTATTTGTAATAAAGTCAGTGAAAGTGTAGCCAAGCTGAGTACCGATGATGATATTAGGCGGGTCACCGCACATCGTAGCGCTTCCGCCGAGGTTAGCGCAGAAGATCTCAGCCAGGATCATCGGGACAGGCTTAAATTTAAGAAGTCTAGCCAGTTCGATCGTGATCGAAGCAAGGAAGAGAATAACGGTGATACTGTCGATGAACATTGCAAGTACAAACGACATACACATAAAAGCAAAGAAGATCGGCACTGTTTTATAGTGAACGAGCTTAGCGATTCGCATACAGAGCCAACGGAAGAAGCCGACTCTTGCCATACCTTCAACCATTACCATCATGCCGGCAAGGAAGAGGATAGTTGACCAGTCAATACCGCCGGACTCAGACTCACCGCTTGAGGCATGCCAGAATCCCGGAGTGGCAATTGCTTCGAGATTGATAGTGTCCCAGATTGCGCCAAGATCACGGAGACAAACTCCGAAAACGAAGATAAGCGTAAGCAATCCGCAACCGAGTGTAACGTAATGCTTTTCGATCTTTTCAGTGATAACCAGAATAAACATTACGACAAAGATGATTAGTGCTACAATAGATGCTGCTGTCATAATTACTCCCTTCATATCCCAAATGGATTTGCGGATCATGGATTCTCCGCAAGGTCTGAGGATGAATTTTGTTCAGAAATCCGACAGAAAGTTCCTGAAAACCTGCAAACCTATTCTATTATAGCACTTTAAATTTAGAAGTCAACCCGAAAAAAATGATTTTCCTTTTTTCGGCATATTGCACATTTTTAACAGATTTCAACCGAGTCGTGATGATGTTTTTTCTGCGGAGACAAATTAGTGCCGCTGCTTCTGTAGACGTTCGGAGTCATTCCTGTGAGCTGTCTGAACTGGCGCATGAAATACTTCTCATCATCGTATCCGCACTTATATGCGATAGAATTCATATTAAGAGCAGTAGTAAGCAGAAGATATTTTGCATAGGATATTCTGCAGCGGATTATATCCTTACGAAAGCTGATGCTGAATATATCTTTATACGTGACACGGAAGTGACCGTAGCTTACGAGAAGATCACGGCAGATCGTTTTGGCGTCCCAAGCAGCTGAAGGAGATTTGTAAATCTGATTGCGGAGGTTGGAGTACTGTGGATAATTGGAGTGTTTTCGAGCTTTGGCAAGAGTATCGATCTGCTCGCTGAGTTTTTTCCTCAGGAATGAAATCTCACGGTTGAAATCAAAATCACAGACAGAATTGACAGAAAAATCACCAGTGAAAGTATCTGTCCCGCAATACTCGCTATATAATGGTGAATGAATGATCAGTGCGGATAATTTATCCTGAATAGTATTTATATGTTCCTCCGGCTCCTGAGTAATACCAGAAAGGGCATAAAGATCATCTGAGATCTTCGCACAGATCCATCCATGCGGGAGAGCTATTCTTTTGAGATTTTCCGAGACTTCAATATCAATTCTCACAGAAATATCCTGACGATCGAGACTGCTGTTGTCGACAAAGATTCCGGTTCGCAGCAGCATAAGAACACAGTAGTCATTCTCATCAGCTTTTTTAAGCAGATTTGAAAGTTCATTTTTCATACCGTTCTGATTATAGATTCCGGTAACCGAATCGTGGTATGCGGATAAGTTCATACATTCAAGGAGGGTATGGATATCGTTTCTCATGCGGAGCGACTCAAGTCCGTTTGCAGCGATTTTCAGCCAGTCACGGAAGATTATATCATATCCATCGGCAGTATCATATTGCAGAATAAAATATCCCATTTCTTTGCCGGAAAAGAAAACGGGAGAAAAGTACATTACATTTCCGCTGTTTGATGCTGGTACAATATCGGGGAAGAGTTCATATTTATTGAAATATACAGGAATATCAGTAGTATATTCTGATGAAATGACCCTGTAGCAAGCCATGGTTTCAGGAGTATTACCAGCTTCCTGATAAGCTGGGATATCTGACGTGCACCAGTTTTCATAAAGGCAAAGATGAAGTCCCTTTATATCACGAATAAGATAAGTAAACTGTTGGAGGACATTAATATAATCAGCAATTGAACGGCATAATGCAAGCTCCTGCTGGAAATTTCCGACGAGATTCAGTTCACTGTAATACTGTTCACGGCGCACGATGCTTAATTCTTTGTTAAGTGCAGATTTCTCGACGCCGCATGGACAGCTGTTGCCGCAGATGATGTTACCAGCAAGTGAGATCTCTTCAATCGATTCGCCGGTAAGCTTTTCCCAGACAATATTGAATGCTTTGGCACCGGCAGCTTTTCTGTTGCGCTGATAGGTGGTGAGAGTCGGCGCATGATAAAACCGTTCGCCTGCATATTCGTATCCCACTACAGTGACATCATCTGGAACATTGATTCCATTTGCTAAGAATACGTCACAGAGTCCATACGCCATATAATCATTGGCGCAAGCAATAGCCTGAGGCAGTTTCCTGCCGCCGTTTATGTATTCGAGTGCGAATTTTTCTCCTGAAGTAGTCCAGAAGTCACCGTAAAGGACTTTATTTTTATCAAAAGGGATGCCATGCTCAAGGAGGATCTTTTTGTATCCGGCAACACGCTCATGAGAAGTGGGGG
>JBGVIW010000104.1:0-2738 GCA_045128995.1 Ruminococcus sp.
GCCTGAGCTTATCGGTTCAACAGCAATCGAAACAGCTATCAGACTTATCAATGGCGAAACTGTAGAGTCAAGCATTCCTGTTGAGGTAACACTTATCACTAAGGAAAATGCAGGCTGATAAATCATTCCGGAGGTGGAAATAATGAAAGTACTGACCATAGGCTCGATGAATATTGATCACGTCTACAGCGTTGATCATATCGTTCAGCCGGGTGAAACTCTTACGACAGGAGGAAAGAACGTATTCCTCGGCGGAAAGGGAATAAACCAGTCAATGGCTCTCGCAAAAGCTGGCGCAGAGGTATATCACAGCGGTATGATCGGCAGTGACGGTGCAATGTTTCTTGAGGCATGCGCTGAATATGGCGTGAATTCGGATTATATCAGAACTATCGATGCTCCGACCGGACATACTATAATTCAGGTAGATAAAAATGCGCAGAACTGTATCCTCCTTTATGGCGGAGCGAATCAGATGCTGACAGAGGAATTTGTAGACGAGGTTCTGGCTAATTTTGAAAAGGGAGATATTCTCCTGCTTCAGAATGAGGTGAATCTGCTGCCGTATATAATCGACAAGGCGTATGCAATGGGAATGCAGATCGCACTGAACCCGTCACCGTTTGATGATAAGCTGTCTGCCTGCGACCTGAGTAAGATCAGTATCTTCCTTCTGAACGAAATCGAGGGAGGACAGATCTCCGGCGAAAATGAGCCTGACGCTATTCTCGATAAGCTCCAGGAGCTTTATCCGGAGGCGAGAATTGTGCTTACTCTTGGTAAGGACGGCGCAGTATACGCTCACAAGGAGGAGCGCTATGCGCAGCCGATATTCAAGGTTGAGGCAGTTGATACGACAGCGGCAGGCGATACCTTCACAGGTTATTTCCTTGCGGGTCTGATGGATGGAATGGAGATCCCTGACATTCTCAGAATGAGTTCCAAGGCGTCCTCTATAGCAGTAACTCGTCCCGGAGCAGTTCAGTCAATTCCGTATCGTAAGGAAGTAGACGAAGCGCTGGCATAAAGTGAATAGTTAAGCAATGCAGTCCTCAGCAGTACTGGGGGCTGCATTTTTGCGTGAAATATCTAAACTAAACTTATGAAAAAATTAAGTAAAATACTCTTGACAATTTAACTTGGGTATGATATAATACAGATATTGGAAAGAAGTGGTGTTTGCTTTCCAATAAATTCCCCCTCCCTTAAATAAAGTAAAACCGCCTGTGGTGCAGATGGACAGGCGGTTTTATTTTGTTCTGACTACTTAATTTATCAAACGAACTTAACGGAATTATTACAAATGCACAAATTACTGTTTTGGAAATATGAAAAATGTAGAAAAGTAATTTTTAGGTAAAATCATCTTGACGATTTAGGCAAATAGTGATATTATTAAGTTACGATAGAAATACAGATTGAAGTCAATCTAATGTAAGGGTTAACCAAGAAACTAAATTTAAGTAAATCTGAACGGAGGATCACTATGAAAAAATTTTTATCTGCTGTAACTTCAATAATTATGACGGCAGGCTCTCTTGTATCAGCTTTTCCTACTCAGGCGGCTGATGCACTTTTTGAGATCGATTATTTTGAGTCGTACGCAGACGAAGCTGCGCTCAACAGCTTCTATGACATTTATCAGAGCGGCGATTCGCTTCAGCTCTCGCTTGTTGATGGTTCAAATGGCGGAAAAGCCATGAGCTATGATTATTCCCTGAGCGATAGCGGTTCCGGATATGCCGGCGCAGTCAAAAATCTCGGGAATGCGGACTGGAGCGGCTGTACGGGTATCAGCTTCAAGGCAAGCTCTGATGGCAGCAAGGGGTTGACTTCGATACGCTTCAAGGACGCTAACGGTGTTACTTGGGCGGCGACCAGAGATCTTTCTTCACTTGCGGAGTGGACTGAAATTGAGATTCCCTTCACGGACTTCACCCCTGATTCGTCGGCTGAGACGCCTGATCTGAGCAGTGTAAGTGAATTTGCAATTTATGCTGAAAAGATCGATGGCAATACTCCGCAGATAACAACAACTTCCATGAACGTAACAGTTCCTCAGACTACCACGACTACGATTTCAGTGGACATAGATCCGGATGCTTCGATGTATGTTTCTGACGGAAAGCTCTATGATGGCAATGGTAATGAATTTCTCATGAAGGGACTCAATCTTCCTCATGCGTGGTATACAGATTATACAGAGGTATCAATCAATGCTGTGGCAGACCTTGGTGCTAATACGGTAAGAGTTGTACTCGGCGAGGGTTCAAATTATACTAAAACCTCCAAAGCTGAGGTCGAGCAGATCATTGAGTGGAGCAGAAACCGTGGACTTGTCTGTGTGCTTGAGATCCATGATTTTACCGGAGATGATGATCCTGCTGATATAACTGAAAATGCTGTCAGCTACTGGACTGAAATGATTGATCTCATCAACGAAAACAAGGATTATGTTATTGTAAATATCGCCAACGAGTGGCAGGGTACATGGGATAAGGATACCCTCTGGGCTGATACATATAAAACAGCGATAAAGTCTCTGAGAGATAACGGTCTTGAATCTGCAATCATGGTTGACGCTTCTGGATACGGTCAGGAGACAAAGTACCTCATTCGTGACTGCAAGGACGTACTTGCTGCGGATGAGGATGAAAATACAATGTTTTCACTTCATATGTATTCTGTTGTCGGTGCTGACAGTTCAACGATCAAAACTGCCATTGACGATGTAAAAG
>JBGVIW010000105.1:0-35730 GCA_045128995.1 Ruminococcus sp.
AGTCATAAGTGAACTCCGAGGATGCATTCTGCTGCTTTTCGGTGCAGAAATCGATGTAATCAGCCTTAGTGAGAGAATCTGACTCGGCGGCAGTAACTGTATTTACGATATCGGAATATTTTTCCAACTGTTTATCGCTGAGAACGAGGGCATCCATAAGAATCTGCTCACGCTCGATATCACTGAGCTTCTGAGCCTCGGTTTCGGATATCACATTGCTGTATCCAAAGCCCATGGGGATATGGAGGGTATTCTCGTAGATCTCGAAGTAATCGTTTTCTGACACATATTTGAAGCCGGGCAGTTCCTTAGGAACATCATGCTCATTGTCGTCGATCTTTCTATTATAATAGTATTTGACCGAGAAAAGTCCTCGTAGCGAGTAATGTTCAGTTTCAATTCTTGATGCAACATCACGGGTAATGCCGATTGAGGCATAGAATTCCATGATTGAGGGAGAGACAACGCTGTGAAAAGCACGCATTGTGGGCAATCCCCATGACATAGGGTAGTTATCGCAGTTCTCGGAGGTATCGACTCGGAAGAAATTATCTTCAGCAACCTGTTCATAGACATCATCAGCACCCTTGACGGAGCTGTTAATGAATCTGTTTGCGTAGGCTGGTGAAACTGCGCCATATAGGAGGGTGGTGATAGTGCAGACGATTGAAGCAAGTACCGTAAGGCGGATCGAGAGCTTCATGAAAGGCTTGCCGGAGCTTTTTCTTTTGAAAATATAAACTGCGGCGAGGAGCGATACTGCGGCAATTGCAAGGGTTATTCCGAAGTATCCGATATCTCTCGGAAGCTCGAAGAATACGAGTTCCCCGTCCTTGTTTTTGATAGGAAGCAAGGAGATAACTGCATAAGCCGCAAGCATGACGCCAGTGATGCGTATCGCAGGAAGAACATCTGCTTCCTCATCATCGATTGTCTGAGCTGTCATCATTGCGAATATCAGAATTGGCATATAATACCATCGTGCATAGTATGACCCGTTGAAGGCATAGAACGCACTGTTGAGAATTGGTACGAATGCGCAGATAATGCAGACTATGCTCAGGCGTTTAGCCCAGTGTTTCTTTTTGGAGCGCATGAAGGTGATAACACCGATCATTGAGAACAGCGGCAGATATCCGCCGATAGAAGCCCATTTTCCGGTATTTGAGGTAAACAGATTCGGGCGTGCCGGAACATCGGGCGGCATGAAGAATGACTGGATAATACGTGCGATACGTGTTTTATCAGCGTACAGAACCATATCCTGACCGTAAATATGCTGGGAGATTCGGTAATTGCCGAGAAGGCTGAGGAATGACGGCATCAGCAGGATTCCGGCGAGCATTGTGCCGAGGACAGCCTCGAGCACGAGTGTACCGAACTTTTTCCATGAAGCCTTGAAGTCAGGAGAAGGAAGGCGGATAAGGAAATAAAGTACGAGAAAAACTGCCTGTCCCGTAAAGAAAAAGTAGTTCACGCATCCGAGAAGTGCGACAGATAGGGCAAATACTCCTTTACGGTTATTATTTATGTGCTCTTCCATTGCGATGAGCATGAGCGGGAAGAGAGCTGTAACGTCGTGGAAGTGATTGAAGAAAATGTTGTATATCTGGAATCCGGAAAAGGCGTAGAGGAGTCCTCCGACGAGGGCAGCATTCTTATTCCGGACGAATCTTCGTATGAAAGCGTAAGCAGTAAGCGAAGCTACACCATGCTTTATTGCGAGGATGATCGGCATAGAGAGCGTTACCAGCGACTTCGGGAGAAGAGCTGTAAGCCAGAAGAATGGTGTTCCAACGAGATAGAAGGTGTAGGAATTTATAAAATCTGATCCGAGATCAGTATACCAGTTCCAGCCGAATTCTCCGCTGCGGACAGCGTTGTTGCCGACTATGTAGAAAGGGATCTGCTGCGCATTGTAGTCGCCGTAATAGACGAAGTAGCCATTTTCTGCGAGCATGAATGGGATGATGCACACGAGGATGCATACGAATCCGAGCAGAAATGCAGCCAGATACTTTTCCCTGCTGGTATGATCGGTTAGTGAGTTTCGTTTTAACATGATGACCTCCGCATAAAAAATCCTATACATTTATAATTATATCATATTCCAAATCAAATTTAAAGTACTTTTCCAAAAAAAGTGAGCAGAAAAATAATATTTTTCAAAACACAAAAAAGTAGTAGAAATTTTTAGAGAAGTGTGATATAATAGAAAAGTTATGAGAAAATGGATGATATGATCTGAAAGGATGGAGAAAATGGCTGTTTATCTGGATAATGCGGCTACTACGAAGCCATGCCGTGAGGCGGTCGAGGCTATTACCGCTGCACTTACTGAAAATTTCGGAAATCCCTCGTCACTGCACCGCATGGGACTCGATGCCCAGCTTACGGTTGATGCAGCGAGAAAGAGCATTGCACAGGCACTCGGTTGTGATGCGGCGTGGGTATATTTCACTTCCGGAGCTACTGAAAGCAATAATCTTGCGCTTCGAGGAGCAGCTTCAGCTTACGGAAGAAACAGGAAAAAGATAATCATCTCCTCGGTCGAGCATGCTTCAGTGAGCGAAACTGCAAAGGAGCTTGAGAAAAACGGATTTGAGATCATTGAGATCCACCCGAGAAACGATGGCATATTTTATCCGGCAGATTTTGTAAATGCAGCTGATGAGAAAACCTGCCTGATAAGCATGATGCTTGTAAATAATGAGACAGGGTATATTCTTCCGGTACAGGAGGTATTCACTGCGATAAAGCACCGCTTCCCCGAGATAGTAACTCACTGCGACTGTGTTCAGGGATTTATGAAGCTGCCTGTAAAGGCATCAGCTCTGAATGCGGATATTATTTCCCTCAGCGGACATAAGATCCATGCGGCAAAGGGAATTGGTGCAATTTGTATCAAAAAGGGAATCCGTGTCATTCCACAGGCTACAGGCGGAAAACAGGAAAAGGGTATTCGCTCGGGAACTGAGAGTGTGCCGCTGATCGCTGGATTCGGAGCTGCGGTTGAGGCACTTGCCCCGACGATAAATCAGCGTTACAGCAAGGCTGCTGAACTGAAATCTTTCCTGCTGGGCAAGCTTGCGGAAATCGACGGAGTTACGGTAAATTCTCCTGAGGACGGCTCTCCGTACATTATAAATATCTCAGCCGCCGGAAGGCGATCGGAGATAATGCTTCATTATCTTGAGCAGAGGGGATTCTATGTATCAAGCGGATCGGCTTGCTCAAAGGGTGCGCAGAGCGGTGTTCTCTCGGAGTTCAGAGTCAGTCAGAAGGATGCTGACAGCGCATTGCGAATAAGTATTACCGCCGAAACAACGGATCAGGAGCTTGCGGATTTTGCAGATAATCTTGCTGAAGCAATAAAAAATGTTAGAACATAATTAATTTTTATATAACTGAAAGGAAAAGTCATGAAGGAAATCATTCTTGTAAAATATGGAGAGATCGCACTTAAGGGTCTCAATAAAAATACATTCGAGGATATGCTCACGAAAAATGTCAAAAGACGCATCAAGAGTCTCGGAAAATTTGTCTGTACAAGAGCGCAGTCCACACTGTACATCACTCCCGAGGAGGATGGTATTGACCTGAGCGAGGCTGTAACTCGAATCAGCAAGATCTTCGGAATCGCAGCCCTCTGCCGTGCGTGCGTGTGTGAGAAGAATTTTGATGATATCTGCGAGAAGAGCTATGAGTATCTCAGCGATATCCTCAGCTACGCAAGAACCTTCAAGGTGACTGCAAAAAGAGCTGACAAGGCATTCCCTATGAAGTCGCCTGAGATCTGCATGGAGCTTGGCGGTGCGCTTCTCGAGAAGTTCCCGAACCTTACGGTCGATGTCAAGAACCCTGAGGTTACAGTTACCGTTGAGATTCGTGATACGAACGCCTACATCCATGCTGAGAATATCAAGGGCGCAGGCGGACTTCCGGTAGGAAGCAGCGGAAAGGCACTTCTCCTTCTCTCGGGTGGAATCGATAGCCCTGTTGCAGGCTGGATGATGGCAAAAAGAGGAGTTCATATCGCTGCGATCCACTATGTCAGCCCTCCGTACACTTCCGACAGAGCACAGCTCAAGGTCGAGCAGCTCTGCGAGAAGCTTACTGACTACTGCGGCGGAATTGCATTCTACTGCGTACCGTTCACAGAGATCCAGGAGGCGATCAAGGATAACTGCCCTGAGGAATTCTTTACTATTATAATGAGAAGACTTATGATGGAGATCGCCCAGAGGATTGCGAAGGATGATGGATGTCTTGCACTTATCACCGGCGAAAGCGTGGGACAGGTTGCAAGCCAGACGATGGCGGCAATTGGCTGTACAGATGCGGTATGCAGGATACCAGTGTTCCGTCCGCTTATCGGAATGGACAAGACTGAGATCATCGAGATCTCCAGAAAAATAGATACATTTGACATTTCTACGCTCCCTTACGAGGACTGCTGCACGGTGTTTACTCCCAAGCATCCTAAGGTTAGACCTCTTCTCGAGGATGTAGAAAAGGCTCAGAACAGCTTCGATTTTGAGCCGCTTGTGCAGAAAGCTGTCGAAAAAACTGAGATGAAAATCTTCAATTTCAGCCGTTAAGGAACGAAAAAAGATAATTTGTACACAAAATCTTAATGATATTTTTGTTTAAAGTGTGCAAAAACTGGGTGGTGAATCTGTGCAAAACGGGCATTATTCTGAATGTATAACCTTGAATCTTGACAAAATGGTTACAGATGTTGTAAAATTATTGAAGCGGAGAGGGCTAACTATAGCAACTTGTGAAAGCTGCACAGGCGGTTTGCTCTCTGAGCTTATTACGTCAGTATCTGGTGCGTCTGAAGTCTTTGAACTCGGAATATGCACCTATTCTGAAAAAATGAAAACTAAGTTTCTTGGGGTCTCCGAGGAGCTGATCGCACAATATGGAGTTGTGAGCCGTGAGGTCGCACTCGCTATGGTCGGCGGACTGAAATGCTGTTCCGGTGCCGACGTTTGTGTATCAGTTACCGGCATCGCCGGTCCTGGCGGAGGAACAGCTGAAACTCCTGTCGGTACTGTTTTCATCGGATTCGATATCTGCGGAAAACAGTTTGTGCGGTGTCCGGAGCTTCGGACGATGAACGGTCTGTCAAGAGAACAGATACGATGCACGGCGGCAGAGTTCGCTTTTGGAATTGTTGAGGATGTACTGATGGAGGCGATTCAGAATTATGAGTGATAAAAATAACGAATTGCAGCCGGCAGACAGCAGCCCTTCCGGAAAGCTGAGCAGAGCAGAACGGATCAGGGCTATCAAAGATTCAATACGTGCCGATTCAGAGCAGGCAGCTGCCAGTGAAAAGATCGGTGACGCTTCCGTTGAGTCTGAATCAGCTTCAGCTGAGTCTGGTGCTGACTTCGATTCGGAAATGACCAGGAAAATTGCAGAACGTGTTCAGAAAATGAAGGCTGATAAGCTGAAGGCGGCGGAGTCCGATCCAAAGCAGGATGCTGATGAGTCTGAGTCTGAACCAGATGATGTGCCCGAAAAGCAGGAAGAGCCTGAGGAGAATATCTCTCCAGCCACGAAACCGGATGCAGCTCAGCATAATGAGACTCCGGCAGTTGCGGCAGAACAGGTAACATCCGATGCGGCTTCGCTGCAGGAAGGTACAGCAAATATACCTGCGAAAAAGAAAAAGTCAAAAAAGAAGAAAAAGAAGAAGTCCTTCAAAGACAAGGTTCTTGGGCTTTTTCCGCAGAAAAAAGACAAAACTTCTGAGAAAATACGAAAAGTCGTTTTTCTCGCTTCATGCGCTGCAATCGTTGTGTGCGGCACAATGGTCATACATTACTACGTCGACACGATTACCACGCAGCAAGATTATGATGACATAGAAAATATATATCTCGACTATGAAAATGATATCCCACCTGAGGAACCGCAGGATTCCGAAGAGGAGGCGGTTGAGATATATACAATGTTCCCTTGGGCTGAAACGCTCAGTGAGCAGAATGATGATCTCGTCGGATATATTACTATTCCCGGAAGCAAGGATGATCCGGATGCCGATAATGAGATTGCTTATCCTGTGGTTCAGTCTGATGACCTCGAAAAATATCTTGATACAAGCTTCACCGGCGAAACAGCTAGGGCAGGTACACTGTTTCTTGACTTCCGTAACCGGTTTGATCACGCTGTAAATGGATTGCTTACCGAGCAGAATTCAGACAACCTCATAATCTACGGTCATAATATGCAGGACGGAAATATGTTCGGAAAGCTTAAGCATTACCGCAACGATTCCGGTTACTATGAACAGCATCCCATTGTTAAGCTTGATTCCAAGTACAAGGAGTATTACTATAAAATATTTGCATTCTTCATTATCGATGCAAGTGATGAGTCTGAGACTGCCTTTGATTGCTGGAATCACATCAACTTTGCTAACGAGGATGAGTTCTATGACTACGTCAACGAGGCAAAAAGGAGAACCATCCGACTCACAAACGTCGATGTCGAGTATGGAGATAAGCTCCTTACACTCTCAACCTGCAATAGTATTTTTGGCAACGATGGACCGGGCAGACTTATTGTTATGGCAAGACTCGTGCGAGACGGAGAAGACCTATATGAGGGAACCGAAGGAAGCACTGAGAATCCTAACATAAAATGGCCCAGCCTGTACTATAAATATAATGACGCAAAAAAATATGATCCCGATGCCGAGTTTATACCTTACGGTGAATCGGTGGCAGAGGAAACAAAAGAAACCGAGGAGTAAGAAATGAACAAAACTGCGAAAATTATTACGGCATGCGCAACCTGCGCCGCAGCAGTCGGTCTGTGCGGATATGTTATTTCACTCAGCCAGGACGACGGCGATCCAACCTTCAGCAATGTGGAGGAGATTGCTCCCGTTACAGAAGCTCCCACAGAGCAGCTTCCTGAAAACTGGGATACTGAGCTTGGCTACGATTATGTCGAGTCACCTGACGGAATGTCAGAAAAAGCAAAGCTATTTCTCCAGCAGAATAAAGATTATATCGGCTGGATATCAATAGACAATACACAGATCGATGATCCTATCGTTCTCGATCCGGGAAAGATTGAGCCGGGTACAGGATACGGCGATGCTGCATATGAGCCGAACTGGTATTACCTCGATCACGATCTCAACGGCGAATACCACAGAGCCGGAACCGTCTTCATGGACTACCGAAATATCTTCGGTGCCAGCGAAGAACAGCAGTCCGAAAATATCGTCCTCTACGGTCATAATATGGCTAACAATACCATGTTCGGCCCGCTGAGAAGATATCGTCAGGACTATAGTTTCTATGATGAGAGTCCTTTTATTGACTTAAGTTCAAATTATAAGGATTATCAATATGTAATCTTCGGTTTCATGATCACCAGCGGAAACTGGTACACAGATTTCCGTTACTGGGATATGCAGGAGCTTGATACCGAGGAGGATTTCAACAATTATGTTGAAAGAATCAGAAGCGGCGCAATGGTTGATACCGGCGTTGATGTACAGTACGGCGATAAGCTGCTCACCCTTTCGACGTGCTATGCAGACGAGGACAACTCACGCTTCCTCGTGGTAGCAAGAAGACTTCGTGACCACGAGATTCCGAATGATATTACCTCAATCGACAGGACTGAGGAGTATCTCGAAAAGCTTGCCGCAGAGGAAGCTTCACGTAAGGCCGAGGAAGAGGCTTCACGTGCAGATGCCGAAGCAGAGGCGGCTGATAATTCCGAGGCTGAAGATGAGTCCCAGGAGGATACAACCGGGGACGAGGAGTAAGCCAAAGCAAAAGAATGGCAAAATGGCCTGGATGCAGACATAAACTTTTATCAGGCCGAATATATTCTTAGGAGGAACAGCAGGACACGTTAATCCTTTGCGGTGCAAAGGAAATAAAACCGATCAAATCGGCAAGACAAGATGGAGTAATTTATGAATATGCAAAAACCACTCAAGTGTGCAGCAGCAGTGATCTCAGCGGTTCTTGTATGGACAGGATCCGGTATGATTGCTACTGCCGAAACAACACTCAGCGGTTCCGAGGAAACTGCACTCACTGCTACAATAGTTTCAGCTGAGACAGAATCTGGGAACGATGCTGCTGAAGCCGAATGGTGGAAGGCGGAAATCACAGATTATGATTCGAGTTTATCATTGATCAGTTATGAATTAACCCCTGACAGCACTCAGACTGAAGATGAAGAGACGGAAGAATCCGAGGAAGAATCTGAAGAGGATGCAGAGGAAGAAGAAACTGAATCTGAGGAATCAGAGGATGAAACTTCTGAAGATGCTGAGGAATCAGAAGAATCTGAAGAGACAGTTACAGAATCACCGTCACAGGTAGAATCAGAAACAACAGGCGGTACAGTTGATGTACCTCCGGCACAGGAAACACCGGCAATCAATGCTAAGTCCGGCGAATTCACATTCACAACTTATGGTTGGGGACACGGCGTTGGAATGAGCCAGAATGGTGCTAATTTCTATGCATCATACGGCGGCTGGTCTTATCAGGACATTCTCTATCACTATTATCCCGGAACAAGCCTCATGAATACAGGTACGGCTGGTTCTGAAACAGTAGTTGTAAACGGCGCTTATATGGACGCACTCTCTGCTGTTTCTGGAATAGTTTACAGAGAAGTCGGAAGCTCGATGAATGTCGAGGCAATCAAGGCTCAGGCAGTTGCGGTATATACTTATATCAAGTACTACGGTGACAATGCAAGAGACCTCAGATGTAAGGCAAATCCGCCTCAGAGCGTGATCGATGCCTGCTCATCAGTTCTCGGTCAGGCACTCTATTACAACGGCAGCTATGCGATGACAATGTTCTATGCATCAAGCGGCGGTGCGACTGCAAACTGCTATGAGATCTTTACAAACGATATCCCTTATCTCAGAAGTGTATCAAGTGATTATGACGCAGCGTATGATCCGCACTACGGAGATGTCCAGTATATCTCTTCTTCAGAAGTCAAGAGACTCGTTGAAGCAAGATACGGAGTAACACTCACAGGAGATCCTTCAAGCTGGTTCCAGGTTACAGAAGGCGGCGGCGGATATGTCGCAGAGGTTACTATCGGCGGACAGAAGACAGTAAGAGGAACAGAATTCAAGGCTTGCCTCGGACTCAAGTCCTCAAACTTCGATATTACTTACACAGCGTAGAAAATGAACAAAAGAAATAAGTCTTTGAATACAGGATGGCGACAAACTTTCAGTATTCAGAGACTTATTTTGTTTTTTGTGGGTGAAAAGTGGTGAAAAAAACCACAAAAATCCCAAAAAGGTGTGAAGTGGTGAAGAAATCCACCCTTTTTCCAACCGAAAATAAGCCGTTTGTGGTGAGAAATCCCTATAAATAGGCGATTATAAAATGAAACTTAAAAAATAAAACATTCGTTTCGCAAATCCAACGGAAATCTAGAGGAAAATAACGCTCGATTTGTTAAAATTACTAAAAAATCAGCTTTTTTGATGGTTATATTTGTGCAAATGTACGTCTTGCTAAAAAGCGTCTTAGGCAGTATAATAAATATAGGGGTAAAAAAAGGTGATGAAAAGTGATTTTTACCAAGTTTGAGGTGAAATTTTCCAACTGAGTGGATGAAAGTGAGGCGAATGGGATATGGCAGCTGCATTATGCGGTACTTATAATCATAGTATCGATCCTAAAGGCAGAATGAGTTTCCCTACAAAGCTTCGTGAGATCCTCGGTCCGGAGTTCTATCTCTGCATCGGTCACGACGATCACTATATCGCCGTTTATTCTCCTGAAGAATTTGAAGTGTATCAGAGTAAGCTCTATACTATTCCCGGAAAAAAAGGCAGTGACCTGAGACGTAAGCTGCTTTCCTGTGCGGACAGACAGATGCCCGATAAGCAGGGAAGAATCTTTATCTCTCCGGCACTCAGAGATCATGCTATGCTCGATAAGGACGTTGTCGTTATCGGCTCCGCTAATCGTGCAGAGATCTGGGATAAGGATACGTGGGAGAAATTCAATAGCGAAATCTCACTTGATGAAATCAATGCAGCTCTTGCCGATCTTGTACTCTAAGGAGAGATTTTATGGAATTTTTACATGTTCCTGTTATGCTTGATGAATGTATTCAAGGACTGAATATTGACCCCGACGGCATCTATGTTGACGGTACTGCTGGCGGCGCAGGTCATTCATCGGCTATTGCAGAGCAGCTCGGCGAAAAGGGCAGGCTTATCTCCCTTGACCGTGATCCTGACGCAGTTAAAGTTGCGTCTGAGCGTCTTTCCCGCTTCCCGAATGCGCAGGTCATTCACAGTAACTACTCTCAGATGAGAGATGTGCTCGACAGCCTTGGGATAGACAGGGTCGACGGAATCCTCATGGATCTCGGCGTTTCGTCGTTTCAGCTTGACGAAGGAAGCAGAGGATTTTCATATCATTCTGACGCTCCGCTCGATATGAGAATGAGCAAAGAGGGAATGAGCGCTGCTGATGTTGTCAATACTTATTCAGAGCAGCAGCTCGCTAAGATAATTTTTGAGTTCGGTGAAGAGAAGTTTTCTCGAAGGATCGCCTCGAATATTGTCGCTGAAAGAGCTAAAGCTCCTATTGAAACAACACTTCAGCTTGCGGATATTATAAGAAATAGCGTACCGCAGAAGGCTAGGAGAGAAAAAAATCCCTGCAAAAAAACTTTTCAGGCTATCAGAATTGCCGTGAATGGTGAGTTCGATCACCTTTCAAAGGGACTTGATGATGCGTTTTACAGCCTGAAACCAGGCGGCAGACTTGCTGTGATAACCTTCCATTCACTCGAGGACAGGCTCGTGAAGCAGAGATTCGCAGGATGGTGTAAAGGGTGCATTTGTCCGCCGGATTTTCCCCAGTGTGTGTGCGGTCACAAGCCGCAGGGAAAACTTGTGAACAGAAAGCCGCTCGAAGCGGACGAAAAGGAACTTGAAAGAAACAACAGAAGCAGAAGTGCAAAGCTCAGAATAATTGAAAGGAGTGCGGAAATCAATGGGTGAGAGAGACTCGGCATTTTACTATAAGAATGGTACCTACAACAGAGCCGAGCCTTCCGGATATCCGGAGCCCCATCAGCCTGTTCAGGTACATCCTGAAGGTGAACCGCAGATCGAAATGAGACAGACGGAAGCAAGAAGCGGTTCTGTGTTAACTATTATTTTGCTATCTGTTTTGGCAGCAGTGCTGCTTGGCTCAGTTATTTATTCACTTGACAGAAGAAATACTGTATATAATAAGATGTCATCAATGAATAGCGCACTAAGCCTTGCGGAGGCCGAAAATGTAAGATTGCAAGCTGAGCTTGAAAGCAGAATGACTGCTAAAAACGTCGAAGATTATGCAGAGAATGTGCTCGGAATGACAAAGATAGATTCATCCCAGATAGAGTACATCAAGATTCAGACAGATGACGTTGTGAATATTCCTCAGCAGGAGGAGGGTCTTCTTTCTAAGATAGAGGGACTCTTTGATGATATTGTGGAATATTTCAGAGGATAGTACCAATATATATATAATGCATGGACTGTCCAGGGAATTTAAGTAGACTAACGGCAAAACAGATATAAGCCGTAGTAATATGTAGAACAAGGAGATACAACGGGTGATCGGAATAATGGGATGCTCACTCCGGAGGTATAAATAAAAAGAGAAGCCCCGGAGTGAACCTTCCGTGCGATGAGCACACATCCTTCGTCGTATCATAAGAAGCGGATGCCGGAAATAACGGCATTCAAAGGCGGGGTATCGTAGCGTTCCCTGCCTTATTCTATTTATAGAGAAAATGCAGAAATTGTAAATACTGCTCGAACTGAAAGGAAGATCTGATGAATAATGTCCCTTCAAAAACGATGAGATTCAGAACAAAACTTGTAATGACAGTTGCATTTTGTGTTCTGTTTGGCTTCGTAATACTGAATTTTTTCAAAATTTCAGTTCTGGATAACGATAAATACCAGGCGATGGCGAATGATATGCACTTTGGCTCAATTCCCATCTCTGCTCATAGAGGATCGATCTATGACTCTACAGGTACACCTCTTGCAAAGAGTGCGTCGGTTTATAAGATATTCCTCGACCCGACACATTTCAAGACTGAAATGGAAGAGCTGCAAAAGTCTATTGATACCCGCAATGCTAAAAAGCTTGCTGGTACATATACTCCACAGTATAATGACGACGGAACAGAGAAGAATCCGCTTCCGGTTTCAGCTGAGGCTTTCCGACAGGAAGCAGTTACACTTCTGACTCAGAGACTCGGAATTACTACTGAAAAGGTTTATTCAGCTATGGAGGCGAATAATCAGTACAGCGTTCTTCAGGATCAGGTCGAAAAGCCTGTTGCGGATGAGCTTCTTGCCTTCTTTAATCAGTATGGTCTTACTTCGCTCAATGTTGAGGAGGATACGAAGAGATATTATCCCCAGCAGGAGCTTGCGGCTTCTGTTATCGGCTTTACTTCAGCTGACGGAAGCGGTGCGTATGGTCTTGAGGCTTACTATGATGAGTACCTTGCCGGTATCGACGGAAAGACTATCTCCGCTAAGGATTCAAATGGTAATGAGCTTCCGTACCGCTATTCCAAGACCTATGAGGCTGAAAACGGTAACGATCTCTACCTTACAATCGACATGACGCTTCAGCATTACCTCGAAAAGCACCTTCAGGAAATGGTTGATGAGTACGAGGTAAAAAACCGTGCTTGTGCGATCCTTATGAACGCTAAAACAGGCGAGGTCTATGCTATGGCAAGCTGTCCGAGCTTCAACCTTAACGATCCTTATGCGATCGCAGATCAGAATGTTGCGTCGCAGATCGCTCAGCTTACAGGTGATGAGGCTAAGGCTGCAAAGTCTGAGGCGAGAGAGGCTCAGTGGAAGAATAAATGTATTACTGAGATCTATGAGCCGGGTTCTGTATTTAAGGTTATTACAAGTGCTGCGGCTATCGAGGAGAATCTCATTAATTTCGATACCGACAGCTTCTATTGCTCAGGACAGGTAGAGCTTGCCGGAGCACTTGCACCTATCAAGTGCCATAAGATATCAGGTCATGGTACCCAGAGCTTCTTCCAGGCTCTTACAAATTCCTGCAACCCTGCATTCATGCAGATCGGTCAGAGACTTGGTACTGAGCAGTTCTATTACTATTTTGAAGCTTTCGGTCTAGGCGAAAAAACAGGCATCGATCTTCCCGGCGAAAGTATGGGTATCCATTACGAAGCTGATGAGATGACTAATGTCGACCTTGCTGTATGTTCATTCGGTCAGGGTAATACCGTAACTCCCATGGAGATGATCACGGCGTACTGCGCTGCGATCAACGGCGGTTATCTTCTTGAGCCTTATGTTGTTGACAAGGTCGTTGATGAGGACGGAAATGTTGTACTCAATAATGAAAGAACAGTTAAGCGTCAGGTAGTCTCTGAGGATACTTCCGCTAAGATGCGTGAGGCTCTCGAGCGTGTAGTAACTGACAATAACGGCGGTAACGTTACCATCAAGGGCTACTCCATCGGAGGAAAGTCCGGTACATCTCAGCGACTCAGTCTTACTGGTGACGACGCAGAGGATCAGGAGTATGCAGCTTCATATGTCTGCTTTACACCGGCTGATGATCCGGAGATCATTCTCCTTGTAATGGCAGATATGCCAAACAAGCAGATCGATTATTACGGAAGTAAGGTTGCCGTGCCTACGGCAAGAGACATCCTCACTGATGTTCTTCCGTATATGGGATACTATCCTGAGTATACTGATGAAGAGATGGCGAATCTTGATGTCAAGGTTCCGCTGCTTGAGGGTGAGCTTTCTGATGCTACTGCAACACTTGAGGGACTTGGAATCGACTACACTGTAATCGGCGAGGGCGCAAATGTTGTAGCTCAGTCACCTATGACGGGTTCTTCTATTTCAAATGATGGATGCGTATACCTGTATACTGAGGAGAATACTACTGAATATACCGAGGTTCCGGATCTCAGAGGTATGTCACCCTCACAGGCAAATGATTCTATTGCATGGAGAGAGCTGAACTTTGTTTCTATTGGCGCTTCAATGGAGCGATCAGATGTACGAGTATACAGCCAGTCGATCGAACCCGGTACTTCGGTCCCGAAGGGAACTGTTGTTGAGATCGAGTTCCTTGCTAATGAAAATTCAGACTAATATGCAATAAAAAATCTGAGGAGGCGGATTATGAAATTATATGAGCTGCTTGAAGATAATGCAGTGACAGCTCTTTCTGACGTTGAGGTCACAGCAATCACTGATAATACAAAAAAAGTATGCCCGGGATGTGTTTTCGTCTGCGTAAAGGGAGGAAGCTTTGACGGACACGATGCAGCTGCTGAAATGCTGGAAAAGGGTGCAGCGGCAGTCGTGTGCGAGCGTGACCTCGGACTTGGCGACAGGCAGATCCTTACAGATAACTCACGCCGCCTCTACGGAAATCTCTGTGCCGCATGGTTCGGGCATCCCGAGCGAAAGCTCAGACTTATCGGCGTTACCGGAACAAACGGCAAAACTACGATCACAAATGTGATTAAGCATATCCTCACGCAGAATGGTCATAAGGTAGGTCTGATCGGCACGATCCAGAATGAGATCGGCGATGAGGTAGTTCATACCAGCAACACTACTCCCATGACCTTTGATTTCATGGAACTGCTCGATAAAATGGTAAAAGCAGGCTGCACCTATGCGGTAATGGAGGTATCCTCATTCGGTCTTGTCCAGCACAGGATCGGCTGCGCATTCTTTGAAACAGCGGTATTTACTAATCTTACGCAGGATCATCTCGACTATCACGGCGATATGGAGAATTACTATCAGGCGAAAAAGATGCTTTTTGATATCTGTGGAACTGCTGTCGTGAACATCGATGATGAGTACGGCAGACGGCTTTATTCCGAAATAGAGTGCAGCAAGATCAGCTACAGCGTAAAGGATGCTGCCGGATATTATGCTGACGGAATCAAAATAAAGTCCACCGGAACAGGCTTCTGGCTGTGTGACGGTGAGAAATCACACCTTGTGAACATGCGTATGCCGGGAATGTTCAATGTCTCGAACATGATAGCGGCAACTGCGGCTTGTCTGAACTGCGGAATAAGTATGGAACAGATAATAAATGCAGTGGAAGAATATAACGGTGTAAAGGGAAGATGCGAGATCATCCCTACCGGCAGGGATTTTACTGTAATATGCGACTATGCACATACTCCTGACGCTGTTGAGAATGTTCTCCGGAGCGTAAAAGAATATACCGAAGGCAGGCTTATATGCCTCTTTGGATGCGGAGGTAACCGTGATGCCGGAAAGCGGCCAAAGATGGCTGCCGCAGCGGCAAAATATGCTGACAGACTTGTTGTCACATCGGATAATCCCCGTGACGAACAGCCTGAGGCGATAATCTCTGATATCTTGACCGGACTGGAGGGTGCGGAGATACCGTACGATGTCGTGACAGACAGGCGAGAGGCAATCTATCATGCCCTGAAGATCGCTCAGAAGGGCGATATCATCGTCCTTGCCGGAAAGGGACACGAGGACTATCAGATCCTTGCCGGCGGAGAACACATACATTTCGATGAGCGTGAGGTCGTTGCAGACGGACTCAGATTACTTTAATTTTTTAGGAGAAGTGAGACAAAATGCCATTCTGGATAAATTTAGCAGTATCATTCTTATCATTAGCAATCGCCGCAATATCAGGATATTTCCTTGTTCCGATGCTTCACAGACTGAAGTTCGGACAGCCGATCAAGACTGAGGAAGGGCCTCAGTGGCACGCTAAAAAACAGGGAACTCCGACAATGGGCGGATTTATGTTCATTATATCGACCGTAATCGCAGCTGTTGGAGGCTATTGTCTCTACAGATGGCGCTGCGGCATCGATGCGACAAGTCAGGATAATCAGGATGCGTTTTTCCGTTTTCTGACCTGCATTGGATTTGCACTCTTGTTTGGGCTTATCGGCTTTATTGACGACTTCATCAAGGTTGCCCGCAAGAATAATGATGGACTTTCTGCAAAGCAGAAGATGGCACTTCAGCTTGTTTTTTCAGTAGCTTTCCTCTTTGCAATGCATCAGTTCGGAGATACCTCCACTGTAATTGATCTTGGTTTCTTCTCGTTTGATGCAGGAGTATTCTACTATATCATAATGATCCCCGTTATCATTTACCTTACGAATGCAGTTAACCTCACTGACGGAGTTGATGGACTCTGCGGTTCAGTGACCTTCGTGGCGATGCTGGTATTTACAGTAGCTTGCTCGATACTCAAGGAAAATGAGCTGTCTCTCTTTACAATGGCGCTCGCAGGAGGATGTCTCGGATTCCTTCTCTGGAACTTCAATCCCGCAAAATGCTTCATGGGAGATACAGGCTCAATGTTCCTCGGAGCAGCAGTTACTGCGATCGGAATTGCACTTCATCAGCATCTCCTTCTCATCCTCGTAGCGCTTGTCTACATCTTCGAGGCACTTTCAGTCGTGATTCAGGTATCCTACTTCAAGTATACCGCAAGAAAGCACTTCAAGGCTACCGGAGAGGCTCATCAGGGAAAGAGGATCTTCAAGATGACTCCCATCCATCATCACTTCGAGCTTAGCGGCTTCAGTGAGTATAAAATCGTGATAACCTTCTCTATCACCGCAATGATCACCGGTGTACTGGGAATTCTTACTTTATTTATCTAATAACGTCATACAGGCTTACAGGAGGTAAAAATGGCGGCACGTACCAAAAAGAAAAAAAGCTCAATAGGTCTTGCAAAAGCGTTTCTCGGCGATAAAAGAAACGGAGATATGAGTCTTCCCTTTTTTGCCTATGTAATGATACTGCTCGTCGTGGGACTTGTAATGATGTCCTCGGCAAGCTATGCCTGGGCATACAGTGAACAGGGCGGCGACGGACTGTTCTATGCCAAAAATCAGCTCATAAATGCAGGAATTGGCTTTATTGCACTGATCTTCTTCATGAAGATGGATTACCACAACTTCAAGAAAATCAGGATTCCTTTCCTTAAAAAATTCAATATTGCCGGACTGGCGTATATTGTAGGATTCGTCTTTCTCGTACTCGTACTTGTAATGGGTACAGATGAGGGCGGTAACATGGGAGCTACAAGATGGCTTGTTATCGGGCCGGTCAACTTCCAGCCGTCTGAGGTGGCGAAGCTTACTCTTATCATTTTCTTTGCATACAGCATGGAAAAGGACGGCAATAAAATGAATCAGTTCAAGATCGGTATCGGAAAATATGTGATGCTGCTTGCTCCGTATGCGATCTGCATCTTCCTACAGCCTCACCTTTCGGGTCTGGCACTCATCGTGACGATTGCGATAGCAATGGTTCTCTGCGGCGGAGCTAATCGCCGTCAGTTCCTTCCTCTTGCGATCGGAGCGATCGTGATCGGTGTACTTGTGATCAAGTGGCAGGCAAGCATCGAGGGAAGCTATGTTGCTACACGAATCAAATCATGGCAGGATCCGTTTGCTGATGTCCTTAACGATACATGGCAGACTGCTAACTCGCTTATTGCTATCGGCTCCGGCGGATTATTCGGACTCGGACTCGGAAATTCACGTCAGAAATATCTTTATCTCCCCGAGACAAAAAATGACTTCGTATTCCCGATCGTATGTGAGGAGCTTGGCTTTGTCGGAGCACTTGCAATAATCATCGTATTCCTGCTTCTCGTAATAGAGGGCTTCTCGATAGCGGCACGATGCAAAGACAGATTCGGAATGCTCATAGCCGTGGGAATAACTACTCAGATAGGTATCCAGACGGTATTTAATCTTGCGGTAGTCAGCAATCTCATCCCGAACACCGGTATCAGCCTTCCATTCTTCAGCTACGGAGGAACAGCGCTGATAATGCAGCTTGCGGAGATGGGAATAATGCTGAACATCTCTCAGCAGCGATACTATCCCGATGAACATGAGCCAGTACAGGCAAAAAAGACACCTGTGCCGAAGCCAGCTGACAAAAGGGCATAATGCCTGAATTATATTTTAAGGAGCAGTAAATGAAAGTATTATTTTCATGCGGCGGAACAGGCGGACATATAAATCCTGCGCTTGCGATCGCTGATATCATAAAATCAAAATATCCAGATACAGAATTTCTCTTTGCAGGAACACCTGACGGAATGGAGGCGCGTCTCGTTCCGCAGGCTGGATATAAGCTCGAGACTATAAAGGTTGCCGGCTTCCAGCGTCAGATCTCGCTCGAAAATATCGGCAGAAATATCAAAGCGGTTGCATATCTTGCAACGTCCGGCAGACGTGCAAAGCAGATCATAAACGAATTTAAGCCTGACATTGCCATCGGAACAGGCGGCTATGCCGCAGGGCCGGTGATCCGTAAGGCTGCAAGGATGGGAGTTCCTTCAGCTATTCACGAGCAGAACGCTTTTCCCGGAGTGACCAATAAGCTCCTCGCAAAAGAGGTCGACCATGTAATGCTTACGGTGATCGAAGCGCTCGATTATATGGAAAAGGATAAGTTTGAGTACAGTGTTACGGGACTTCCGGTGCGAAGTGACATAACTAAGATGAGCAAGTCTGAAGCACGCCGCCGACTTGGTTTTGATGACAGCTTTACAATTCTGTCGTTCGGCGGAAGCCTTGGTGCGGGATGCATCAATGAAACCATGGCGGAGACTATCAAGTGGCATACAAAAAAGGGCTTGAAGATAAATCATATCCACGGCTATGGCGGAATGGGCAAGGATTCCTTTCCTGATGAGATGAAAAAAGCAGGAATTCCCATGAAGAGTGATCGCCTGAGGATCACGGAATATATCAATGATATGGATGTTTGTCTTGCGGCGGCAGATCTTGTTGTGTGCCGATCTGGAGCATCTACACTTGCGGAGCTAGAAGCTGCCGGAAAGGCATCTATACTTATTCCTTCACCTATTGTTGCTGGAAATCATCAGTATCATAACGCAATGGTACTTGGCAAGGCTGGCGCAGCTGTAGTCATGGAGCAGAAGGATGTTACAAATGAAAAAATTATTGCTGCCATCGAGAAGCTGTATAATGATCCTGACAGGCTTGCAGTGATGTCGCATAATGCAGCCGGACTTCACCTTGATAATACACCGGAGCGAATCCTAGAGGTTATTGATAAGCTCCGTGAGAAGGCAATGAAAAAGACTAAGTAACACAAAAATTCCTCACAGCATAGTATAGAAAAAAAGCTGTGAGGTGGTTTGATGCAGAAATTGATTGTAAACGGCGGCCGCAGGCTTCGGGGCGAGATCACACTTCAGGGAAGCAAGAACAGCGCACTTCCGATAATGGCGGCAGCGATCCTGAGCGGAGAAGAATGTATTCTCAGAAACTGTCCGAGACTTACGGATGTTTTTGCTGCGTCCAGGATACTGAATTGTGTGGGATGCAGATGTACATTTTCGGGAAATACTGCCGTGATATCGGCGGCAGGAGTTAGTGAAACTTCAATTCCCGAGGAGCTTATGCGAGAAATGCGCTCGTCGATCATCTTCCTAGGCGCTCTGCTCGGCAGGACGGGTGAATGTACTGTGTGCTGTCCCGGAGGATGTGAGCTTGGTCCCAGACCGATCGATATGCATTTTGCCGCACTGAGAAAAATGGGCGTCGATATAAGAGAAAGCTTCGGAAGAATTACCTGCCGAAGTCCAGTAAGAGCACATGGCGCAAGGATATCACTTCCGTTTCCGTCGGTCGGCGCAACTGAAAATATAATCCTGTGCGCTGTAACTGCTGACGGAGAGACTGTGATAAATAATGCGGCACGTGAGCCAGAGATATGCGATCTTTGTGGCTTCCTCAGAGCCTGCGGAGCTGATATTTCCGGAGACGGCGAGAGCAGTATCATAATAAAAGGCAAACCCAGACTCCACGGCTGCGAATATACAATAATGCCCGACAGAATAGTCGGAGCAACATATCTTTGTATGATAGCAGCTGCCGGAGGAGAAATTATCATGACAAATTCCTGTACAGCTGCAATGGAACCGTTTATCTCGGTTCTTGAGCAGACGGGGTGCAGTATCTACAGTCACGGCGATCGCATATATATGCGAAGCTCTGGAAGACTTAGGGCGGTCAGGGATAAGATAAGGACAATGCCGCATCCGGGATTTCCTACCGACGCTCAGGCGCTTATAATGGCAGCCCTGACAAAGGCTGACGGTACAAGCGTGTTTGAGGAAAATATTTTTGACTGCCGTTATCGCCATACGGATGCGCTCGTGAAGATGGGAGCTGATATCCACGTCTCAGGGAAAACTGCGGTCATCAAAGGCGTACCGAGACTTTATGGAGCTAACGTCGAGGCAACTGATTTACGAGGAGGAGCGGCAATGGTGATCGCTGCGCTTGCGGCTGATGGAATAAGCGAAATAACCGGTCTTGGGCATATCGACAGAGGTTATGAAAAAATCGAGAACGCCGCTGTAAAGCTTGGCGGTGTTGTAAAACGTACTGAAAAGTAGAATTCGGGAGAGAGTATGAAAGACGTAGAGAAAACAAGTGTCGAAAGAAATAACAGCAGCAAGAGGATGCGCAGACGAAAGCGTAAGATGAATCTATATGGGCTGATCGTCGTGCTTCTGGTGATAACGGTCGGAATAACGGTGTGTTATACGTTTTTATTCAATATAAATGAGATACGTGTTGCCGGAGAGTCAGATCAATATACTGCGCAGGAAATTGTTGATGCATCTGGGATCTCGGAGGGAGATAATCTCTTCAGGCTCGATACCAGAAAAAGTGAACAGAAAATTCTGGATAGTCTTCTCTACATAGAAACAGCTCACGTCGACAGGGACTTCCCGTCATCACTTCAGATAACCGTAACAAAATGTGTGCCTGCTTTCAATGTGGTATATGAAATGGGAACGCTGCTTGTGAGCAAGCAGGGAAAAATACTTGCAGATAACGGCTTTATCACCGAGGGACTGCCGATATTCTACGGATTTGATCCATCGGTGACAACGCCCGGAAAGCAGATAGTATCCCTAGATGAGCAGAAAAATGATGCATTCACAGAGCTGAGAGAAAAGGTAAACTCCATGGAGCTTTGCAATATTTCCAGCGTCGATATGACCGATAAGTACGAGATGATCGTAAATTATAACAACGGAATCATCTTCAAGATGGGAAACTGGACTGATATCGAGTATAAGCTCAATATGGCGGAAAATGTCATGAATGATAAGAATGTCAAGGGTAAGACCGGATTCATTACAATGATCGGTTCAAATGAGTGCAGCTTCCGTACAAGCGATGAACCGGCTTATGTTGTTGGTTCGGATACAGAGCCTACTACACAGCCGATGACTGATATAAATGGAATGCCTGTTCCAACAGAAGCTCCGACAGGAGATATTTCCCAGCAGTCAACCGAACCTTCTACCGCAGGCCTTGAAAGTAACTACTGATCATTACTTGGAATATTGTGCAAAACATCATACTCATGCTTGATAAAATTGTGCAAATGTGCAGAAATTTAAAAATATTCTAAAGGCTCTTGAAAAATTATAATTCATATGATAAAATAATAAGTGTATTTTTGTGAGTAATCAAAATTTATATAAAAACACAGGAAAAACAATAGGAGGAGTTTAAATGTCAGATTTCAATTACGAGGAAGCACTCGAACCCGATGTAAATATAAAGGTCGTTGGTGTCGGCGGCGGCGGCGGTAACGCTCTTAACTGTATGGTTGAGTCAGGCGTTAATAATATCGAATATATCGCTGTTAATACAGATGCAAAGGCACTCAATAAGTCAAAGGCTACTACAAGAATCCCGATCGGTGCTAAGCTTACTAAGGGCCGTGGTGCTGGAAATAAGCCCGAGGTTGGTCAGCGTTCTGCTGAGGAGAACCGTGATGAGATCGAGACACATCTCAAGGGCGCTGATATGATTTTTATCACTGCCGGAATGGGCGGCGGTACAGGTACAGGTGCTGCACCTGTTGTTGCAAAGATCGCTAAGGAAATGGATATCCTCACTGTTGCTGTTGTTACAAAGCCCTTCGCTTTTGAAAGAGAGCAGAAGATGGCTCAGGCAGAGAAGGGTATCGCTGAGCTTAGAAAATATGTTGACTCTCTTATCGTGATCCCGAACGAGAGACTTCTCGTTGGTCTCGATAAGCCTCTTACTATGATGCAGTCATTCGCTCTCGCTGATGATGTTCTTAAGACAGGTGTCAAGAGTATTTCCGATCTCATCGTTGAGGAAGGATACATAAACCTTGACTTTGCTGACGTATCTACTATCATGAGAGGCGCTGGCTATGCACATATGGCTATCGGTCATGGTTCAGGCAAGGATAAGGCTAAGGAAGCTGCAAACGCAGTTATCACCAGCCCGCTTCTTGAGACATCTATCTCTGGTGCTAAGAGACTTCTTATCAATATCGCTATGTCTGAGGACATTCTTTCTTCAGATGTAGATGCTGCTACAAAGATGATCACAGATACTGCTGCTGATGATGTAGAGTTCATCTTCGGTACTGCATTCAAGGAAGATATGCAGGATGAGATGACTATCACTGTTATCGCTGCTGGATTTGATGATGAGTCTGATGCATCTGCTGATGTTGCTGCATCTGCCGAGGGAGAGGATGTAATCCAGATCGACAATCCGCTCATCGACGGACTTGGTCTTGGACAGGTTAAGCCTGCTTCAAATCAGGATGATGATCTTGAGGCGATTTTTAAGATGCTCGGAAACTAATTTAATTAATTAATATAAAAGCGGTTCTTTCGGGATCCGCTTTTATTATTTCTTATGAATTTTTAGTAAAATGCACTAAAAATTCAAATAAATTTCTACATAAAAGCAGTTGAAATATTATAAAATATATGATATAATAATTTCATGCTTATAGCTGAATTCGCTTCGGCGATTTGCCGGGCGGTACGCACAGTTTTTGGTGTTATACAAGTGGTGTTGACATTATTAACTTAATATGTTATAATTAAAGTGTTGACAAACAATCGCATTCAGGATAACGGGTGAATAACTTGCTTGATTTGGATTTTAATTCTGATGATTTCAACGATATGAGCGATGATGAGCTTGCTGTTGCTGCTAAGAATAGTAAGACGGCTGCTAATGCTCTCGCTGCACGCTACTTGAGGCTTGTTTTTACTAAATCAGGAATTTATGCAAATTCTAACACGGATAGCGATGATCTCTGCCAGGAAGGTCTTCTTGGACTATTGAGTGCCGTCGCTGCTTTCAGTCCCGAAAGAAATGTGAAGTTTTCTACTTTTGCTGAGGTTTGTATCGAGAATCGAATGAAGTCCCTGCTCGCTAAAGGATCTAAATCTGCGGCGCCGGTCGCTGATATCGACGAGCTTGCTGAACTGCAGGGCGAGAACGATTATGAAACTCCTGAAAGTATCTATTTGTGTAAGGCGTATGTTTCTGAATTGCTGGATAGTATCAATAAGGTGCTGTCACCGGCTGAACGCAGGGTTTTTGAGCTTTGCGTGAGCGGGCATTCCTATAGGTCTGCTGCCGGAAAGCTTGGTATTACTGTGAAATCTGTCGACAATGCTATGCAGAGGGCAAGACGAAAAATTCGTGCCCTGGTACGCTAGAGCGTATCAATATGACCGGGTAGCTTAACTCAAGAGCGTTGTTTATCAAAGGTGTTGGTGGAAATCCAATCGTGGTCCAAATATTTAAAGCGAGGTATTTAAAATGTACGAAGACAAGACATTAGTATGTAAGGAATGCGGCAATGAGTTCGTATTTACAGCAGGCGAGCAGGAGTTTTATGCTGAGAAAGGCTTTGTAAATGAGCCTCAGAGATGCAAGAGCTGCCGTGACGCTAGAAAGAACGCTGGCAGACCTGAAAGAGTTATGTACACAGCAACTTGCGCTTCATGCGGCGGCGATGCTAAGGTTCCATTCGAGCCTAAGGAAGGCAGAGCTGTATATTGCAGCGAGTGCTTTGCTAAGATGAACGAAGCTTAATTCGTCATAACGATCCTTCCGGCACAGCTTTTTTGCTGTGCTTTGGATTTTTTAAATAGAGCAGAAAGGATGAATTACTATGCAGATCACTAAGGATACAATTATCGGAGATATTCTCGATGCTGATTTCGACGCAGCTCCCTATTTTCTTGAAATAGGAATGCACTGCCTCGGATGCCCTGCATCCAGAAGCGAGACTATTGAACAGGCTTGCGCTGTTCATGGTACCGATGCGGACGAGCTTGTGGCTAAGCTCAACGCTCACTTTTCTTCTAAGTAAGAGGAAACTCCGCTGTTTCGGCAACGGTTTTCAGCGTGCTGCTATTGAAACGGCACGCTGTTATTTTTTTACAGAGGTGCAAATATGCTTAACAGATTAAAATTATGCTCAGAAATGGTAACGGGAAAGGGGATTGCCTGTGATGTGGGGACGGATCATGCCTACCTTGCGGCAGATCTCATCCTCAGCAATAAGTGCAGTCAGGTGATCGCTTCGGATATTAAGGAAGGCCCGCTTGAGGCTGCTGCTAAAACAGTCGAAAAATATGGATTGTCAGATAAGATACAGCTCGTCCTTTCAGATGGACTTCAGAACGTCCCCGATGAGGGAGTGTCAGATGTGATCATTGCCGGAATGGGCGGCGAGACGATAGTCGAGATCCTTCAGGCATGCTGTTGGATCGCTGATGAAAGTATAAATCTCGTCCTCCAGCCAATGACTAAGGCGGAGATACTTCGTGAGTGGCTGGGAATGAATGGTTTTGAGATTGACGAGGAGCGTGCAGTCGAGGAGACTGGCAGGGTGTATATCGTTATCCGTGCGCACTATAATGAGTGTGGATTTCCTGTTTCTGAGCTTTCATGTCTGCGTGGAGATGTTGATGCACAGGATCCTGCCGGAGCTAAATACCTCGCAAATCAGGCTCATGCATTGCGTAAAAAGGCGGACGCTCTCGATGCCGCCGGCCGCATCAGGCAGGCTCATCATTACAGAACACTTGCTGATAACCTAACCAGCGAAGCTGACGATGTATCAATTGCTGAAATCTATGACTTTCTCGACAGCAGATATCCCTTCAGCACTCAGGAGAAATGGGATAATTCCGGCTTCCTCGTCGAGAAGTACGGTCAGGCTGAGAGAGTACTTCTGACGCTTGATATTGACATTAATTCAATCGAGGAGGCTCGCATGAGAGGAGCTGACCTCATTATCTCACATCATCCTGTGATTTTTGAGCCGCTGAAGAGGATAACTACCTTCTCGCCTGTGATGGAACTTATAAAGGCTAATCTCGGAGCAATATGCCTGCATACGAACCTCGACAAGTCTCCCGACGGTACTAACGGAGTGATACTCAGAAAGATCTCAGAGAGATTTGCGCTCGAGGGTGAACCAGAGATTTTTGAAAGCTGCGGCGACGGACTTGGCTACGGGTATATTGCAGAGCTGAAAAATTCTGTCAGCGCCGAGGAATTCGGCATGGCGCTCAGGGATATTTTCGGATGCAGCGTAGTGAAAATGAATAAGAGAAATATCGGATATGTCAAGAGATTTGCATTCTGCTCAGGCTCAGGCGGTTCAATGCTGGATATTGCCGTTAACTCCGGCTGCGATGCCTATATTACCGGCGACGTCAAGCATGATGTCTGGATCGACGCAAATAATAAGTGCATAACACTTTATGACTGCGGTCATTTCAATACTGAAAATATCGTGCTTGAGGAGCTGAGATATACTCTTGAAAAGCAGTTCCCTCAGCTTGAGGTGATCATTGCCGACAGTTCATCCGATCCCGTTTTATATATTTAGCAGGTGATAAAATGAGTATTTTCATGTGTCCTGTATGCGGCGGAAAGCTTGCTGATACGGGGAAAAGCTATGTTTGTGAGAAGGGGCATTCTTTTGACATCGCACGAAGCGGATATGTAAATCTTCTGCTCTCAAAGCACGTAGGCAAGACTATGCACGGCGATAATCGCCTCATGGTGCAGGCAAGAAAAAATTTCCTGGATAAAGGGTATTATTCCCGTCTCAGGGATGCGCTTTGCGAAACGGTCAGCAGATATTCCGGCGGAAAGGGAGTTATTCTCGATGCCGGATGCGGCGAGGGATACTATACCGAATCCATCGCAGAAGCAGTTCCGCAGGCTCAGATCTATGGTGTTGATATCTCCAAAATCGCTGTAGAATATGCTGCAAAGCGCTGCAAGAATGCAAGATTTGCTGCTGCGAGCGTGTTTCACATTCCGGCTGAGTCTGATTCATGCGATATGCTCGTGACACTTTTTGCACCCTACTGCGGAGAGGAATTCCGCAGGGTGCTGAAAAACGGAGGAATCATGATAATGGCGATCCCGTCTGAAAACCATCTCTGGGAGATGAAGCAGGCGATCTACGATACCCCGTATAAAAACGAAGTAAAGCCATACGATCTCGAGGGCTTTGCACTGATGCGCAGAAAGCGTATTTCATACAGCATTTCACTCGGGCAGCCTGAAGATATTCAGAGCCTTTTCTCGATGACACCTTATTACTATAAGACAGGAAAAACAGAGCAGCAGCGTCTGGAAGCCCTTGACAGGCTTGATATCCAGGTGGATTTTGAGCTGCTTGTTTACAAGAATATGAAATAATAGCAAAGGACTGATACTATGGCGCTTGACGGAGCGTTTCTCTATGCAGTAAAAAATGAGCTGCAGCCGCTTGTGGGCGGAAGGGTCGAAAAGATCCATCAGCCGTCCCGTGAGGAGATAATAATCTCCCTGCGTACACGAAGCGGCGGCAAAAAAATATTCATCTCGGCAAACGCCGGAAGTGCAAGAGTCCACATCACGGAAAACCCTGTGGATAACCCGCAGACTCCGCCGATGTTCTGTATGCTTCTGCGAAAGCATCTTGGAAGCGGAAAGCTAATAGATGTGCGTCAGGACGGGCTGGAGAGAATACTATTTCTTGATTTTGAGTGCGTGAATGAGCTTGGCGATATAGTTACAGTCACGCTAGCCTGTGAGATAATGGGGCGATGCTCGAATCTTGTGCTGATAAATCATGAGGGAAAGATCCTCGACAGCATTAAGCGTGTAGATGAGGAAATGTCCCGTGAGCGAATGGTTCTGCCGGGGATGAGGTATACTCTTCCTCCGAGAACTGACAGGCTGAATTTTCTTGAATCCAGCGACGAGGATATTATCTCAGCGCTCAGAGGCGCAGCCCCTGCGGAGCTTTCAAAGGCACTTATCAGGATCTTTGAGGGAATTTCACCTATTCTTGCCCGTGAGTGGACATTCTTTGCAGGCAGGGGAGCGCATATCCAGACCGACGAGATTACGGATGACCAGCTCGGACGACTTGTTTATACTATAAAACGCACGAGGGAACAGCTTCTTACAGGTGAATGCTGCTTCAGTGCTGCAAGCGACCGAGAAGGTGTTCTAAAGGATTTTTCATTCATAAGGCTCAATCAGTTTGGAACACTTATGTATACAAAAGAGATAGGTTCTGCATCAGAGCTGCTGGACTATTTCTACTTTGAGCGTGACCGTGCGTCACGTACAAAGCAGCGTGCTAATGATCTTTTCAAGCTTCTGATGAACCTTACTGAGCGTACTGCAAGAAGAATAACCGCTCAGCGTGAGGAGCTTGCACAGTGCGCTGACAGGGATAAATTCAAGCTCTGGGGTGACCTGATATCGGCAAATATGTACCGCATCCAGAAGGGCGACAGCTCTGCTGCGGTGGAGAATTTTTATGATGAAAATTGCCCGCAGGTCGTGATAAGCCTCGACCCGAGAAAAACTCCTGCGCAGAATGCACAGCATTACTACAACGAGTACAAGAAATCTGTAACTGCCGAGCAGAAGCTTACTGAGCAGATAGCTAAGGGCGAGGAGGAGCTTCAGTATATTGACAGCGTCTTTGATGCACTTACAAGAGCTGTTTCGGAGAATGATATAATCCAGCTTCGCATTGAGCTTCAGGAACAGGGCTATATCAGGGCTGCAACAAAAAAGGGAAAGCCGCCTAAGGCGCTTCCGCCGATTGAATATAAATCTAGCGATGGCTTTACTATCCTCGTTGGAAGAAATAATTACCAGAATGATAAGCTATCGCTGAAATTTGCGGAAAAGAGTGATATATGGCTTCATACACAGGCTATAACTGGTTCTCATGTTCTCATTCTCACCGATGGGGTTACTCCTCCTGATAAAACTATCGAGGAGGCGGCGGTTATTGCGGCAGTTAACAGCAGGGGAAAGAATTCAAATCTTGTTCCGGTAGACTACTGCCTTGCAAAATTTGTGAAAAAGCCATCCGGAGCAAAGCCTGGAAAGGTGATCTTTACCAACTACTCAACTGCATTTGTAAAGCCAGATGGCGAGCTTGAGCAGAGACTCAGGGTCTGAGCGGAGGTGGATGATGAGCAATATCAGGCTTGGACTTGATTTTTTTGAGCGTGACTGCCTTGAGGCAGCTCCGGAGCTGGTGGGTAAGATACTCGTGCATCGTCTGCCGGATGGGACTGAGCTGAGGGAGCGCATCGCTGAGACTGAGGCATACAGAGGCGAGGAGGATCTTGCCTGCCATGCCTCAAAGGGCAGAACTCAGCGTACTGAGCTTCTGTACGGTGAACCGGGAATAATATATATCTACCTCTGTTACGGAATGCACTGGCTCATGAATGTTATCACCGGTAAAAAGGATGAGCCGCAGGGTATACTTCTGCGAGCAGGCGAGATATATAACGGCCCTGCAAAGCTTACTAAGGCGCTAAAGATAGACGGCAGCTTCAATGGTCAGCATGTCTGGGATAACAATGAGATCTGGATCGAGGACGATGGATTCCGTCCGGAAATTAAAACTGCTCCGAGAGTCGGGATAGATTATGCCGGAGATTACTGGAAGAATATCAACTGGCGGTTTATCGCTGCAAAGGAGTGACGCATATTGAATGTATACAGCATAGGATGGAATACTGTTCACGGAAGCGGATATGAGATAAGGCGTGAAGCTCCGAAAAAAGGGTATATGCTTATTCTGATGAAAAGCAGCGGAGTGTTTAGTCTGGATGGTATCTCCCAGCGTGCGGAGAAGGATACAGTTGTGGTTTATGATACAAATCAGCTCCAGGAGTACCGTGCCGACGGAGGAGTATTCATATATGACTGGATATATTTTGACGCAGACGGAGATGGTGAGCTATTTGATTCGCTCGAGCTTCCGTTCAATACCCTGATACGCTATACTGACGCAGAATTTATTACGGGTATAATCAGAAATATTGCCAATGAGTTCTATTCCGTGAGTCCGAGAAGGACAAAGATGATAGATTCTCTGCTCAAGACGCTTCTGATCAAGGTCAGCGAGACGAATTTGCTGAGAGGAACACCTCAGCAGAATATTGATCCGCATTACAGTGATCTGGTAGAGCTGAGAGAGAAGATATACCGTAATCCACAGCAGAAGTGGAATGTCGATACTATGGCGGCAAGCGTTAATATGTCACGTTCCTATTTCCAGCATATCTATCGAGAGCTGTTCGGCGTGTCATGCATTTCTGACGTGATAAGCGGAAAGATCGAAAAGGCAAAGGAGATCCTCAGCGAGACGTCATGTACTGTTTCACAGGTTGCGGCAATGTGCGGATACGACAACGAGGAGCATTTCATGCGTCAGTTCAAAAAACTGGTCGGAGTAACTCCGACAGTCTACAGAAAGAAAAGTTAGGCGGATGATTTTATATTCATCCGCCTTTTTTGTATCCGGATGGCAACTGTATCTCAGCGTCCCTATTGATTTATCCGACATGATGTGATATAATAAGTCAAAGCAGTCGTTCTGGCTGCGGATGTTATAAAAATTTGTGAAAGAGGTAATACAGAATGAATACAATCGTTATCATCGGAGCAATGCCTTCGGAGCTTGCTGATATCAGAAATATGCTCGGTGATGCTGAGATAAAGAATATCTCAGGCTTCAATTATTACATAAATAATTACAAGGGAAAAACTGTCGTGAATGTATGCAGCGGTATTGCTAAGGTAAATGCAGCAGTATGCACTCAGGTGGCTATTGATAATTTCAAGCCTGACTGCGTTATAAATGCCGGTATAGCAGGCGGTATGAATCCAGCGGTAAAGGTTTGTGATATAGTTGTTTCAAGTGAGGTTCTCCCTCATGATCTCGACCTTCACTTCCTCAATGATTATCCTCCGTACTGCGGAGTTTTCAAGGCTGACGAGAGAGTTATGGCTGCGGCTGAGAAGATCTGTGCTGAGGACGGAATAAACTGCTTCAGAGGAAGAATCGTCTCCGGTGAGGCGTTTATCTCCAGCAATGAAGTAAAGGCTGATATCATGAGCCGTCTTGCACCGTATGCTGTAGATATGGAAAGTGCCGCAGTAGGTCAGTGCTGCTACCTTAACAAGATGCCCTTTGCAAGCGTGAGATGTATTTCTGATAACGCTGACGATGAGGGAGCGATGTCATTCGACGAGTTCGAGGTCATCGCCGCAAGAAGAGTTGCTGAGATCGTGCTGAAAATGTGCGAGCAGCTTTAATATATCTAATAGGAGGAATTATAGTGAAAAAATTAATATCGCTTCTGTCGTCTATTGCTATAACTGCATCGGCTTCGCTTATGCTTTCTGCTTCCGCTCAGACGGAGGAAAAATATGCCCCGCTATACTATTTCAAAGCTGAGCAGACTGAGGGCGTGAAGATCCTTTCTGACGATACTATCTGCATTTCTCCTGAGGCGCTTTCTGCCGGAGATCTGACGCTTGATCTTTCGGTTTATATCGAGGACGAGCTTCAGAATGCCAACTCTTCACAGGGAGTTTATGCCGCTTCCGCAAAATGGAGGAGCGAATCTGATTACATAACCCTCGGCGGACTTGTTGATCCGAGTGCGTCAACAGGTGAAGTCAAGGAATATACTACCTCAGAGGGAGATGTGTTCGTAACGGACAAGACACCTTTCTGCTATGCGTCGATTCAGGACGACGGATCACTCAAATTTAGCAGTGTACCGCAGCTTGTTGAATTACCGGAGATTAATTCTCTCTATTTTACATATGCAAAGAATAGCAATATCGCAGTTTTTGATGCACTGGGTGCAACATCTGACGAGTATGCATTTGCACATTTCAATGCTGTCGTAGATAGTGAAACTCCCGAAGGCGTATATGAAATAGTATTCGCTACTTCTGAAAATACTGAAGGCGATAATAGTGTTGTATCGCATGGCGCAGTAATGCTTTCCTTCACTAATTTCTACAGCTTCAAGCCTGAGACGAGAGATCTTACAATAATTGTCGGTGATGTTTCGCTGGGCGACGTCGACAATGACGGCAATGTAAATGCTCTTGATGCTTCGCTTATTCTTACGGCGTATGCAAATACTGCAACTTCCCAGCCTTCAGGACTGACAGTGCTTCAGTCGTATGCTGCTGATGTTGATGCAAACGGAGCAATCGATGCGATCGACGCATCCGAGGTGCTTGGATACTATGCATATACCGCTACCGGCGGCTCGGGTACGCTCGAAGAGTATCTTGCGATGTGATAAAAACAAAACCGCTTCTTTTGCAGTGATGCTCGTATAGAAACTTTATATATATTTATCGGGGGAAACCTTTCTGAGGAAAGGTTCTGCCTAACCGGCACCCGTACCCTCTGTCAGCTTCGCTGACATCTCCCTGCCCCGCAGGGAGTCACCCCGAACCCCTTTCCAAAGACTTTTATACTAATTTCAGCCTGACAGGGCACGCTGAGAGATACAAAAATTTCTCATTTACTGCGTTAAGTGTGCCCTGTCAGGCTGAAATTAAATACGAAAGTTTTAGGAAAGGAGTTTGAGTATGACTCCCCACAGTGTGGGGAGATGTCACGCAGTGACAGAGGGGACAGACGACCGTTGGGAGAACCCTTTTTCAAAAGGGTTTTCCTCAATAATATACGTAAAATCTCCAATACAAGCATCACTGCTAAAAGAAGTGGTTTATTTCACACCGTAAGTATTTCTGTACTCGAGCATTTTGTCGAGGTATTCCTTACCGGGAACGATATCATTGCGGATAGCATCGATGATATCCTCCATAGTAACGATAGGGTAGACAGTCACGCCGAAATCACGCTTTACTTCCTGAACAGCAGACAGCTCGCCAGTACCTTTTTCCATGCGGTCTACAGTGATAACCATGCCGGTAACATCAACATCAGCAGCTCCCTTAAGCTTAGGCATAGACTCACGCATAGCCTTGCCGGATGTCATAACATCGTCGATGATGACAACCTTTTCGCCGTCAGTGAGAGTTTTTCCTACGAACATTCCGCCCTCGCCGTGATCCTTAGCCTCCTTGCGGTCGAAGCAGTAGGAAACATCCACGCCGAACTTATTGCTGAGTGCAACAACAGTTGAAACAGCAAGCGGAATACCCTTGTAAGCGGGGCCGAAGAGAGTTTCCACGGGGATATTATTAGCGTGGATGCACTCAGCGTAATACTCGCCGAGTTTTGCAAGCTGAGCGCCAGTCTTGTAGTTGCCGCAGTTGATGAAGTAGGGAGCTTTTCTTCCGCTCTTGAGAGTGAATTCGCCGAATGTCAGCACTCCGCAGTCGACCATAAATTTGATAAAGCTTTCTTTGTAGTTCATATTTTTGTCCTCCATGAATTTTATATTTACCTGCAAGCAGGTTTATTTCAGGTTTTTTTCGATTTCCTCAAGCTCACTTATCCAGATGCGGGCGTGAGCGTCACTGGGCATACGCCAGTCTCCTCTGGGAGAGAGCGCAACGCTTCCGACTTTCGGGCCATCGGGAAGGCATGAACGCTTGAACTGCTGCGAGAAGAATCTCCAGTAGAATTTCCTGAGCCACTTCATGATGATCTCAGGGGAGTAGATCTCCTCAAATGCATCGCAGGCTATGCGGAAGATTTTTGCTGGAGAATAGCCAAAGCGAACCATATAGTAGAGGTAGAAGTCGTGAAGCTCATACGGGCCTACGAGATCCTCGGTTTTCTGAGCGATAGTACCATCTTCCTCCGGAGGGAGAAGCTCGGGGCTGACGGGAGTGTCGAGAATATCGAGCAGCAGCTCTTTAAGCTCTGCATCGGAATTCATTGCCTCATAGCGCACTATCCAGCGGACAAGTGTTTTCGGGATAGAACCGTTTACGCCGTACATCGACATATGATCGCCGTTATAGGTAGCCCATCCGAGTGCAAGTTCCGAGAGGTCACCTGTACCGATGACGATACCGCCGAGCTGATTTGCCTTATCCATGAGAATCTGAGTACGTTCACGAGCCTGAGAGTTCTCATAAGTTACATCGTGGTTATCAGGATTCTGGGAAATATCCCTGAAATGAAGCGAAACGCTCTCACGGATATTTATCTCCTCGAGTGAAGTTCCATATGCCTTTGCAAGGCGGCAGGCATTGGTGTAGGTGCGGTCGGTAGTTCCGAAACACGGCATGGTGATCGCCTTGATTCCGCTTCTGTCAAGACCGAGCATATCAAAGGCATGGACGGCAGCTATGAGCGCAAGTGTAGAATCAAGACCTCCGGAAAGACCGATAACAGCTTCTTTGCAGCCTATGTGTCGGAGTCTTGTCATGAGTCCGACAGCCTGCATGGTGAGGATCTCCTCGCATCGGCTGTCCAGCGTGTCCTTTGAAGCCGGAATGAACGGCGTCTGTGGAAATCTGCGTGAGAGCTTAGTCTCTGAGAAATTGAGATCAATACAAAGTGCAGGAGAGTCGGGCTTTCTGCGTGTGAAGGTATTCATCCGGCGATGTTCGGAATGAAGCCGGAAAAGATCGATATCCGCAGTTATAGTTTTACATATGAAGGGCTTAGATTCTGAGAGGATGCTGCCGTTTTCGGCGATAATATTGTGACCCGAGAATACAACATCCTGAGTAGACTCACCGATTCCGGCGTCGGCATAAGCGTAAGCGCAGGCGAGACTGCCGGATTTTGCCTTGATGAGAGTCCGGCGGTAGTCAGCCTTGCCGATGATCTCGTTGCTGGCGGAGAGATTGAAAATAATATCAGCGCCCTTCTGAGCCAGCTCAGCGGATGGTGAGCTTCCGACCCAGAGATCCTCGCATATCTCGATACCGAACGAACATGAGAGCTTTCCGCCGAAATTTACAGTAAAGATTCCATCAGTTATCGGTATTTTTAAATCAGATCCGTTCAGTCCGGCAAAGCTTCCGCATATCTCGGACGAAGAGGGAGTAAAGTGGCGAGCTTCATAGAATTCGCTGTAGGAAGGGATATTTTTCTTAGCAGCAGCTCCGACTATTTTTCCGCTGGAAATAACAACGCCGCAGTTATAAAGCTTGCCGCAAACTATGAGTGGTGCGCCGACGATAGAGATGATATCAAGCTCACTTGTCTCAGATGCTATTCTGAGAAGATTTTTCTCGGCGCTCTTCAGGAGCGTGTCCTGCAAAAAGAGATCTCCGCAGGTATACCCCGTAACAGAAAGCTCGGGGAAACAGATTATTTTAACGCCGGCATCATGAGCCTCTCTGACATTGCTGATTATCCTGTCTGAATTGTAATCGCAGTCAGCGACCCTTACATCAGGCGAAGCACAGGCGATCTTTAAAAAACCGTCCTTCATTATATAACGACCTCCGATCAGGTATAAACATTTCTATACTATTATAGCCTATTTTACATAATTATGCAAGTGCAGATTTTTCGCTGGAAAAAACTGCACAAAATGGAGCAAAAGTACTTGAAAAAAAGATTGAAAGCGGTTATAATAAAATACAGTATCTATTCAGGAGGAGTTTATGGCAGAAAACAGAACTGTCCGGAGAAGCACCGGTAAAAAGAAAAAAGGACCTAAGATAAAATTTAATATATGGCTTATGATAATTCTCTTTGCAGTTACATTTGCGGGCTGCTTTGTGCTTTATATGATTGCGGCAAACGTAGATGACGACTTTTTCAGCGATGGTTTCAGCAAGGTTGTGACAGAACAGGCAGATCCTGAAGGTGAAACTCAAGAGACTACTGAGGAAGGTACAGCTCCGGCTGAGACGACATATACGATCACCCTGCCGAAGGCTGATAATCCGGTTCAGGAATCAGCGGCGATGGATATATCCTACCTTGAAAACTGCTGTCTCGTGACTGATTCTACGCTACTTGGAATGAAGGATGCTGGATTCAGTGATGTTTTTGGCAATGAACAGCTCAGTGCGGCGACTGCTTCCGATACAAAGGTCGACAGTAATTTCGGAACGGTTACAGTAGGAGAGGCTCTTAAACTTAAGAAGCCGATGAATGTTTACATAATGCTTGGCAGCGATATTGGTACATCTGTCACTGATGATATGGTATCATCATATATGAATTTGGTTTCAGGTATCAAAACTTCGCTTCCGGAGATGAAGATATATGTAATGCAGCTTCCGCCGGTATTTGGTGATTCCGCAAAGAACGCTCTGATCAATGATTATAACACTCGTGTTCTTGCTCTTGCGGATACGCTTGGAGTGTACTGCATCGATACAAACACAGCCTTCAAGGCTAATGACGGCAATCTCAGTGAGGAGTACGCTGATACTGAAACAGGCGGTTACAACTCAAAATTCTATGACGATATCAAGGGTATCATCCTGACCCATACGGTATCCTGATTTTAACGCACCACTATATATTGTGGTGCGTTT
>JBGVIW010000106.1:0-2180 GCA_045128995.1 Ruminococcus sp.
GAGCCGAAGCTTCAGAAAAAGCCGGCAGAAGCTGCTGAGAAGGCGGTAGAAAATGAGTGAAAAATTTGTCATAAATGTTCCGGCAGATGTCTCTGGGATAAGGATTGATAAGTATATTTCGGACAATATTGCTCAGCTTACCCGCTCGGCGGTACAGTCGCTCGTGAGGGATGGAAATGTCCTCGTTTGCGGCACTATAGTCAACAAAAGTTACAAAGTTCAGCCCGGCGATGAGATTGTTATCTCCTTCGAGCCGCCGAAGCCGCTCGACGCCGTTGCGGAGGATATCCCGCTTGACATCGTTTACGAGGATGACGATCTTCTGGTGGTAAATAAGAAAAAGGGAATGGTCGTTCATCCGGCGCATGGAAATCCATCTGGAACTATGGTGAATGCCCTGTTGCATCACTGCGGAGACAGCCTCTCCGGTATAAACGGAGTGATCCGCCCAGGAATCGTTCATCGTATCGACAAGAATACCAGCGGACTTCTGATAGTTGCGAAGAATGATAATGCTCACGTCAGACTTTCTGAACAGATAAAAGAGCATAGCTTTACTCGTGAGTATGAGGCGATTGCTGTTGGAGCTTTCCGTGAAGATCACGGAACGATCGATGCTCCGATAGGCCGCAGTAAGGTCGACCGCAAGAAAATGTGCGTCACTCAGGAGAACTCAAAGCACGCTGTTACGCACTATTCTGTGCTGAAGCAGTATGGCGGTTTTGCTCATGTTCGCCTACGGCTTGAAACCGGCAGGACTCATCAGATCCGAGTTCATCTCTCGTATATCGGGCATCCAGTGCTGGGAGACGATGTGTATGGAAAACCGTATAAAGGGCTGGAGGGGCAGTGCCTTCATGCACGAAAAATAGGCTTCATTCACCCAACAACAGGTGAGTACCTTGAGTTTTCCAGTGAGCTTCCGGACTATTTTGCAGCGGTGCTGAACAAGCTTGAAAAAATGTAGGAGGATGCTATGTTTGAGGATATTTCTAAGGTAGTTCTGCTGAGCGATATGGATGGAACGCTTCTGAATTCGCAGAAGCAGATCACCGACACTGACAGGCAGGCAATCGAGAAATTCATGCGGCTTGGCGGTAAGTTTACTGTTGCTACTGGCAGAACGATTCAGTCGTTTGGGTCATACCGATCAATGCTTGAATTAAAAATACCTCTGATAATGTACAATGGTGCGGCAATATATGATTATACCGTCGATAAGGTTCTCTATACGCATCCGCTTCCGTTGGAAGCAAAGCAGATTTCCAGAGAGATCCTGGATGCGATCCCTCAGGCTGGCGGAGAGATTCTCAAGGCTGACGGAACTTTTGTTATAAGAAATAACGCGTATGAAGAACTGCACACCAAAATCTGCAAGATCACGCCCTTTTATTCCGAGCTTGAGGATGTTGCCGATGGCGGGTGGCTAAAAGTACTCTTTGCTACTGCGCCAGAGGATATTCCATTGATTGAAATTTTTACAAAACAGCAGGGGTATGATACTGTTAGCTTTGTTAAATCATCTGAAATTTTCTATGAAATGCTTCCGCTTGGTGTTACCAAGGGTTCTGCGCTTGCAGAATACCGCAAGCTCGAAGGTTTTGAGGACTATACATTCGTGGCGATCGGTGACTTTGATAATGATATAGAGATGCTGATCGAGGCTGATCTTGGCGCAGCTCCTGCAAATGCTGAGGTTTCAGCTAAAGCTGCTGCGGATATCGTATTGAAAAATTCTTGCGATACAGGTGCTGTGGCTGAGTTGATAGAGTATATTATCGAGAGGTGTGATATTAAAAATGCGTAAATTTATAACAATATTGCTCTCGCTTTCTATGATCTGCGCACTCACTTCATGCGGTGATGAAAAGCCTGGATTTTCTGATGAATTTGAATATGTTGAGGATTCAGATGAAGATGAAAAGAAGAAGTCAGAGCCAGAAACGGAGCAAGAAACAGAGCCGGAGACAGAACCGGAAACTGATCCAGAAACAGAGCCTGAGGCAGAACCAGAAACTGATCCGGAACCTCTGACTGAAGCTCCGGAAACAGAGGCTGTCACTGAGTTTGAACCTTTGAATGGTGATCAGGAATTCCAGCGTGTAGGCGCTGAAAATTACGGATATATCGACATTCCGAGCGATTGGGTGGAGTTCAATGAAATCGGAATGGCTGACGCC
>JBGVIW010000107.1:0-3882 GCA_045128995.1 Ruminococcus sp.
TGTTCACCACAGGCGGACTATAGCTCCGCTAATTTTAACGGGTGGGTTTTATATTATGGATAAACAAAAACAACTCATCGTTGCTGATGCTCAGGTTTTGCCTGACGTTTTCACTAAAGTTCTCGAGGTTAAGAAGCTGATGGCGCAAAAAGGTGAGAAAAGCTTTGCTTCTGCGTGTAAACGTGTCGGAATCTCCCGAAGTGCCTACTATAAGTATAAGGACTGCGTTTTTTCCTATGAGGAGCTGTTCACCCGCAGGATAGTCAATATCTATCTCCTGCTGAACGATCAGCCAGGTGTGCTTTCAAGCGTGCTTGTGTTCCTGCATGGTATCGACGCCAATATACTTACCGTCAACCAGAGTATTCCTGTCGACGGTGCGGCGGCTGTAAACATCTCTCTCAGGCTTACTGAAGACTCGGCTCATGAGCTTGTATCATTAAATTCAATTACTGAACTCGACGGTGTTCTGGAAGTCAAGATCCTTTCCGCTGAGTAATTTTCGGAGGTTAATATTATGTCAGTTAAATTTGCAATCTTAGGTCACGGCGTTGTAGGCTCAGGCGTTGCCGAGCTGTTCTGCAAGAATAAAACTATTTTCGAGAAGAAGGCAGGGACAGAGATCGAGCTGAAGCATATCCTCGACCTCAGGGATTTTCCGGATTCTCCCTACGCCGATAAGTTCACTAAAGACTTTAACGATATCCTCAATGATGACGAGGTAACTGCTGTCTGTGAGTGTATGGGCGGTCTTGAGCCAGCTTATACCTTTGTAAGATCATGCCTCGAAAAAGGTAAGAGCGTTTCTACTTCAAATAAGGAGCTTGTTGCTGAGAAGGGAGATATCCTTCTTGCGATCGCTAAGGAGAATAACTGCAACTTCTTCTTCGAGGCAAGCGTAGGCGGAGCTATTCCGATCATTCGTCCGCTCTATAAGTGCCTTGCCGCAAACCAGATCAACTCCGTTTCCGGTATCCTCAACGGTACAACAAACTTCATCCTCACTAAAATGTATAACGATAACATGGCTTTCGAGGACGCCCTCAGACTTGCTCAGGAGCTTGGCTATGCCGAGAAGGATCCTACTGCCGATGTAGAAGGACACGACGCTTGCAGAAAGATCTGCATCATCTCTTCACTCGTATACGGCAAACACGTATACCCCAAGAGTGTTTACACAAAGGGTATCTCCCAGATCGACCTCAACGACGTCCAGATTGCCGATTCCCTCGGCTATGCAATCAAGCTTATCGCTAATGTAAGAAAGCTTGATAACGGAAAGATCCTGCCCTGTGTAATGCCGATGCTCGTTCCTCATGACAGTATCATTTCAAGCGTCAGCGACGTTTTCAATGCAGTTCTCGTTGACGGTGACGCAGTGGACAAGGCTATGTTCTATGGAAGAGGTGCAGGTAAGTTCCCGACAGCAAGCGCTGTTGCCGGCGATCTCATCAACTCTCTCAATCACGATTCAACCGTTCTTTCACAGTCATGGGAATCATCTGAGGATGACAGCTTTATCGAGAGTATCGACAGCTTCACAGCAAGATGGTACTTCAGAGCATCTGACTGCGAGTCAGCATCTGCTGAGAAGACAGTTACAGAGAATGGCGTATCCTTCATAACAGATGATGAGATGTCATTTAAGGCTGCAAAGATCATGGCAGAAAAGCTCGGCGCATCCGCAATGTTCCCTGTACTTAAATAATATGCAGAAAAAGAGGAGGCTATTCGCCTCCTTTATTTTTATGCGCAAAAAACCGCTTCTGTCATAGTCGGCAGAAGCGGTTCTGTTATATAAATTTTACGTTGATCAGCCAAATACTGCAAGAAGGAATCCTGCTGCAATTGCTGAACCGATAACTCCAGCAACGTTCGGGCCCATTGCGTGCATGAGGAGGAAGTTTGAAGGATTAGCCTTCTGTCCCTCGATCTGAGAAACTCGTGCAGCCATAGGTACAGCAGATACGCCGGCAGAGCCGATAAGCGGATTGATCTTTCCTCCGGAGAGCTTATACATGAGCTTTCCGACAAGAAGTCCACCAACAGTTGAGAATGCAAATGCGATAAGTCCAAGACCAACGATATACAGAGTCTGGAGCTTGAGGAAGTTTGAAGCTACCATTGTTGCACCAACGGAAATTCCGAGGAAAACAGTAACAATGTTCATCAGAGCGTTCTGAACGGTATCAGAGAGACGTCCTGTAACTCCGCATTCCTTCCAGAGATTACCGAGCATCAGGCATCCTACGAGCGGAGCTGTTGACGGGAGGAGGAGGATAACGAAGAGTGCAACGATGATCGGGAAGAGTATCTTTTCGGTTTTAGAAACCTCACGGCTCTGCTCCATCTTTACCTTACGCTCCTTCTCAGTTGTGAGAAGCTTCATGAGCGGAGGCTGGATCATAGGAATGAGTGCCATGTAGGAATATGCTGCAACAGCGATAGGTCCGAGGAGATGAGGCGCAAGCTTTCCGGTGAGGAAGATAGCCGTAGGGCCGTCAGCTCCGCCGATGATACCGATCGAAGCAGCTTCATCGCCGCTGAATCCGAGGAGAATAGCTCCGAAGAATGCAAGGAACACGCCCATCTGAGCAGCTGCGCCAAGAAGGAGGCTCTTCGGATTTGCAAGAAGTGGGCCAAAGTCAGTCATTGCGCCGATTCCGAGGAATATCAGTGACGGATAAAGACCAGTTTTTACACCGATATAAAGGATATCGAGCAGTCCTCCGTTGGACATGATGTGACCATAGCTGTGATAATACTCACTCGACTCGTCGAGGAAAGCCTCCCATAGCTCAGGGTGATAAAGTGCGTCAGCTGAGCTTACACCGCCGTCGAGGAAGTTTGAAACGTTTGCAAGAAGACATCCGAATGCGATTCCCACGAGGAGAAGCGGCTCGAATTTCTTAACGATTCCCAGATAGAGCAGGACGCAGGAAATAGCGATCATAATAAGATTCTTCCAGCCGCCGTCCATAAAGAATCCGGCGAATCCTGAATCTCCGAGAATTTTCTGAAGGGTTTCAAGAATATCCATATATGCCCTCCTTAAGCGATAACAACAATAGGTGAGCCTGTTTCAACTACAGCTCCCTTTGAAGCAACGACCTGAACGACAGTGCCGTCCTTGGGGGCAGGGATCTCAGTTTCCATTTTCATAGCCTCGAGGATAGCAACGACCTGTCCTGCCTTTACAGTATCGCCCTGATTTACGTTAACACTGATGATATTGCCAGGCATCGGAGCGACGATTGTCTCACCTGCGGCAAGATTTACAGGAGCAGCAGCCGGTGCAGCGGCAGGAGCGGCAGCAACCGGAGCGGCAGTTGGTACAGCAGCCGGAGCAGCAGCCGGTGCAGGAGCGCAAGCCTCATACTCATCGAGGAGAACAGCCTTTCCAGCCTCAACCTCGACTTCATAAGTTTTTCCGTTCAAAGTAACTTTATATTTCATGATTATTTTACCTCCTTTATTGAAATAAAGCGAAGCTCGTTAAGGGGCTTCTGCATCTTATCAGCAACGATCGCCATGATCATGGCAGCTTCCTTATCCGGAACATCGAAGAGCTTTACCTTGCCGGCAGAGCCGGGAGCGAGCGGTGCAGCAGGAGCTGAATCAGTCTTGAACACAGCCGTAGGGCCATCCGTACCGCTAATAACAGCAACCGTCTCTGCCTGCTTTGCCTTAGCCTTTTTGTCCTTGGATTTGAAGTAAGCGCCGGTTACATACAGCAGAGCCATCAAAATGAAGAGCCCGACGAAAACAACGGCATATCCGAAGACAGCGGTAATTCCGGCATCAATAAAGCTTATATCAGAAGCAGCAGTAGTGATAAATTCGTTCATAAAACAGAGCCTCCTTACATTTCCTCAATGGTGT
>JBGVIW010000108.1:0-2415 GCA_045128995.1 Ruminococcus sp.
GCAGCTGCTGAGCTTAGAAAAAGACTTGATTCAAAGCTCCGGGAATTACTCTTCAAAGATCCGTCAAACAGACATTTGCTCAGGCAGCAGACTCTTCTTCAGAGTGCCAAAATCTCCACGATCAACTCCTTCTGTTTTGAACTTCTGCGTGACAATATAACTGATCAGGGCATTACATCTGGCTTTACTGTACTGGATGAATCAGAAAATAATGTCATAAAATCTCAGGCAATGGATGAGCTTATAAATTACTACAGTTCTGAAGAATATGATAAAATTTCATATCTGTATGATAAATTTTGCCTGAAAAATGACGATAAGCTTGTACAGGTGATAAACCTCACTGATAAGTACCTTTCTTCCGAAGCTATGAGGGAAAAATGGATGGATCGTGCATTGAAAATGCTGCAGGATGATCCATGGAAATCGATCTATTATCAGAAAATCGCATCAGCTTGCTGTGAAAAGCTTGCACGAGCCTTAAAGCTTGCTCAGCAGCGTCTTGACATGATGGAGGATATATTTGATGATACTGAAAAAAAGAATGCAGTGAAATATTCTCAGCAGGCAGAGGAAGATATTCTGCGTGTTAAAAAAGCAATCGAACTCTTTGAGTCAGATAAACGTCCAGATTCTGAGGTGATAGATTTCTGTCAGTCTTTCGGAAGAGTCGTTATAATTCGCCGTACTGATGATATTAATGCTGAACAGCTGGAATTCTGCAACGCCAAACGAAAAAATGTCATCCAGCTTGTCTCTGAATCGCTAAGAGTATTCATTGATTTCGAGGACAACTATGCTGAAACCCGCACCGTTACAGAGATACTTACCGAAATGATGAAAAAATATCACGAGTTTATCTGGAAAAGAAAATGCGAGAAAAATGCGATAAGCTTTGATGACGGCGAACGTCTGGTACTTGAACTGCTAGCACAAGAAGACGAAAACGGTGCAATTATCCAGTCTGAGGCTGCTATCCGCATTTCGGATTACTATGATGTCATAATGATCGACGAATATCAGGATTCCAACAATAAGCAGGATCTGATCTTTAAACTGATCTCAAAAAATTACCGTCTCGATGGCAAAGGTGAGCCTGTTTATGGTTCTAATGCCTTTGTAGTCGGTGATGTAAAGCAGTCTATCTACCGCTTCAGATTAGCCAATCCTCAGAATTTTATATCAACTTTGGAACACTCCCAGCGCTATCCTGGTGTGGATTCAGATAATTATTCTATACTGCTTAATAAGAACTTCAGAAGCTCTCATGGAGTTATTGAGTATGTCAATTTTGTATTTTCGCAGTTGATGACAAAAAACTGCGGTGATATTGATTATAATGAGGATGAACAGCTTTATTTCGGAGCTGAGGAGTTTGATGCTGCCGCTGAGAAAATCGACTGTGCGACTAGTCTCCAGCTGATAGATTTTTCAGATACTGCAAACGAAAATGGCACTGATTCAGACGATGATATATCACCCGATGTAGAGGCTGTCTGCACTGCTTCAAGAATAGCACGGATGATCGCTGATCGAGTACCAGTTGTTATGAAAAACGGCGAAACCAGACCCTGCCAAGCTTCGGATTTTTGCATTCTGATAAGAAAAAATAAATATACTAAAACATATATAAATGAGCTTGCCAATCTTGGGATAGACGCTAAAGGTGAAGAAGAAAAAGGGTACCTTTCTTCACGAGAGATAGCGATACTAATTGACTTGCTCAGAATAATTGATAATCCGCTTCTCGATATACCAATGGCAGCTGTAATGATGTCGCCCATGTATATGTTTGAGTTTGAGGAGATCGCCTTCCTGAAGGCTATTGATCAGGAACAGAATCTTTATACAATAATCAATACCATCAGTGTAGGCGATCCTCTTCAAGAGACAAATATTCTTCTAGCTGAGCGATGCAGCTCTTTTCTGAAATCGATAAACAGCTTTCGTCTTGCAGCAGTGACAATGACTGTAAGCGAGTTGATAGCCAGAACCTATGACAGTACTGATTTTATTTCAGTTATGCAGCTTTATACTGACGGAGATAAAAAGAGGGCAAATCTACGTGCATTGATCCAGTATGCAAAGAATTATGAGAGCAGTACCTCCTACGAAGGTTCAGCCGGACTTTCTGGATTCATAAGATATATTGACCGTATAATTGAAACCGGAGCCGATTTCTCACAGGGAAAAATCAGCTCAGCTTCAGGCAGCTATGTAGCAGTCAAAACAATACACAAGTCAAAAGGTCTTGAATATCCATTTGTTTTTCTTGCCGAAACAGCAACAAAATTTAAAATGGACAATAATATGATCCTCTGCTCCGGTGACAGCAGGATCGGTTACACGCTATATAATCAGAAACTTTTACGTAAATATCGTACGCTTACGTATAATAATATCAATGAACAGAAT
>JBGVIW010000109.1:0-5791 GCA_045128995.1 Ruminococcus sp.
TGTACTGATATCAAGATCCACTCGGATCACCTTCTCAGAACTCGTCAGAAGATGAACGAGCTTCTCTCTGCAAACACTGGCAAGCCGCTTGAGCAGATCGAGATCGATACAGAGCGCGATAATTATATGACGGCTCAGGAAGCTCTCGAATATGGTATTATTGATAAGGTAATAGTAAAGAGGTAATAGCTGATGGCAGAAAATTTTAAATCATGCAGCTTCTGCGGCAAGGGCGAAAACAGAGTCAATAGTATGTTTTCAGCAGGCAGCTCAAATATTTGCGATGAGTGCGTATGCTATTGCTATGAGATGATCTTTGGCCCCGGCGTTTCAAAGGCTCAGCGCAAGGCCGCAAAGCCGGATAAGGAAAAGTCGCTTTCTTCTCTTAAGCTGCTTAAGCCTGTTGAGATCAAAAACTTCCTTGATGAATATGTTATCGGTCAGGATGAGGCGAAGATCTCGCTTGCAGTTGCTGTTTATAACCATTATAAGAGAATCCTCAGTCAGCAGGAAGAAAATACTGATGACGGAGTTGAGCTTCAGAAGAGTAATGTACTTCTTCTCGGCCCGACTGGTGTGGGAAAAACATTTCTCGCACAGACTCTTGCGAAGATGCTGAACGTACCGTTTGCAATAGCTGATGCAACAACTATAACTGAAGCCGGATATGTCGGAGACGATGTTGAGAATGTTCTCCTCCGCCTCATTCAGGCTGCCGATTATGATGTAAAGGCAGCTGAGCGTGGCATCATTTACATCGATGAGATCGATAAGATCGCAAGAAAGTCTGAGAATACATCCATCACCCGAGACGTAAGCGGCGAGGGTGTTCAGCAGGCTCTCCTCAAGATCATCGAGGGAACTGCTGCTAATGTTCCGCCACAGGGTGGAAGAAAGCATCCTAATCAGGAGACTATTCAGATCAATACGAAGAATATTCTCTTTATCTGCGGAGGAGCTTTTGACGGACTTGAAAAAACTATCCAGAAGCGCATCGGTAAGGCTCCGATCGGATTCGGCGGAGAGATAAAGTCACGTAAGGAAGAGAAGAATAACATCTTTAAACAGGTTATTCCGAAGGATCTTATAAAGTTTGGTATGGTTCCGGAATTTATCGGACGACTTCCTGTGATTACAGTTCTTGATGAGCTTGATGAGGAGTCACTCGTAAGAATCCTTACAGAGCCGAAAAATGCGCTTGTAAAGCAGTATAAGAAGCTGTTTGCTTATGATGATATTGAGCTTGAGATCGAGGACGAAGCGCTTATCGAGATTGCTAAGAAGGCAATCGTTCAGAAAACCGGAGCTCGTGGACTTCGCTCTATTATCGAGTCTATTCTGATGAATACAATGTTCACCGTTCCCTCGGACGGAAGTATTGCTAAGGTAACTGTAACAGGTGACTCCGTGCTTAATAACGCACAGCCAGTTCTTACAAACCGACGCAATAAGGTTGTCACTTTGTCAGAATAAAAGATAAACTGCTGCTTTCACAGCGGTACTCCCATAGGAGTTTTTACGTGTATTATTGAGGAAGAACCCTTTTGAAAAAGGGTTCTTCCTCAAACTCCTTTCCTAAAACTTTCGTATTTAATTTCAGCCTGACAGGGCGCACTGATTACTAAATGAGAAATTTTACTTTTTTCTCTCAGTGCGCCCTGTCAGGCTGAAATTAGTATAAAAGTCTTTGGAAGGGGGTTCGGGGGAGAACCTTTCCTCAGAGAGGTTTCCCCCGATAACTACATATAAAACTCTTATGAGAGTACAACTGCAAAAGCAGCAGTTAATTTAAATTATCAGCAGCAGCCGCAGTTGTCGTTGCAACCGCATGATGTGCCGATGCTATTGTTGTTATTTCCGCAGCAGCAGAAGAGAATGAAGAAAAGAACCACTAAGATAATGATCCACCAGCAGCTGTTACCCTCGAAGCATCCATTGTTACACATAAATAAGCACTCCTTAAAAGAATGTATTTGAAACAGATTCGATTGTTTCCGTTTCATAGTACATAATATGAAACAGCGGAAAAAGTGTTACAAAATTTTTCCTGATATTCGTTTTCGACTGTTATCGCACTCACTTCGTGGCATACTTATATAGTGAAAAGTCTAGCTGGAGGTAAGTGATGATTAATACGGATAAGTTTACACGCAGATCGCTGAAGATAATTGATGCAGCCGTCAAGACGGCATCGGAGATGGGGCATACCTATGTTGGAAGCGAGCATCTTTTGTATTCGATACTCAGCGAGGGAATGACAAATGCCGCCAGGCTTCTGATGATAAACGGAATGGATGCAGAAATGCTATACAGCGAGATAATCCAGATGGTAGGTCAGGGCAATCCCTCTGCACTGACTCATAGCTGCATGACAACAGCCCTGAAAAAGATACTCGAGGGTGCTTATATTACAGCTGTTGCTGACAAGAAAAAACAGGCATCACCAGAGCATCTGCTCTATTCGCTGATCAAGGATGAGTCGTGCAGCGGCTCGGCATTGATGAAAAAGATGAATATCAGCATACAGGCAGTCTATTCAGAGCTTAGTGTGATGATGTCCAAGGAAGTGCAGGAGACGTTCAGCGTGAGCTTCAAGCCAAAGGCATCGAAGTACCCTAACCTCTTCAAGTATGGACGAAATCTGACTGATATTGCGGCAGTCCGCAGGAACGATCCGCTTATAGGGAGAAACAGGGAGGTCGAGCGTGTGCTTCAGGTACTTTCAAGGCGTACAAAAAACAATCCCTGTCTGATAGGCGAAGCTGGAGTGGGAAAGACTGCAATTGCAGAAGGTGTTGCGGAGCTATTTGTGAGAAATCTTGTACCGGATACGCTCAGGAACAAGTATATATTCGCACTTGATTTCACGTCGCTTCTTTCAGGAGCAAAGTATCGTGGAGACTTCGAAGAGCGCATCAAGGCTTGTATTGATGAAACTATCAGCGCTGGAAATATAATTCTATTTATAGATGAGGTGCATACAATAGGTGGTGCAGGCGCAGCTGAAGGGGCAATTGATGCGGCAAATATCCTGAAGCCTCAGCTTGCAAGAGGAGAGCTTCAGATCATTGGTGCTACGACTTTTGAGGAATACAGAAAAACGATCGAAAAGGATGCAGCACTTGAGCGGCGCTTTCAGCCAATCAACGTAAGCGAGCCTGACGAGGAAAAATGTGTAGAGATAATCACCGGTATAAAAAGCCGGTATGAGGATTTTCACTCAGTAAAAATACCGGATGAGATCGTAAGGCTGTCAGTGCGGCTTTCATCGCAGTATATCAACGACAGATTTCTGCCAGATAAAGCGATAGATGTAATTGACGAAGCCTGTGCAAAGGCTAAAATCCGAATGTCAGTATCAGCCCTTGCAGAGGAATCTCAGTTCATTGACATGACAAGCGGAGCGATACGGCTCAGTGAAATAGGAAAGCTAGTGAATGGAACGTCTGATGATACGACGCTTAGTGAGGAGGATGTCCGATCGGTGATATCGGTGAAAACAGGAATTCCGCTCAGCCGTATAAGCAGCGAGGAGCTTAATGATCTGAATAAGCTCAGGGAGCGTCTGTCAGAAAAAATAGTGGGTCACGAGGATGCCGTTAGGCGGGTTGCAAATGCTGTAATGCGCTCGAGATCAGGACTTCGGGACATGAGCCGCCCCACAGCTTCATTTCTCTTTGCAGGCCCGACGGGAGTGGGAAAAACTGAGCTTGCAAAAGCGCTTGCAGAGCTTCTCTTTGGTACTGAAAGAAGTATGATAAGGCTTGATATGTCGGAGTTCATGGAAAAGCATTCCGTATCCAAGCTCATTGGAGCACCTCCCGGATATGCAGGGTATGATGATGCAAGCGGAAATATATGCGAAAAGGTAAGACGCAATCCTTATTCACTGATACTTTTTGATGAGATCGAAAAGGCAGACAAGGAGGTGCTGAATATTCTTCTTCAGATTCTGGATGACGGTATCCTTACCGATTCATCAATGCGAACTGTCAGCTTCCGCAACTGCATAATAATAATGACGTCAAATGCAGGTGCACAGGAGCTTTCTTCGAGAGGATCGCTCGGATTTAATCAGGATACTGGCGCCGCAGATAATGAACGTGTCACTGAGGCAATACGCCGCCGTTTCAGTCCGGAATTCGTCAACAGGATAGATGATATCGTTGTATTTCGCTCATTCGGAGATGAAGATCTTATCAAAATCAGTGAGCGAGAGCTTGATGATCTGACAAAGCGCGCCTGCGGAGTAGGAATCGAGCTGAGCTATACTCCGGAGGTGGTTAAAACTATTGCTCTCACAAAGGATACCGAAAGATTCGGAGCAAGACCAATAAAACGCCGTATTACGGAGCTTCTTGAGAATGAGCTTGCATCGATGATAATAGGCAGAGTGCTGAAAAGGGGAGATAAGGTGCGTGCGGAGCTTAGTGAGGGACGAGTGATGATATCAAAATGTGTGGCAGTTTAGCTGGAGCGGAAATAAATTCTTGACTAAAAGGCAGATTTGTGTTATTATTTTATCTGTAGAAAATTTACAGAATGATGAGGTGCAGTATGGTAGAAATCAAGGAATACAGAGGTCATATACGCAACTGGGAGGCGCTCTGCGGAGAGCTGGGGATAGATAATTCACTCAGCCGTGAGCAGAGGGAAAGTGAGATCATCGTTAAAGCGTACAGCGCATGGAACAGCCGTATGGCAGACCACCTTCACGGAATGTTTGCATTTGCCCTCTGGGACGATGCTGAACAGAAGCTTTTCTGCGTGAGAGACCATTTCGGAACAAAGCCCTTTTATTATTATCAGACGGAAAACGGAGAGCTTCTCTATGGCACTACCATACGCCGTATAATGGAGCAGCCCGGCTTTGTGAAGGAGCTTAATGAAGAACTGCTTCAGATATATATGAGTCTTACCTATACTGCTGGTGAGGATACCTTCTTTAAAGGTGTAAAGAAGCTTCTTCCGGGGCATAGTCTTACATGGCAGAAGGGTGAGATATCGATCGAGCGTTACTGGAAGCCGGAATTTCATCCGGATAATTCAAAAACACTGGAGGAATGGGCTGATGAGATCCATACTACGGTGGGACAGATGCTCAGCGAGGTAAAGACTGCTGATGAGACGGCAGAGTCATTCCTTTCAGGAGGAGTTGATTCCTCATATGTACTGGCGATGTCAGATGCAGAGATGTCGGCATCCTGTGGATATGACGATGAAAGATTCGATGAGTCCGGACTTGCAAAGCAGACAGCCGATATTCTCGGCAGAGGAAACAGACGCTGTCTGATAACGCCTGAGGCTTATTTTGATATCGTACCCTACGTTATGTACAATATGGAGCAGCCGCTGGGCGATGCATCTGCGATTGCATTCGCAATAGCGTGCCGTGAGACTGCAAAGAATACAAAACTCTGTTATTCCGGCGAAGGTGCTGATGAGTTTTTCGGCGGCTATAATATGTACCGCAATGCTGAGCGCTACGGTGACAACCTCAAGACCTTCTATGTTGGAAACACCAATATTATGAAGGAGGACGAGAAGCAGCGTATTCTGAAGAATTATAATCCCGATGTTCTTCCGATAAATCTTGTAAAGGACATTTATGATGAAACAGAAGGACTTGATCCGCTGACAAAGATGCAGATCGTGGATATTCAGATATGGCTTGAGGGCGATATTTACCTGAATGTAGACAAAATGAGCCATGCAGCTGGACTTGAGATAAGAATGCCGCTGACTGACCGCAGAGTGTTTGATATCGCATCACGTATGCCGGCTAAGTATA
>JBGVIW010000110.1:0-2195 GCA_045128995.1 Ruminococcus sp.
ACCGGAGTATCTGAAGGCTCCTGAATATATCCTGTAACGCTGAACTCGCATCTTTCAGAATCAGCATTACCGATCGTAACCTCCATGCTTGTCCAGTCAACAAAATATCCCTTTGCATTTGCATAATGGCTGTCAATGCAGAATGTTCCTTCGTGTTCAATATAGATCCGAGTACCATCGTAAGGATAATTATAAAGAAGTCTGTCAGCCTCAGCAGCGCAATATATATCTCTTACATAAGCTTCAAATTCTCTATAATCGGCAAACCGCTCATCAGTTACCATGTGAATATGATCATCAGCTATCGCTTCATCTGAATATGCAAGATGGTCTGCCATGAAAACATTTTTCATACAGTACAGATTCTCTTCAAAAAGACTGCGAAGCTCTGCTTCGCTTATTGTATTTTCGGCGATCGCCTTAGTTTCATCCTCAATCTCAGTTAATTCTTCGGTTTCCACTGGAGCTTCTGATTCAGGTTCAGTGACTGCTTCTGTTTCTTCGGACACTTCAGTTTCAGTTATGTCAGCCTCAGATGCTGGACTTGTTTCCGGTGGCTGTGAATTCGTAATTTCTGTCTCCGGAGCTTGTGAAGCTTCATTCTTTGTCTCCGGAATATCTGACGATATCTCCTTCTCGGTTACGGACTGTGAAGTTGAAACCTGAGGAGCTGTCGTTTCTGATATCTTTTCCGGATGCGTATCTATAGAATATGTACACCCGCTCATTGTCACCAGTACAGCGGCACAGCCTGCTGCACAGTAATTTTTGAAATTTTTTCTCATCATAATTATTTTCTCCTTTTCTATATATTTTATGCTAACACCGTACAAAGATTGTCGGAATACGCTCAGTCGAATTATATCAAAGTCACCGCCGTGCTTTGTGCAGTGTTTCCTTGATTAGCGTTTCACATAAATCAGCAGCTCGGGATCTTTACAGTTTTCACCGTATTCAGCCACAAGCAGAAAGTCCATGCCGGCAACAAGTCCGAAGCATCTCTCTCCATATCCGTCATCAAAATCACAAACCGCCTGCGTCCCAAGATATACAGCATTATCATCAAGCAGCTTGACCTTTTCTCCATTTGGCATAGCATACACAAGATTGACAAATGAACCATTCAGGGGGTAAAGTTCCGTGATTTCCGGCATTCCAGGGATTTCGAGTCCGTTGAACTCTTCGATCAGCGTAATCCTGAACTGCTCATAAGCTTCAATACTGCCGGTTGTGATATAACTGTGAATGAAGCACTTCTTGCCAAATGGACATCCATTTGACGTTATACAGCCTTTACAGCCTTTTCTTTTTCCATAACTGCAATCTTTGCAGTTCGCTCCGCATAATGATCTCATATAATTACCTCCTGTCATTTCTTCCTCTTCTTAGGTTCAGGCAATTCATCATACATTGCCTCAAACAGCTCTTTAAGATATTCTCTGTCGTCTGCATTTTTAACAAGAAGCATTTCCTTTGCGCCTTCATATGGAGTCTCATAAACTGCATCCGGCATAAGCCTCACAGTACTTGCTACAGGTTTTACAAGCAGGCGGTCATCACATAGATAAGCCGCTATTTTTCCGTGATGATAAATAATATATTCCCCCATCATCTGACGATACGTAATACCGTCGATCAAGGAAAGCTGGTCAAGTATATAATTCAGATATTCTTTTGTTGATGACATGGCTTATTCCCCTAATGTTTCTGCAAAAATCAATCCTAATACATCATTCGGTACAGCTTGATTTACGTAGATCTGAAGCATTCCCTTGGGCGTGCACTTATATCCAGCTAGCTTTTCTCTGTGCTTAGCGATCGCCTGTGCTTCAACATTGATATGGTCTTTAAATGGTATCAGTCTCACAAATTTCTCGCCGACATAATAACTCGGCAGTTTTGCCCACATCTTCTCTTCAGAAACCGAAGGTACACTATCATATACCGCCTGTCGTAGTTTCCTGAACATCTCAATAATATCATCAGGATATTTTTCAAGGTATGTTCTGATCTGTTCGTTCATTATGTACACCTCACAAACTCAATCTGCTGTTAATGACAAAGCGTGCAGCTGTATAGCTTTTTCTCCTGCAATATTTTCCCATAGTATTATTATTCATATATCTTCTCCGGCACAGTTGTACAGCTCTCCGCCTTTCCCGACTTTATCAGCATAAGCATTGCGACAAACTCAC
>JBGVIW010000111.1:0-24114 GCA_045128995.1 Ruminococcus sp.
ACCCTTGTAAGTTCTTGTAGGTGCAAACTCTCCGAGCTTGTGACCAACCATATCCTCTGTTACATATACCGGAACGTGCTTACGGCCGTCATGTACAGCAAATGTGTGTCCTACGAAATCAGGGAAAATTGTTGATGAACGGCTCCAGGTCTTGAGAACCTTCTTCTCGCCTGCCTCGTTCATAGCCACAACCCTCTTAAGAAGAACCTCCTGGACATAAGGTCCCTTTTTAATGCTTCTGCTCATTAATCAGTTCCTCCTTTCAGATTATTTGCCGTTGCGGCGCTTTACGATGAACTTATCTGTTCTGTGATGCTTCTTACGTGTCTTGTATCCGAGAGCCGGCTTACCCCAAGGAGTAACAGGTCCGGGACGACCGATAGGTGATTTACCCTCACCACCACCGTGCGGGTGATCGCAGGGGTTCATTACAGAACCTCTTACTGTAGGTCTCCAGCCCATGTGTCTTACACGGCCAGCCTTACCTAAGTTTACGTTCTCGTGATCGATGTTTGATACCTGACCGATTGCAGCCTTGCATCCGATCGGAACCTTTCTCATCTCTCCTGAAGGGAGTCTTACGAGTGCATATGTGTCTTCCTTACCCATGAGCTGAGCCATGTTTCCTGCGCTTCTTACGAGCTGTGCGCCCTTGCCGGGATAAAGCTCGATTGCGTGGATAAATGTACCAACCGGGATGTCTGCAAGCTTGAGTGCGTTGCCGGGCTTGATATCAGCCTCAGGACCAGACATGATCTTTGCACCAACCTTGAGTCCGTTAGGAGCAAGGATATATCTCTTCTCGCCGTCCTCGTACTGTACGAGTGCGATGAATGCGCTTCTGTTAGGATCGTACTCAATAGTCATTACAACTGCTGTCATATTATCCTTATCACGCTTGAAATCGATTACACGGTACTTTCTTCTGTTACCGCCGCCTCTGTGGCGAACTGTGATTCTGCCGTAGCTGTTTCTGCCCGACTTCTTCTTCATAGGCTCGAGCAAGCTCTTCTCCGGCTCTACCTTTGACAGCTGTGAGTAGTCAGTTACAGTCATCTGACGTCTCGACGGTGTCGTAGGCTTGTAGCTTTTAATAGCCATTTATTTTCACTCCTTAAAAAATGCGTTTTTGCGGGAGCATTACTCCCATACCTTCTGACTTGCGGGGCTTCTTATTAATACATACCGTCAAAGAACTCGATTGTCTTTGAATCCTCTGTAAGTGTAATGATAGCCTTCTTCCAGTCAGACTTCTTGCCAACGTATCTGCCTACGCGCTTTGTGCGGCCTGTGCAGTTCATTGTGTTTACCTTTGCGACCTTTACGCCGAAGAGCTTCTCTACAGCGCTCTTGATCTCTGTCTTGTTGGCATCAGTAGCAACCTTAAAGGTGTACTTTCCTACCTGAAGTCCGTCCATGCTCTTCTCAGTGATAACGGGCTTTAAAATGATATCCTGCGGTGCTTTCATTATGCGTACACCTCCTCGATCTTTCCTACAGCATTCTTTACTACGATGAACTTATCGTGGTTAAGAATGTCGTATACATTAAGAGTGTTTACAGCAGCTGTCTTTACGCCGGGGATGTTTGCTGCACTCTTGATTACCTTGCTGTCAGCCTCTGCTGTTACGATGAGAGCCTTGCCCTCTACGCCGAGTGCCTTAAGCATTTCAACGATTGTCTTTGTCTTGTAGCCCTCAAGCTCAAGTGCATCAAGAACGATCATGTTATTGTCGAGTACCTTTGTTGAAAGTGCAGACTTCATTGCGAGTCTTCTTACCTTCTTGTTGAGCGAGTAGCTGTAGTCTCTCGGCTTCGGTCCGAGAGCAACTCCGCCGTGGTACCACTGAGGAGCACGTGTTGAGCCCTGTCTTGCATGACCTGTACCCTTCTGTCTCCAGGGCTTTCTTCCGCCGCCGCTTACTTCTGTACGAGTAAGAGTTGACTGTGTACCCTGTCTCTGGTTAGCGAGGTAATTAACTACCATTGCGTGCATAACAGCCTCGTTGGGAGTAATTCCGAAAATTGCATCTGAGAGCTCTGTCTCGGAAACCTGCTTACCTGTCATATCAAATACTGAAATTGTAGACATTTACGCTTCCTCCTTCCTTAAGCCTTTACGCTGTCAACGATATATACGATTCCGCCCTTAGGACCGGGAACTGCACCCTTGATAGCGATGAGATTATTTTCTGCGTCTATTTTAACTACTTCGAGATTCTGAACAGTAACCTGCTCTGCTCCCATGTGTCCAGCCATGCCCTTGCCCTTGAAGATTCTTGAGGGAGATGAGCACGCACCCATTGATCCAGCCTGTCTGTGAACAGGGCCTGTACCGTGAGTTTCCTTAAGTCTGTGCTGGTTGTGGCGCTTGATTGCACCCTGGAAGCCCTTACCCTTGCTTGTTCCGATAACGTCGATCGCGTCACCTACAGCAAATGTATCAGCCTTTACGATGTCGCCTACATTGAGTGAATCGCAGTCATCAAGTCTGAATTCCTTGAGTGTTGCCTTACATGCAACGTCTGCCTTGTCGAAATGTCCCTTCATGGGCTTGTTCACTCTCTGAACCTTTACATCGCCATAGCCAAGCTGAAGAGCTGCGTATCCGTCGTTTTCAACAGTTTTCTTCTGTACAACGACACAAGGACCAGCTTCTACAACTGTTACAGGAATAACCTTTCCTGCCTCGTCGAAAATCTGGGTCATACCGATTTTCTTTCCGATAATACCTTTCTGCATATCGTCTTTCCTCCTTTAGGTTATTGGTTGATTTTCACCAACTTGACCGGCGGACTACCGCCATTCCGCATCCCATCTGCGGTATTCTGGGGCGTAATGCGGTTAATTACTTAACCTCCATAACAACGTCTACGCCTGCGGGGATCTCAAGCTTTTCAAGAGCTGCTGTTGTCTTGTCTGTAGGACGGATTACGTCTACGAGTCTCTTGTGTGTTCTCATTTCGAACTGCTCACGGCTGTCCTTGTACTTGTGAACGGCACGGAGAATTGTAACAACTTCCTTATCAGTAGGGAGCGGAATAGGACCTGAAACTCTTGCTCCGCTTCTCTTAGCTGCCTCTACGATCTTAGCTGCTGCAATATCAACAGTAGCGTGATCATAACCCTTGATCTTGAATCTGATTTTTTCGTTGACTGCCACTTTTTTCGCCTCCTTGATTAATTTTACAGGGGCGGAGAACTCTCTCCTATGGGATTTCACACGTTCCCGTGTGTTTCACGGTCTCTCTGATAAAAAAACTCGAAAAACTATATGGTTTTCCGAGTGATAGAGATCCGTCAAGGCACAAAATGAGCATAGTAATGCATACGCAAGCTGCAAACTAAACCACAAACTGTGTTCCATATCCCAATCGCCCGGTTTAAAATCGGACATACTCCACGGAAATTACCTGACATACCGCCAGCAACCTTCCGCTTCTACGCATATCTGCTGCAGTCAGTACGGTTTCTGCCGTACTCAGCTTTTAAATTATAGCACAATCCGCCGGAACTTACAAGAGTTTCCGGCGGATTTATTTGTAAATTTTTTGTGAACACTCTATTTCCGAGCTAAATGCTCCAGAAACAGCCTGCTCTTATATTATAATAGTATACCTCTTACTCACCAAGCTGCGGGAGCTTTGCAACAGCGGCTGCGATCTCCTCGTCAGTCGGGATATAGTCGCCCATCACGCCGTTATTGAACTTCTCGTACGCATACATATCGAAGTAGCCTGTTCCGGTAAGTCCGAAGAGGATGGTTTTCTCCTCGCCTGTCTCCTTGCACTTGAGCGCCTCGTCGATAGCGACCTTGATCGCATGGCTGCTCTCAGGCGCTGGAAGGATTCCCTCGACTCTTGCAAACTTAACAGCAGCGTCGAACACGGCGGTCTGCTCAACTGAAACAGCCTCCATGAGTCCCTGATCGTAAAGTTCGGAGAGAGTTGCGCTCATTCCGTGGTATCTGAGTCCGCCAGCATGGCTTGATGAAGGCATGAAGCCGCTGCCGAGGGTGTACATCTTCTGAAGCGGGCAAACCTTGCCTGTATCGCAGAAATCGTACGCATAAACGCCTCGTGTAAGGCTCGGGCAGGATGCCGGCTCTACAGCGATGAACTTATAGTCAGCCTCGCCTCTGAGCTTCTCGCCCATGAACGGAGAGATAAGTCCTCCGAGGTTTGATCCGCCGCCTGCGCAGCCGATGATTATATCCGGCTTGATGCCATACTTATCCATAGCAGTCTTTGTCTCAAGACCGATAACTGTCTGGTGGAGGAGAACCTGTGAAAGCACGCTTCCGAGAACGTAGCGGTAGCCTTCCTGAGCGGATGCAGCCTCAACAGCTTCTGAAATTGCACAGCCGAGGCTTCCGTTAGTACCCGGGAACTCAGCGTTGATCTTTCTTCCCACCTCAGTATTCATTGACGGTGAGGGAGTTACATTTGCACCGTAGGTTCTCATGACCTCACGGCGGAAGGGCTTCTGCTCGTACGAAACCTTAACCATGTAAACCTGACAGTCGAGATCGAAATAGGAACAAGCCATCGAGAGGGCTGTTCCCCACTGACCTGCACCAGTCTCAGTAGTAACGCCCTTGAGTCCCTGCTTTTTAGCGTAGTAAGCCTGAGCGATAGCGGAGTTGAGCTTATGGCTTCCGCTTGTATTGTTGCCCTCGAACTTATAGTAGATCTTTGCCGGAGTACCGAGAGCCTTCTCGAGACAATATGCTCTTACGAGCGGTGCCGGACGGTACATTTTATAGAATTCCTGAATCTCCTCGGGGATATCGATATAGGGAGTGGTATCGTCAAGCTCCTGCTTTACAAGCTCATCGCAGAAAACCTCGCCCAGCTCCTCGGGAGTCATCGGCTTGCCAGTTGCAGGGTTGAGGAGCGGTGCCGGCTTCTTCTTCATATCGGCACGGACATTGTACCACTGCTTGGGCATTTCACTTTCTTCAAGATAAATTTTGTAAGGGATTTTCTCGTTTGACATAATAAAAGCTCCTTTCAGATTTTACATCGGGACAAAACAAAAACGCTCCCATCCCGACAAATTACTGCCGGGACAGAAGCGATATGATCACTTCTGCGGTGCCACCCCGCTTGACGCAGATGCGTCCTCTCGATAGTGTACCTCACTGATACACCGATTTCTGTAACGTAAAATCACCACGTCTCACCTACTCAGCCGCACCTCGTGTACATACGCCGCACACTCCGAACCTTTCAGCTCGCCCTCGGAAGCCCATTCACCGCTGATGTCATTACCGCACTCCCACCGACGGCGGCTCTCTGTGAAAAGACGATTCAGTGATTACTTACTCTTCCTCATCAGTTTATATATTATAAGATATCACATCGGGCGAAAAGTGTCAATAGAAATCTGCAAGAATTTATGTAATGCACAAAAATTCGCCCCTATGATTGTGCGAAATTACATGGAACGCTTCGCAGGTGCATGATTTTCTGCCGGAGCGGCGGTGGAATCTGAAAAAAATTTATAAAAATTTCCGAAACCCCTTTTTATTCATGCGAAAAAATGTTATAATAGTGTAATAGTCTGCACTCAGCGGTCGGTGAGTCGGGAGCCTGCGATGATATCCTCGCTCTGCTGGATGAGATTCAGCACCGATGGAGAATACTCGGCATACTCCTCCGAGAGCGCCTTTGTGGTGATGTGGAGCGCTGAGGGATCTGCTATACAGTCGCTCCCCTCAAGCTCAAGCCCTCCGGCTGATGCCTTTATGCACGACTCGCTCACGGCGATAGCCGCATCCGCTCGATCTCCGGCAATAAGCTCCGGAATGCGAAAGAGCTTTCTGTCGTTGCGTGGATTAGAGCTGTGAAGTATGCGGAAGAGCTTGTACACCATCAGCATAAGGCTTGATGAAAGCTCCTTAATGAGCGTTTTGCTTCCGGTTTTTTCCGCAAGCACAAAGAGCAGATTTATTGAATTATTTATTATCCTGCGGCTGAGGCTTGTTTTGTCATCGCTTCCGCCCTCAGATACTTCTCCGGTGCTCAGACGATTGCCGGACGGATCCGGAGTTCTGCCAAGGAGATAGTCACAGGATACATTATAATAGTCGGCAGCTTTTACGAGAAATTCAAGTCCGCATTCACGGATGCCCTTCTCATAGTGAGAAAGCAGTGCCTGAGATATCCCAAGATCCTCCGCAGCCTGTTTCTGGCTGAGGTTTCTCTCCTTTCGCTGGAGAGTAATTATCCTTGCAAAATCGGGATTCATTTTTACGTCCTCCTGAATTATGTGAATAAATGAATGATTATATTAACCGAACTGTGCCGGAAAAGGTCAGTATTCTTATTATAATACAAACTGTATAATATGTAAATAAGACGAAATATCGAAGAATCCGCCATTTTACCCCGATTTTTCAGCATTTTCACCAACCCTCCAAATTTTCTGCACCTCTTTTGTGCACATTAACTATCCTCAGAGTATATTCCTATAGTTCAAAGCAATACCGCACAGAGCTTGTGCGAAAGATGACGGAAAATATGCAAGCAGATTTCGTGCAAAGCCCTAAGGCATGCTTTGTGCGGTGTTTCCTCAAGAAAGGAGCTTTTATGAAAGGCTACAGAATAAGTCTCATCCGCCACGGTCTTACCGAGGCTAACGAAAAAGGTATCTACATCGGCAGAACTGATCTGCCGCTTTCAAATAAGGGTGCAAGCGAGCTTTGCGCAAAAATGGACGAGTTCGACTATCCTATCGTCCACAAGGTCTATTCCTCGCCGCTCAGACGCTGCACCGAAACTGCGGAGCTGCTCTTTCCGTGTACACAGATGTGCGTTGTCGACGACCTCAGGGAGCTTGATATGGGCACATTCGAGAACAAGAGCGTTCACGAGCTTATCAAGGACGAGGACTACCAGACTTGGATAAAGGGCGGCCCCGATACTCGTCCGCCCGGAGGCGAAAGCCTTCAGGAGCTGACTGCACGTACTTATAAGGCGCTCCACGAGATCATCACCGACATGATGAACGAGGGACTCACCCACTGCGCTGTCATCACACACTCGGGAATTATTTCAAATATGATGGCGTGCTTCGGTCTGCCGAAATATGACCCCAAGCAGCTCACTCCTGCACCCGGCGAGGGCTTCGAGATCATCGTCACAACTTCAATGTGGCTCAATTCTCAGGCTTTCGAGATCCTCGGCATCGTGCCCTATGAAAAGCTTCCGGAGACGGAGGACTATACCTTTTCTGAATAATTCCGCCGCCGGCGCTTCATAATATAGGAAAAAACCTGCGAGGTGTATTTTATGAAGCTCAGGCAGCTTACTGATTATACTAAAAATATCCTGCGGCGCAGGCAGCTGAGATCGCTGATGGTGTGTCTTGCGCTGCTTGGAACGGAGCTTTTCTTCAGGCTTGCCGAAACGGCACTCTACAGCGTTATCCTCTACCTCGGAGATGTAACTCCCGGCGGTCTTTTTACCGGCGAAAGCAAACTCCAGCAGATCATCGCTGTGTGCTGTACTGTGCTGAGATACCTCACCTCTGCTCCGCTTGTCTATGCGGCGGCTCACTGGTTCTGCACGGTCACAAGCGATAAACAGCTCCGCTGCCGGAAAACCTCTCTCTCGGCAGTCATCCTCCGCAGAAAAGTTTACTTCAGGAGTCTTTCCGTTACGCTTCTCACAAAGCTCACGGGACTTCTCTTTCTGCTTCCGGCATTTTTCTTCGGCGCAGTAACCTTCTCGCTCGTAGCCGGAATCATCGGCAATTCCGATGATACAAGCCTCTTTATGGCTGTCCACGCCGGCGTTATGACGCTCATCTCGCTCTTTATCTGGCTGAGGGCAAGGCTCGCTCTCACGGCTGTGCCGTATCTTATGATCCTCTTTCCAAAAATCAGCCCGATCGGACTTATAATCCGCTCGTTCCGGCTGATGAAGGGCAGGCGGGTCATGCTCATCAGAATCTTTATACACTATATCACCCCGATGCTCTTCATTGTTACTGTCCCGACACTTCTCCCAAGGCTGTTTGCGGCAGTCTCGCTCTTTGTAAGCATCAGCCTCAGGGAGGATGAATATCTTGAAAGAAATAAAGCTCACCGTGAATTCGGACAAGCCCATAACGCTGGAGAGCTTCCTGCTTAAAAACGGTTTCTCACGCCGGCTGATCACTAAGCTCAAGCGCATCGAAAACGGTATCACCTGCGCCGGAAGGCTCGTCCGAAGTGTTGATATGGTCACGCCCGGCGATGTCGTTGTACTCAAAAATCCCGACGGTGACGCTCTTGAGCCAAATCCGGCGCTGAATGTTCCGATCGCCTTCGAGAACGATAACCTCATCGTGTTCAATAAACCCAGCGGTATGCCAGTTCATCCGTCCATCAAGCATCAGGGCGATACGCTCGGGAATTACTTCGCTCACCTCTTTCCGGAGCTGACGTTCCGTCCGGTAAACAGACTCGACCGTGATACCTCGGGGCTTTGCATCGTCGCCAAGAACGCTCACTCTGCCAATCGCCTTCAGGGACGCTGCGATAAGCTCTATTATGCCGCAGTTCATGGCTCTGCCGGCGAAAACGGTACGATAAATGCTCCCATCGCTCGTCAGCAGGAATCAATCATCCTGAGATGCGTCCGTGAGGACGGTCAGGATGCCATAACTCATTTCAGACAGCTGCGCACTAACGGCAGCTATTCACTCGAGGAGATCACCCTCGAGACAGGTCGGACTCATCAGATCCGTGTCCACTTTTCACATCTCGGCAATCCGCTTGCCGGAGACGATATGTACGGCGGAAGCCGTGAGCATATAAGCCGTCAGGCTCTGCACTGCGGCAGGCTCACCTTTCCAGAGCCGCTCACTAATGAGATAATTACCGTGAATGCGCCTATTCCCGACGATATCATGGCGCTCTTTGCGGAAACAATATAACGGAGGTTTTACTATGGAAAAAATCGCAAGCTTTCAGGTCGATCATACAAAATTCGGCGTTGGAATGTACATATCACGTATCGACGGTGATATCGTAACCTATGATGTGCGCATGGTGCGCCCTAACGGCGGAGTTTATGTATCTAACCCGTCGCTCCACACTATCGAGCATCTTTTTGCTACGTATGCAAGAAATTCTGCCTTCGGCGAGAATATCATATATGTCGGCCCGATGGGCTGCCGCACGGGATTTTATCTCCTCACCAGAAACATGGCACACGAGGATGCGATCGCACTCGTGAAGGCTGCCTACAGCTTCATCGCAGACTTCGAGGGCGAGATCCCGGGAAATTCTGCCGTAGAGTGCGGAAACTACCTCGAGCATGACCTCGAGTCCGCCCGCAGGGATGTTCTTCCTCTTCTGAAAAAGCTGGAAAACTATTCTCCAGAGATGCTCAATTATGACTGGCATATCAGCCAAAATTGATTTAATTTTTTGTGCAGGATGCCGAAATAAGAGCCGATCCACAAAAAACTCCCCAAAAGGAGTTGTTTTTCAGCGGGAAGCTGATATAATTATTACTGTAACTGATTTGTAATCTTTTTGGCGGTGTTTTGTAACTTTTAAACCCGCCCAACGAAAGGAGCTGTTATTATGGATAAGGAACGTCTTGAAAATTTGCAGGACGAGATGAAAAACAATGCCCTGCCGGAAACGGACGTTTCTCGTCATAACGGAAGTCAAAATAAACAAACCGGTTTTACAGGAATCTTCTCCCGCATCGGCTTCAGAGGCATTAAGCTCATCGCTGCCGTTCTTCTCGGAGTTGTAAAAAGCATCAGATTTATCGGCTCGGAGCTTGTTTCGCTCTTCCGATCGCTCATGAATGGCGTGGAATGGTGCCTTAAGGCTGTCCTCCGACCGATAAAAAAACGCCTGAGGCTGACTGCTGCCATGCAGAAATCACTCCGGCGTGCTAAAAAATCCGGCAAAAAAGCATACGCCAAGGAGCTTATCAAAAGCATCGGCATCTACCTATTCGGCGAGGAGGGAATCTTCTACTCCTCATTCAACTATGTCCTGCCCATCATCTCCGCCGCATTTTTTATCGGCGTCGTGACCTATGGCTCGGGACTTGAATACGGCATCGCCGTTGAATATAACGGCACTGAGATCGGTATCATCGCTTCTGAGTCGGATTTCGATAATGCGGCTCGTGAGGTTCAGCAGCGTATCTCCTACTCCGAGGACGACGATATTATTGATATCGCTCCGAAGTTTTCGCTAAGGATCATCTCCGATGATGAACATTTCGTGAGTGCTGCCGCTCTCGCTGATGAGATGCTCGCAGTCTCCGATCAGGAGCTTTCCGAGGCATTCGGAATCTACATCGACGGCAGTTTCATCGGTGCTGTCAAGGACAAAACCCCTATCGAAAATGTCCTCAACGACCTCCTCGTCAACTATAAAACCGAGGGTACTGTAAAGGACATCTCTTTCAAGAATAAAATCGAATTCACCGAGGGAGTTTACCTCGCCGACAGCGTTATGACTGAGACTGAGGCTGTTTCTACGCTAACTGCAAAGAAGGAAACTACCTCTACCTATGTAATCCAGTCCGGCGATACTCCTCAGGTGATCTGCAAAAAGCATAACATGGAGCTTTCTGAGCTTCGCCGCCTTAATCCTGGGATCGACGACTCCTGCGAGGAGGGCAAGGTCATCACCGTTACCGAAGTCGAGAGCTTCCTTCCGATCCAGTATGTTCGTGAGATGGAGACAATTTCTATCCTCGGATACGAGACTCAGGAGGTCGAAACAAGTGCACTCAACGTTGGTACTACCTCCATCCTCGTCAAGGGCGAGACTGGTGAACGCCGCAGTACTGTTGAGGTGACATACATCGACGGCATCGAGCGTGCACGTAAGGTCGTCAGCTCGAAAATTACCAAAGCACCCGTGAACGAGCAGATCGGAATAGGCACCTATGTCGCACGTCCTGCCAGCATCGACACGCTGCTGCATGGAAACGGCAAGTTCGGCTGGCCTGTCGACGGCGGTTATGTGAGCGACCCCTTCCTCAGCAACCGCAACCATAAGGGTATGGATATCGCTGCACCTGCCGGATCGGATATCTATGCCGCAGCCGACGGAGTGGTCGTTTCCTCAGGCTGGAATCCCGGCGGTTATGGATATTTTGTAATGATCGACCATCAGGACGGCTACCAGACTGTTTATGCTCATTGCAGCGCTTTGTTCGCCACTGAAGGACAATACGTCACACGAGGTCAGCTTATCGCTGCCGTCGGAAATACCGGCGACTCCTATGGCAACCACTGCCATTTCGAGGTTCGCTGCCTCGGCGTATGCTACGACCCTGCTTCCTTTATCAATACCATCAGTGTTACTGAATAACCGGAATGCAGGAAAACTTTAATAATACTGTTAAACAAAAATTCCCCGATAGAGTCCATAAGGAACCTATCGGGGATTTTTTATTGGATGTTTCAGGGATGAATCTGAGTGAGAACACTTTTTTAAATGGTTCTCCTCACCAGGTGACTCCATCCCATAAATTCAGTTTAGCCAACAAGACCGGAGCGTTCGATACCTTCGGTGAAGTGCTTCTGGAGGAAGGTATAGAGCAGGAGGATCGGCATGATCGATATCAGACAGCCGGCTTCCTTCCATACGATCTGCTCTCGTGGGCTGATCTCGACTGTAGCGTCGTTGAAGAGTGCGATCTTGAGCTGCGAGTCGAGGTTCTGGAGCATAAGCGCTACGGTATTATTCTGAGTGAAGAATGTGGAGCTTACGTAGTAGTCGTTCCAGTACCATACCACCGAGAAGAGGAATACTGTAAGGAACGCTGACGCTGCGTTGGGCACCATTACTCTTACGAATGTCTTGAACGGGCCGCAGCCGTCGATATATGCTGCATCCTCAAGCTCTCGGGGAAGTCCCTTGAAGAACTGGCGGAAGATGAGTATCATAAGTCCCGAACGGATTCCGTTTGCGGTGATAGCCGGAAGATACATCGTCCACATTGTGTCGATCAGGTTAAGTGAGAAAAGTCCCTTGATTCCAAAGTATCTGAACTGTGTGTAGAGCGGAAGTGAGATTACCTGCGGCGGCACGAGGATCATCATGATAACCACGCCAAAGAGCAGTCCCTTGCCCTTGAACTTGAATCGTGCAAAGCCATATCCCGTTACCGCACAGGAGAGTACCTGTACGAACGAGCAGCCAATGTTCAGAATAAGCGTATTCTTGAGCGTATTCCAGAAGTCCATCGCCTTTATGGTTTCCTTAAGAACCTGAAGGGTATAATTTCTCGGCACCCACATTACTGTCGGGTCGCTCATATCTGATCTTTCACGGAATGTACAGCTTATCATGTAGATAAGCGGATAGAGAATTACGAAGCTGAGACCGAAGATGATAACGAATCTGAAGAAGGGCCATACCTTTTCGACGGCAGATTTGCGTCTGAGGTAGCTTTTTTCCTCCTTAGTCATCGCAGCCATGCGGATCTTCTTAAGCTCCTTTTTGCTCATGCCGTTGCCGATTACCTTTTCGCCGGCAGCAGCTGTATTACCTTTTGCCATAAATGATCCGCACCTCCTTAGTCTACCTCATAGTAAATGAATTTATTTACTATGAGCGTGATTATTGCAATCGCTATGAGGACGATTCCGAAGTAGATCCATGCCATCGCTGATGCATAGCCAAAGAACCAGCCCTCCTTCATTGTCTGGATTCGTCCCATTACCTGGTTTGTCGGGCTTGTGAACGAATCGATGACGGTGAAGATAAGGTTTGCGAGAATGAACGGGCTTACGTAGGGGAAGGTGATCTTCCAGAAGTATTCCCATGCTGTTGCGCCCTCCATCTGTGCAGCCTCCTTAGCCGAAGGCGGAATGTTCTGGAGTGCGGCAAGGAAGAGAAGGATCTGGATTCCGGCGCTCCACACGATACCGAAGATATTGTCGGCTACCGTCTGGATGATGCTGCTCATGTCGTCGCTGAGTCCGTAGATTCCGAGGAACTGCATAAGCTCGCCTACGAGGTCGGTCGAGAACATTGTTGAAAACTGTCCCGCACCTGTATTTCCGGTTGATCCCATATCGCCGTTTATGATCTTGTAAACAGGGCCTGTTGCGATGATTACGGGAAGGAAGAAGATCGCTCTCGCAAAGGTTCTTCCCTTGAATTTCTGGTTGAGGATAACTGCGATGAAGAGTGAGAATATGAGAACGAGCGGTGTTTTCCAGAGCGTCTCGAGGAGTGTTGCTGAGAGATAGTCAGCGTAATTCTCGTCGACGGTGAGGACGTAGTCATAGTTCTTCAGTCCCACCCAGTCGTACAGCATCTCGCCCTCGCCGATAGTTACATCGTTGAGCGAGTACCAGAAGGATGTCACGAGCGGCACAATGAAGAAGATCAGCGTACCGACAAGCCACAGTCCGATAAATCCATAGCCGTAGAGTCCTTTTTTCTTTTCATAGGAAAGTCTTCTTTTTGAAGTCTTTACTGCTTTTGCATCTGTGCTCATCAGAACTTGATTCCTCCTTCCTCCGCATATTTTGTAAGGTCATACTCCGTGCCGTTGTGGCTGATGGTCTTGTTTGCGAGGTCTACCTCGATTACAGTGCCGTTGGAGTAGGTTGTTGTGATAAGCTCATCGTCGCTCACCACGTAATCAGTGATCGTGCTGTCGCTTACCTCGGCGAGCATATCTGATACGAGCTTATACTCAGCCGCAGCAGTTTCGATCCAGCTGTTGTAGTTTGCATAGTAGAGCGAGTCGAATTCAGTATCCTTGATCTCGCTTGTCTCCTCGTAGATGAAGTCAAAGCTGAGGTTGCTTCCGGTAGCTGCCGCCATGAGCAGGAGCGTCTCGGAGTCAGCGCTTGCGTTCACGGGAGTTGTGGAATATGGGATAACGCCGTGCATTACGAGCTGATAGAACGGGATATCCTCATCGAACATATCGAAGCGGCTTGATGTCATCGGCACGCTTGTGATATGGCTGACATACGGCAGTGCGTAGGCATTTGCGCTGTCGGCAAGGATTCCTCCGCCAAGCTTGTCGTTCACCTTGGCATAGCTCTCGGTGAGGAGATCCATCGCATCGTGGCGTGAGATACCCTTCTTTCCATAGTCGCCGTAGAGCGAGGTTGTGAGATTTGCGATTGAGATTCCGTCGAGTCCAGCCTTGCTGTAGCTGGATGCTGCACCTCCGAGAACCTCCTTGAAGTAGCTGGGCGACAGGAGTGACATATTGTCCTTAAAGCCGTCGGGGATTCCGTAGGCTCTGTCGTAGCTGACGATGCTTGAATATGCACCGGAGACTCTCACGGCAGTGCTGGTGAATGAATAATATCCGTTTCCGGAGTAGAAGTCCCTGTTGTCGGATACGGGATAAAGCTCAAAGCCTTTTTCCTCCATGTAATCCTGAAGTGACTCAAAATCGTCATCGCCGCCGAGTGTTCCGCACGGTTCAGCCTCGGTATCGACCTTATTTTCGATTCCGTCCTCAGTCCAGTTATTGTAGGAAACGACCATATCATCGACTCCGCTGCCGTTGAGCAGCTTGAGGATCTTTTCTGTCTGGGAGTATGTTGTGAATGCGGTATTGAGCGTTACGGGAATACCGAGGATCGGCTTTTCCTTTTCAGCTCCGCCGTAAACGTCGACATACATTGGTGACGAGTCAGCCTCTGCCTTTACCGTAACTCCGCCCTCGTCGAGGAGATATTCTCTGTAGCGTGCAGCAACATCGATATAGCTCGCATCCTCCTGTGTAATAGGATAATAGCGAAGCTCGATATCGTCGCTGTTGATATCGCCACTCTCGAACACTGTCAGCTCCTCTGTTGCGTTTCCGGACATATAATATGTATCGGTATTTCTGAGCACAAAGGTGAAGTTGCAGAGGTTATAGCTGCTGTTTGACTGCTTTGAAACGCTTGCGTTGAGGATCGCATTGGAGTCGCCTTTTGAAGCGACAACGAGCATTGCGTTATCCTCCTTAACGATTCCGTAGCACGGCAGGTACACCTGCTCAGTAACTGCGCCCTTTGTCGTAGGAACGGCTGTAACGTCGGAGCCGTAGACCTTCTGAGCGTAGGCATTGCGGTCAGTCCTGTTGTTGTTGAAGCGCACGAGCGCTCCGCTTCCGTCAGGGATAACGAAGTATCCCTCCTCGTCGATCGAGCCTGCGCCGAAGCTTCCGAGGAGAGTGATCTCGGTAGCAACGTTCTTGCTTTCAGTCTCAGCGATGTCCTCGATCCTGAGCGAAGCCTTGAGGTGATCGTCCTCGATGGTGTATGATACGGGATATTTGATTCCCGTCTTTTTGAAGTTGTAGGTAACCTTAACTCCGTCGGAGATATCGCTCACGCTTACCTCACAGTCATCGGTATTGGAGCGCAGCCAGTTATTTGACGCACGTCTGTCCGGCACACCGTATCTCAGCACTGTTGAGGAGCGAAGCTCATCAATAAGAAGCGGAGTAGCGATCTCGTCACGGGTAGCTTCGAGCGGTGATGACCACCAGATGTAGCCGGTTTCCTTGTTTTCAAGACCGATTATTGCAGTTCTGTCGTCGACGAGCATCTTAAAGCTGTCGTTCTCGGCAGCATATCTGAATGTGCCGTATACACGGTTCATATCGGGATGGATCCATGCAAAGCCCTCGCCGTCGGTACTTGTATAGACGAGCTTTCCGTCCTCTTCCTTGTCGTAGGTATAGGAGCTTATGATATCCTTATAGTCCTCGTCCATGACCTCGATGATCTCGCCGTCCATGCTTCTGAAGAGGAAGGGATCGTCGATAGTGGAGATAACCTCACGGACACGGATGGGTTTAGTGAGATCCTCGTCGACGTAGAGCAGGTAGCGTCCTGCTTCGCTGACATAGATTTTTCCCTCATCGCACTTGCTGTCGTCCTCAAAGGAGGCGATCGCCTTTCCCTTTTCCGGATCGACTGCAACGAGGTCGCCTAATTTTTTTACGAGGTCGATCTCCGCCTCAGCCTCGAGCTGATCCTGAGTCGGCTCAGCCTTCTTATCGTAATCATCCCTGTCCTTGGGATTTCCGCCGTGTGCAGCCCAGATCTCGTCCTCATACTCGTCGCTCTTGACGTAGATATCGAGTCCGTCGGCGCTGCCGATCTTATGGAGGAGCTTTTCTGCCTGTTCAGCAGTAAGCTCGACATCCTCGACCTCTTCCTGACGCTTGGCTTCCTCTTCTTCGCCGTCGCCAGCAGTCTCCTCCTCGGAGGAAGCTTCTGTTTCAGCGGAGGAGGTCTCCTCATCATCGTTTGCAGCGACGATAGCACCGTTGGTCGTCATCATCGAAACGGCAAGAAAGCAGAGTAAAAATTTCTTTATTTTATTTCTCATAAGTTATTCACCGCCGTTTCGTCAGACTCTCATTCGGTATGAAAGCTCTGTGTAGATTGAATAGAAGAATACATAAACCTGCTGAATAAGTGAGAGGAGCAGTACGAGCAGGAAGAGCATGATAAGCATTGCTGCGATAGTCAGGACGATTGCGAAAACTGTCTTTCCGAAGGTATACTGATGCACCGACTTGATAGCCGAGAAGATCAGTATCACCGTCCATCCGATGCCGATTATCTGCACCGCCTGAATGAAGATGTATTCATCTCTTATAAGGAAATGTGAAAGTATTACGTTGATATAGAGCTGGGCGATGTATGGGATGAGCGCATAGGCGCTGTAGATGCAGATGTTCTTCATCGAGCCTTCTCCGTCGAGGAGAGTACATACTGCCCAGTTTCCGACTACCCACGTTGCGAAGAGAATCACGCTCTGCACAAGGTAGGGAATGATATTGAAGGTCTTGTCGTAGGTAACGTAGAACTGGAAGCCATAGAGACGTCCGTCTGCGATCGTTGCAAAGAAGAAGAGAAGCACGATAAGGAATGCAATCTTAAGCGAACCGCCCTTTTTCCATCTCAGATCCTCGAAGCCTTCAAACGGGTGCATTACCGAATGCTTTACCCACTGCTTCTGTGTTAAATCCATCATGGCGACTTACTCCTCCTTTTCCTTGATTTTTGCGTTGTCATCGGCAGCAGCAGCCTTTGCTGCTTCCTTAGCGAGACGGCGCTTCTTAAGCACCTTTTTGAGGATGATATATACTGCAATGAGAGCGACGACTGCGATAATGATCGTAGTGAAGTGCTCCTTGAGGAAATCCATTCTGTAGCCCTCGAAAGCCTTGTTGTAGATTGCCGGCATATCGGCAAGCTCGGCATATTTCATTGCGCCCTCGTAGTCACCTGCGTTGAGGAGAGCTGACGCTACGCCGATGTAGGCACGTCTGTAGTTTCCGTCACGCTTGAGCACCTCATACCATGGCTCGAGAGCCTCCTCGTAGTAGCCGGCATTATAGAGAGCTGTAGCGTCGTGGACGATCTCGCCGAAGGAAGTCTCGACGAAAACTGTAACGGTATTTTTCTGGTTATCGAGGACATAGAGGTTATCGCCCATCGATTCAACTGCCGCAACCTGATTGAAGCCGCCAACCTGTTTTGCGATCGTACCAGCGATAAAGAGGAGGTTGCAGTCCTCGTCGTACTGGAAAACTCTTCCGGTAGTAAAATCGAGGCAGTTGATATTTCCGTCATCAGCTATATCGATATCGCAGATCTGCGGCTGCATCACCTTATTCTGAGTGGAGTCATACATAGGAGTGAAGTCTCCGAACTGGAGTGTCAGTCCTGAGAAGATATTATTTCCCGCAGCGTTGAGCTTCTTTACGGTATCGGTAGTCTGGGTCGTTGAGGAAGTACAGGTAAACACGAAATCGCCGTCGATATCGAAGCTAGTGATACCGGTCGGGACATTTCTTGCCTGTCTTGCCTTTTTTTCCTCTGAGGTAAAGATGTTGAGGATATAGTTTCCGATGATCTCGGCAGTCGGCTCAACACGGTTTGCGCCGTAGAAGCCCATGAACTCGCCCTCGGGGTTGAACATTGCCGCACCGGTAGTGATATTTCCGAGTACGATGTACACATTTCCAGCCTTATCAGCGATAACACGCTGCGGAAGGAAGGTACGCTTCTGGTCGAAAACCTCAGAAGTTGGCTTTGTGATCTCACTCACAACGTTTGCGTCGTAGTCGCAGACAAGAACTCTTGCATTCTCATTATCTGCAATATACATAAGATCTGTCTCCGCTGAAATATAGATTCCCATCGGATTTGCAAGTGTCGTCACTGAGCCGTCGGGCATAGTGAACTCCTCATAGACCTTCACAGCCTTCTCAAACTCTGAATCAACAGCAACGATCCTGTTATTGCCGCTGTCAACGACATAGAAGGTGTCGTTATGATCCCTGAAAATGTCGCTGGGAGAGCTGAAATGTCCCACTCCGAGGTCATTTCCGGAGACTGCACGGTCGGAGATATAGCCTGCCTGGGACGGTATCGCCTCGCCCCAGCGGTCGTAGTTATAAACATCGTATGGTTCATCGGCTGAAGCCGCAAGGGATGTCACTGCACCGCCAAGAAGCACACCTGTAAAAACCAGCGATAAAAGCTTTTTTAGTCCTTTTTTCACTTAATTTCACCCTTTCCGCACTTCTTAGTCCTTGATGCCCGAATGAGCCATTGTTTCGATTACGTTTTTCTGTGCTATCATGAATACCACGATAGGCGGAACGAGCATGAATACCGCCGCTGCCATAGCTACGCCGGCTCGTGCAAGTCCCGAAGAGGCTGCCTGCTGGACAACGGTCGGGAGCGTCTTGAGGGACTCGTCGAATACGACTGTGCCGCCCTGGATGTTCCATGCAGCCTGGAATGCGAAGATGATGAGCGTCATAAGCGCCGGCTTCTGGTTAGGCATTACAATCTGCCAGCAGATCCTGAAGAGACCTGCGCCGTCGACCTTTGCCGCCTCGATCATCGCATCCGGAACCTGACCGATGGACTGTCTCATGAGGAAGAGTCCCATCGGGGATGCTATCGCCGGAAGTATCAGCGCCCAGTAGGTATTGATCATACCAAGCTTTGCCATTACCATATACTGCATGATATAGATAACATTGCTCTGATAGAGAAGCGAAACAACTATGATGCTGTTGATGATCTTGCTGCCGGGGAATTTGCACTTTGCAAGTACAAACGCCGCCATTGATGAGAATACACACTGAGCTACCGTAACTGTTACGGTAACAAATATACTGTTGAATACATATCTTGAAAACGGAACTTGATTGCTCTTGAGCACGGCAAACATATCGCCGAAATTCTCGAGTGTCGGTTCGATCGCATAAAGCTTCGGCGGGAATATGAAAAGCTCCTCGACCGGCTTTATTGACATTACTATCGCAAGATATATCGGAAGTACCATGAAAAGTCCTAATAAGAGCAGGAAGATAAAGATCGCAACTGAGCCGCCGATTTTTCTTCCGGCTTGTTTATTTGAAGCCTTGAGCTTCGCTGTATTAACCTGAGCCATCTTTCTCCTCCTAATCCATATATTTGCTTAGAACTTTTCCGATCAGCTTATTAGCGCCGTACATCGCCACGAAAAGTACCATACATATTGCCGAGGCGTAGCCCATCTCATATCGCACCCATCCGTAGTCGTAGGCATGGGTCATGATCGTGTGAGCCTTGTAGTCGGTACTCGGGAAGCCCACGAGATTCTGAGCAACTGTTCCGGCTGTGAATGAGCTTACGATCTGCATTACCGCTGCGAACATGAGCTGCGGGCCCATCGAGGGGATGGTGATGTAAATAAGCTCCTGCCAGCGGGTCTTGATACCCTCGATAGCGCCTGCCTCGTACATTGAGCGGTCGATGTTCTGGAAGCCTGCACGCAGCGCAAGGAAGCCTGCACCAAGTGAGATCCAGAGCTGTACCACGATCGATACGCCGAGGACATAGTTTGCATCCGTCAGCCACTGGATCGGGGAATTGATAAGTCCCAGATTCATGAGGAACGAGTTGATATATCCATATGTATCGCCGCTGAAGATAAGCTGCCATACGGTATATACATTAGCCATTGACGGAGCGTAGAATATAAGTGTGAACACAGTCTTGAGCTTAGGGTGAAGCTCATTGATGAGCCATGCAAGCACGAAGCATAATACATAGCTCACCGGACCTGTGAAGAGTGCAAATACGATCGTTACTCTTATTGATTCGATAAATATCTTATCAGAGAGAAACAGTGTTGTGTAGTTTGAAAGTCCGACGAACTTCGGAGTCTGAGCCATATTGAAGTCCGTAAAGCCCATAGGCAGGGACATAACTACAGGTATGATTGTGAACACGAGGAAAAGCAGCATGAACGGTGCAAGCATCGCATAGCACGCCTTGTTGCGCTTCATTGAAAGCAGTGTAAGACGTCGGTTTTCCTGTCGGGTTCTTTTGCCTATACTGTCCTTATCCAAGGATAACTCCTCCTTCTTTTTTATTCGTCGTCATCATCAAGTCCGAGGTTCTCACGTTTTCTTTCGATCTCCTCGTTGATGTCACGGTTATACCACATGAGTGTATCACGAGGATTCTGCGACTCGTTTACTACCTCACGGAATGCGTTCATAACGTTTCGTGTTACTGCATAGGATGACGGGATAACAGGGATCTCGACAAGCTCCTCCTGCTGATCGATGAGTCTTGCAAGCTCGTTGTTCGACCATGAAAGCTGAGAGAGTGCGTCGAGGTTTGCCGTATCAAAGCGTCCCATCGTACCGAGGAGTCCCTCGATCTGGGTACCGTACTGAACCTGAGTATCGGTATCGGTAAACCACTTTATGAATTCCCATGCATTTTCCTTATTTTTGACCTGCTTGAAGATAACGGCGCCCGTACCGCTTGAGTTTGCGGCGTGGGAGATAGTACCATCCTCTCTGAGCGTTCCGGGTACCTGAACGAAATCCCAGAGTCCCTTGATCTCGGGAGATGCTACTGTGAGCTGATTATAGAAGGTGTAGTTTGAAACAACGATCGGATACTCACCTGTTCTGAATCGGCTGAATGCGTCGTACTGCTGAACGAAGCTGTACTTTGAGTAGAAGTCAGTCCACTCCTCGAAGGCATTTACTGCCTCGATCGAATCGAAGTTAGAAGCGGTCTGATCCTCGTTATAGTAGTTCACGCCCTTCTGGAGAAGGAGCATTGCAAAGGTATGACCTGCCTCGGTTGCCGGAGAGATATTTGCCGGCGGGAGGATAAGTCCGACTGACATATAATTTCTCTGGAGCGCAGGGAGCATATCTATGAGATCGTCCCATGTTTCGGGCGGAGATGTATAGCCAAGCTCTGTGAGAACGTCGGTACGGTAGAACAGCATCGGCCATGTCTGGCTGATCGGAAGTCCGTATGCGCCGCCGTCGTAAAGATACTGGGTCATTGCGTTTTCCTGGAAGCGATGAGTTACCTCTTCGTAGTCCTCGTACTGGGAGATATCCACGAGAAGGTCACGTGCCGCAAGGTTTACGGGGAATTCTCCTCCGAGGAAGAGTGCAACGTCGGGGCCTTTTCCAGCGAGAGTTGCCTCGACAACGCCTCCGACTACGAGATTTACTGCGATCGGGATCTCATATTCGGGCATGAATTCGTTCTCGACCATTTCCTTTACTACCTGAGCCTGATCACGTCCGAGGCTTACCCAGACTTCGATAGCGTCCTCGCCTGTAACATCAGAGAGGGTGGAGTAGTCCTCGAAGAACGAGCCGATGAAGGCATCCCAGCTGTAGCCGAGCGACTTGAAGAACTCTTCATCAGTGCTTGCGAATTTCTTATCAGCGGAGGCAAACTCGATATAGTCGACCTCGAGCGGCTGGTCACGGTAATCTCTCATCCATGAGGAGATCGAGGTGATATTGTCCTTGATCTGGGAGAGGTAATCCGGAATCTTGAGCGGCTTCTCGACGCACTTGTCGAGAACGACCGTCATTCTTTCGAGGGCAGCAGCCTCTGAGCCGGCAGAGCCTGAGAGTCCCTCGATCTCGTCCTGAGTATCCTTGAGCTGCTGAGAGAGGGAATCAAACGCATCTACAAGTCCCGGGATCTTTTCGTGAACGTAGTAATCGGTGTACTGATCAGGCGTCGGGCCTGTGATCATAAGCACCTTTCTGTAGTATGTATTAAGCTCAGTAACGATAGCGTCGAGCTTTCTGAGCGAATCGCCGATCTCGCCAGGAATAGCCTCCATCGTGAAGGTATGATCCTTATCGGCGGTGAGGTATACATATATATAGTCACCGTCGGAGGTTTTGGGGCTTACGACCTTCCATTCGCTGTCGTAGAAGAACTTTACCTGATCAAGCTCCTCGCAGATGACCTCTCCGTCGAGGTAGATCCTTCTGTTGGAGTAGAATCCTCGCATCTGGCTCTGACGTGACTTGATACCGATCTTATACCAGCCGTCGTTCTTGATATCCTCAGCCTTGATCGTCCATGTTACGGACTGGAGCGCCTTCTGCCAGTTTCCGCTTCCGAGGGTATTGTAAACGACCTTTACCGGATCTGAGGGTGAGACATTATAGCTGGTGTTATCGCTTGTGGGATAGAGGGTTGAGTCTGATTTATATACAGCGTCCTCGCCCTCGATCCTGAAGAGATGAGAAGGAGTTGACTCGACGCTGACGGAAGAGTCGACTGAGCTGACGTAATCGCTGTAGCTGGGAAGCTCCTCGGGGTTATAGAACTTAAAGCTCTCGATTGCAAGGCATGCCTTTTCTGAGGTGAAGGACACCTTATGGCTGCCCTCCTCGAGGTAGAAGAAGAGCGGCTCACTGAAGAGTCCGTCTACATCGCCGAAATCGGACTCACACCACTTGCCCTGCTGGATCTGAGAGGGACGCACCTGATTTCCACGGGAGTCCTTATAGATCTCCGTCTCGTTGACCCAGACTCTGCTGAGGGTAATACGTGACGCTGTATCATAGGGAACCTCGCCGTCGATGCTCATAGAAAGCTCGATGGAGGTGCTGTTGGACTCGATCGGGAAATAGGACATGTTAACGCAGTAGATTCCGGTTTCCTCCACGTCGATCTCGTATGTAAGCTCGCCCTCGGCACTTTCCCAGATAAGCACGTTGTCACGCACATCATCAGCAGTGCCATAGCTTCCCTTTGAGAACGTACCGTTCTGGGTAGAAAGGTAATCCGTTCCCTTCACGGTGATCTCCTTTTCGGGACGTTTTTCGCCGGAATAGAGGTCATAATACTCGCTGAAGGTAAGCTGATCAGCATCGACGACCTCGATGGTATAGTAGTCCTCATACATAGCGCTGAGTGTTTCCTGAGAAACGCCCTCGGGCTGCTCAGCAGCGTATGCCTGAGCAGCTTGGATAAATCCGCCTGACATCATCAGACACGACATCAGCCCGGCAGCAAATCTCCGGGCAAACATTTTTTTATTCACTGAATCTCCGCCTTTCCGTCCGCTTTACCAGCCTAAATCGGACAAAAGATATAAAATCGCACTGAATACGTGCTCACAGGTACAGCAAGCCCTGAAAAATACAATAAACCTCCGTCCCGCAAGAAGCATCGCCCTAAAAAAGAGAGAGAGTTGGCTCCGCTTCGCACTCCTAACGCCTCGGGAGTGCTTTTTGCAGGAAAAATTGGATATACAGGGTATTCCCGCACTGCGGAAAAGCTGCGCAGGAAAACCTTTATTTTACTGAAACAGATCCGAAACTTTGGCTGCCTATGCCTCACGTTTTCCGCCCATGCAGCATCACGATCCTCATCGCAAATCAACTGCCTCAGCGATGGGGTACTGCACATCGGGCGCATTATGCAATTTCACTAAACTGCATAAATCTTACTAAATAAGTATAGCAAATTTATTTGAAATTGTCAAGAAGCTGTTGAATTCTCCGTTTAATATAATAAATTTGTCTTGAAATATGGCAATATATAGCAAACATTACTAAAATTTTTATTAACTCTGACGAGCCATTTTACACTCGCTACAACTTTCAACAGCATAATTTGTGCATATTTTCCCATTATTAAAACCCAATTTAGCACGCTAACACGACAGCGCAGTTGACAGCTTTTGTGGATTATGCTATTATTTTCCTGTAATCGCAGCCCAGTGATATCGCCTGCCGTCAGCTCCGGATCGACTGGACGAGACGGGGGTATACTATTATAATATATAAAGGCTGTGCAGATAAA
>JBGVIW010000112.1:0-8928 GCA_045128995.1 Ruminococcus sp.
CAAAAACTGATGATGTTTCACTTTCGAGCGCATATTCTGCGATAAACGGCACAGATAAGGGAACCGTAACTGCAATGATCACCAACAAGAGTCTTGAAAATGCTGAAAATGCAGTTATTTCACTCAACAACGCAGATACTACTTATGAGGCAGCAGCTGTATATGCAGTACATGGCGATTCTGCTGATATCCGCCTCATTGATGTTGTTGAGAACGTTGAAAACAACAAGGTGAATATTACACTTCCTGCTTACTCGGCTGCAATGGTAGTAATTACTGACGATGCGTCCGATTTCGAGGATCTCGAGCTGTATAATCCTGAAAAGTACGTTCAGAAAACAGAAACATTCGATTCTCCTTCTGAAATGATCAATGACAAGGGATTTGTAGTAGTACCGATCACAGATCCCGAGCATCTCGTGAGAATCGATCTAACTGCAAACGTTACTTCAAGCGCAGGTTCAACATGGGGAAGTGCTGGCTGCGCAGTCGGAGTGAATGTTAAGGATACCGAAGGAAACGGCTTCTGGACATCAAAGGGATATTCTCTCAAACTCGGAAGCGCCTCTACCGCATCAATCGAGTTTGACGGTACTTTCTTCAATGATAGTGTTCCGGTAGAAGCATATATCGCAGATGGAAAGGTCGAGCTTCAGAAATGGTGGGATTCTTCTGAAAAGCTTGAAGCTGGTCTTGAGGATACCATAAATATCGAATACACAAAGATCGAGGTTGTGTATGAGTATGAAAATACTGAGATTCAGCCTACTACAGTTCCGACTACAGAGCCAGCTACTGAACCTAGTTCCGATGAAGCAGAAGTTGTCTATGGCGATGCAAACTGCGACGGTGATGTAAATATTTCTGACGTAGTAGCGATCATGACTCATCTGACAACACCCGGCGGTACACTTTCTTCTGAGGGAATCAACAATGCCGATGTATATCAGCGAGGCGATAACATAGGTAATATGGATGCGCTCGCAGTCCAGAAGAAAATCGCTCAGCTCGTTCCTGAACTCCCTGAATCAATTATGTAATAGCTTTATAAAAATGCTTGCTGTAATGCAAGCGTTTTTATATATGAGGGTATAGTGTCGGTGTGATTTCAAACATAGCATCTGATCAGGAAGTGTAGCAGATACATAAAAATTTGAGATGTATTGAAAAAATAGAATGATAGTGTTATAATTACAATGATCAATACTTCTCAGGAGGTCAAAAAATGAAACGAAAAATGTGTGCGGTTATGCTTGGGATGTCGCTTGCTGGCAGTTCTTCGATCAGAGGCGATGTAAATGCGGACGGAGAATTTTCAGTGGCAGATGCTGTAATGCTTCAGAAATCGCTCATCGGTGCAGGGAATATAAACGATAAGCAGGCGGGTGATCTCTGTGAGGATGGCAGGCTAGATGCACTTGATATGTGCGTCATGAGGAGTGAGCTTCTTAGGATAGCTGATCAGAATTATGTGGATGTTTCAAATATAGAGGAGCTTAATAACGCAATGCAGAATGCTCACGCCGGAGATGTTATCAGAGTTGCAGCCGGCACTTATGATATCTCCTCGTCTCAGGGACTGCAAAAGCTATGCAGCGCAGCTGAAGGTACAGAAGATGCGCCTATAACGCTTACTGCCGCTGATACAGAAAATCCTCCTGTAATAAAAGGAACTGGCTGTGATAGCGGATATGCTGTTCATATAACGGGAGATTACTGGGTGATCGATAATCTAAAGATCACAACTTCACAGAAGGGAATAGTTCTGGATAATTCCTATCATACTGTTATAAGCAGCTGCGAGATATACAATGTGGGTGCAGAAGCCATTGCTATCCGAGACGGCAGCTCATATTGTACCGTAAAGGATTCATACATTCATGACACGGGTACTGTAACACCCGGCTACGGAGAGGGTATATATATCGGCAGTTCAAAATCAACTACAGGCTATGATTACAAATGCGATTACAATAAAGTTGACGGATGTACATTCAAGAACGTAGCCGCTGAGCATGTTGATGTAAAGGAATATACAACCGGAACTGAGATAATGAACTGTATCTTTTACGGCGATGGAATGACCGGAGCTAATTACGCCGGAAGCTTCATTGACATTGCAGGAAATGAAGTAAATGTTCACGGTAATATCGGATACCGCAATGGGAATACAAATATCGTGGCGGCTTTTGAGCTGCATGAGCAGGCAGCTGGCTGGGGATATCGCTGTACATTCACTGACAATACAGTTTACATGGATCAGCCCTATGGTGCAGTTGATACGAGCAGGCGTATGTATGTAGTCGATGGATGGTTCAGTGACTTTTCTGTAAAAAATAATAAGGCAGACTACGGCTCCGGACTTGTACCTGCCAATAGCTGGGAGTATTATAACTCCGATTATGTAACCTATCTTGAATAAAACTCCAGCTCTGATAACAGGGCAGGGATGTCATAGTTATAAAGAAAAGAACCACCGTATCTAACTTGAAACGGTGGTTCTTGTTGTATTATATCATGATGTGTGGTTATGCTCATTAAAAGCAATATAACAATACCTCTGTATACCCTAGACCTGTTTATCTGATTCTTTTGTGAGAAGTCCGGCAGTCATTTCAGCCCATGAATACTGAAGCATATATTCACCTCTGTATCGATTAACAGCATAGGGCTTATGTTTTATGAAATCGAAATAGTCACAATCGACTGCATCGCAGTTCAGGCAGATGCTGTTTCTGTTTTTGATAATGACGTTATCAGCGCCAAGAGCTGAGAGAGTCTGTTTAAGATCACTTATGGAGTTTCTGAGGTTGCTTCTCCTGGAAATCGTATCCTGACCATCCTCCCAAAGCACAGACATGAGCTGTCCCATGGTACAGGCAGAACCCATTCTGTCCGTCAGATATGCAAGGATCTCCTTTGATTTTGCACGAGGAAAGCGTACAGGAACGTTATCGGAAAACACCTCAAAGTTCCCGAAACACTGAAGCCGGATCCGGTGATTGTTCTCAGCAATTACCGGATGGCGGAGATTCTGCATAGCTGTGCGGATCTGCTCGGCAGTTACAGGCTTAAGCAGATAATCGCTTGCATAAAGGCGGAAAGCCTCAAGTGAATATTCTGAATATCCCGTAGCAAAAATGATATTTGCATCCGGAGCGATGTCCTTTATCTGTTTTGCAAGAGCGAGTCCGGTGATTCCTCTCATACGGATATCAAGGAATGCGGCATCGCAGCCATATTCCTGAACATAAGCCAGCGCCTCGCTTCCTTTTCTGAAAGCAGCAGGGGTTTCACCCGGCATAGCTTCGATAATAGCTGAAACGAGAGCTTCAAGGGCGAGTTTTTCATCATCTACAGCAACGATTCGCATTATACGCCAACCTCCTTGGGAATACTTATAATAACCTTAGTACCTTTTCCGATGGTACTGCTGATCGACATAGTACCTCTGCACATAGCTCTAAGTCGGTCTTGTACATTACGGATGCCGATGTGTGACTGCGGAATATCTGAATCTGTATCAAATCCGACGCCGTTATCCTCAATGGAAACGATGAAATCAGATTCAGATTCAAATGCAGAGATCATAACTGTCCCACCGTTTTCCTTTTCGCCAACACCATGTTTCACAGCATTTTCTACGATTGGCTGAACCGTAAGTGCAGGTATGAAGAAATCATTTGCGGTGATATCGTATGTGATTTTCAATTCATCATCAAAGCGCATTTTTTCAAGATTCAGGTATATCTGAACATGGCGAAGCTCTTCCTTAAATGAAATAAGCTCCTTTTGCCGCAGAGCGTCCATATTACCACGGAGATATTCAGAAAAATCCTCAATAGCTTTTTTGGCAGCAGCTGTATCCTTGTCACAGAGGCAGTGGATAGAAGTCAGGGTATTGAATAAAAAATGAGGCTGTATCTGTGAAAGCATAATAGAAATCTGATTCTGAATCAGCTCTTTTTCTTTTTCCATAAGCTGGTGTGAAAGGTCTGCATGAAACTGTGTATAGATTATGATCAGAGAGAGGCTCATCATGAGATATGAAGGGGTGGTATCCCAAATAACGTCCAACGGCTTCATCAACAGAGGCAATAAGGTTACACATGATAGTATAGCAGTGGTTTTTCTGCCGAGTGGTTTGCTATAAAAAAGTACAAGTATCAACTCTGCGATCGCCGTAAATGAATCGAAAAACTCAATGATCCAATAATGGTCAGTATATTGCATGACTGCATTCTCGTCGAAATAGAACAGGAAGCTGTTAAAAACTGAAGCAACGGATAAAACAGTTGCTGTCAGGCAGATGATAGTAATAAAATGTACGTATTTCATTGAAACGTCCCTTCGGACACGCACAAAGTAGATCAGTGCATAACAGAAAAGAGTGACAAGCGCATATCCGCAGCAGAAAGAAAAGAAAGTACATATCTTGAGAATAGTTATAGACTCAGGAGATCCTTCAAAATACCAGATTCCTGCCTCGCTGAGGAGCATACCGATATCAGCAATAAGCATAAGGTTGAAGAAATGGAGAAAGGTATGCCGGCGATTATTTTCGATACAGCCTCCGACTAGTAGTATGATCGAGATAAGCGCTGCAAAGCTAAGAAGTCCAACATTCAGTTCTGTCATATTATTAAAATCTGGCATAACATTCACCTCGTTTTTTGATTGATTTCAGTATAACATATTGATAGGAAATTTACAAGTTTTTTATTTTCGAGATTTGTTGCACTAATGTTGCGCTGCATGATTTATAATATTAAAAAGAAAATACTATGCAAATAATTGACACTCTTGGATTTTAATAATAAACACCTGAGGAGAATGTTTACAAGTGTATCGGCGGTAATAGTTTTATGTTAGGCGTTGTTTTATACCGTCGAAAATGGCAGTTTTAAAATAATAGTATTGAAGATCGATTTTTATAGATTTGTTGCACTTTTGTTGCTAATATGTGATATAATTAATGTATCGAAAGAAGGGATGCGTTATGAAAAAGAAATCAAGCTTCTTACTATCAATCGCCGGAGTTGTGATGTGTGTCGTTTTTGGTATTCTGCTGCTTTTTAATGTGATAATCGTTATTAAGGGTACGGTGAATCCTGAAGTTCCGCCGTCTGTTTTTGGCGTCACGCCTATGGTGGTGCAGTCGGGATCTATGAGCGGAAATGCTGAGGATCATATTGAGGTCGGAGATCTCATATTTACTGTCAGCACTGATACAGATAAACTTCAGACGGGTGATGTCATCTCTTTTATGGAGGATGGACTTGTCATTACTCACAGGATAACTGCAATCGATATTGATGAAAACGGTGGAAAGCTGTTCACGACCAAAGGTGATGCAAATAATGTTGAGGACAGCAAGCCTGTTGCTGAAGATCAGGTGATAGGTATTTATCGCTTCAGACTAGCAGGTGTAGGTGACTTTGCAATGTTCTTGCAGACACCTCTGGGAATGCTCCTGTTTATAGGAATTCCGCTGTGCCTGTTTGTGATATACGATATCATCCGAAGAAAGAAAGTAAATGCCTCTGAGGACAAGAAAACAGCCGAGCTTGAGGCCGAGGTGGAACGTCTGCGGAAGCTTGCAGAAGAGAAAGAAGAACCTAAAAACAAATAGCTATTAGCTGTATCGCAGCCGCCACGGACTGTGATGCAGTGCAAATAGACCGGGGGATTCCGGTAAGATAACCTGAAAGGGGAGGTTACATAATGAGTAAGAAGAAATTTGATTTTGTAAGAGCTGGTGCTATTACAACTGTTCTGGCGCTGGGAACAAGCTGCTTTATGGGCGGTACGCTTGCAAAATATGTGACCAGTGCAGATGGAAGCGATTCTGCAAGAGTTGCAAAGTTTGGAGTTGAAGTTACAGCGGTAGGTTCTGTATTCGCTAAAGAATATGCAGCTGATGATACAAGCTTTACACTCGCAGCAAATTCCGTCGTTTCTTCTGGTGATGATAATGTTGTCGCTCCCGGTACAAAGGGAAATATGACAGCGATCACACTGTCTGGTACACCCGAGGTTGCAGTTGAGGTTGCATATGCGGTCGATACTTTTGATCTGGGTGAAAAATGGATCGATGCCGACGGCAATTACTATTGTCCGCTGATCTTTACTATTGGTTCAGCTGAGCTTAATGGACTGGATTATGATAGTGCAGATGCATTTGAAAATGCCGTAATCAGCGAGATAGAAGACTTCACTGCGCAGTATGAAGCAAATACTGATCTCAGTACCGCAGCCGTAAGCGTTCCAGCTGTATCGTGGGAATGGCCGTTTGAGTCAGGCGATGCTGCAGATCCGACAGCAAATGATGTGAAGGATACATATCTTGGAGATCAGGCAGCGGCAGGAAATGCTGCGACAGTAGAGCTTACAATGACTGTTACAGTAACTCAGATCGATTGATGATGATTGTATATCAATGACATTGTGCATTGCCACATAATATAAGCTGTAGAACAGGTTTTCATCATGTGGCTGATGAAAACCTGTTTTCGGCTTTCTTGAGCATCCGATGGCTCGGAGACTGAAGAAAACCGAAATAAACCCTGAGTCTGTATACACTAAAATCTGAATATTCATTTTAAGTGAACATCCTCATACCGATGATGCTTAATGAAAGGAGGGCGCATATGTCACAGAAAATTAGAACGATACTTCTTCCGACTGCTGTTGTTCTGTTTATACTGGAGGTATTGACGCTTCCGCTGGTACTTGGGCTGACGTATGCGTCAGAAAGTAAGAGTCCGGAGCATATTCTGACGTTTTCTGGCAAGAATCTCAGCTGGGACAGCGGCACGATAGTTGACTCTCACGGGACAGCATCACTGGAGCTTTTCGAGGAATATTACAATAATACGAATGCGGAGAATAATGAGGATATCGTAGCTCCCGGAACGCAGGGCAGAAGTATTGTGCGTTTGAAAAATGATGACAAGAATCCCATATCATATACTGCCGTGCTGTATGTGATACGCTCTGATCAGGAGCTTCCGGTGGAAGTAGAGCTTTCGGGAGAAGACCTTGAGAAAACAGAGGAATATCCTCTTCCGGACGGAATCGCAAAAGATAAGATCATCTCAGCTGTATCAGGTGAAGTAGAAAGCGGTAAAATGCAGGATTTCTGTATAGACTGGTTCTGGAAGTATGAGGAGAGCAGTATGCAGGATCTGACTGACACAGAATTTGGAGATAAGGCTGCGGAAAAGATTCCTGATGATCTTACCGTTGGGATTTTCATTACCGTAGAAGGCGATGACGGAAAGATAATAGTTTCATCTCCGAAAACAGGTTATAATAATGTAATTGGCGGCTATATGATTCTTCTCGGAATCAGCGCTGCTATGATAATCATACTGACAATTACAAAGAAAAAAGAAGAAGCTGATGAATAAAAAAATTGTATTTCAAAAAATAATTCAGTCATGCAGAGTGCTCGTTTATATAGTTATGCTGTTGATTTTGCTTATGGGACTTTATCCTTTTATAGCAAGAAATCTGCTTGGGATAGATCATCCCACGATTTTTGGTTATTCTTCCGCAGTAGTAGTATCGGGCAGTATGTCCGGAAGTATTGAAGTTAATGATATCGTGATAATCCGTGAGGAATCATCATATAAAGTCGGCGATATTATTTCATACGAAAGCGGTGATTCTCTTGTGACACATCGCATTACGGCACAGAAAGACGGTAAATTTATCACTAAAGGTGATGCAAATAATACAGCAGATAGAATGCCTGTCCATGCTGAGCAGATTATGGGAAGGGTGATCTATGTCATCCCAAAGCTCGGAGCAGTGATAAGCTTTTTCGGTAGTCCGGCAGGAATGGGGATACTTTTTATTGCGGCATTTCTGCTGATCATTATTCCATCACGAAAAAAACATAATACGAATGGAGGTGCAGCTGATGAAGGAGAGTAAATCTAAATTCAGGCTGCCTCTGCGTGCATGGCTGCTTTATCTGATAGTGATAGCCGCACTTTCTGTTGGTGTGACCCTGTCACGGTATGTAACATCTACAACAGATGGCGATGAAGCCGGAGTAATTGAGTTTCATGATATTTCGATCACAGAAACCGGTGATTTTTACGAGGAAGGAAAGCTTATTCTTCAGCCTGGTGTGTCTATGGAGAAAAAAGCAGTTGTGAATTTCGGCGGAAGTGAGGCAGCTGTATATATATTTCTCTCAGTAAAGACAGATGGATTTGAAAAGCAGGGTGATAACTATAATTTCAATGCAGTAGATGGAAAAATTGGCTGGCAGATCGATGAGGATTGGAATTATCTTTACAGTGAAAACGATACTCACATTTACTATTTACTACTTGAGTCAAATACTTTGTTCGAGCAGGATATTATCAGCGATGGCAAGGTATATGCAGCGGATACTCTGAAAAATTCTGAATTAAAATCACTGACATCACTATCAGTCAGCTTTCAGGCGACAGCAGTACAGGCTGATGGCTTTGGGGAGCATGATACTGAAGCTGAACATGCCAAGGCTGCATGGGATGCTGTGAACTGATATCTGCGTTGTTGCTAAAAAACAAGGAGGGATCTGAAAATGAAAAAACGACATACATCATTGCTGGTATGTGCATTTTTTCTGCTGAATATCATACTTCCCGGACTTCTTGAGATCCCGATTTCTGCGCTGATGACGCCAGATGTTGCAGTTACGTATCAGGGGACAGAGATCACTGCTGTAACGATCAGAGAGGACGATCATCGGACAGTTACTGCGGTATGCAGCGGAGCTGAGGATTATACCATTCAGTGGCAGATACAGGTTCGGACTGATGAATGGGCTGATATAACCGGACAGACAGCAGACTCGCTCGATATTTCCTATGCACTCGTAAGATCAGTGCTTGATGACGGAAAAGGAACATATATCAGATGCAGTCT
>JBGVIW010000113.1:0-8057 GCA_045128995.1 Ruminococcus sp.
GGTAAACGTCAGGGCAACGAGTCCGAGTGCGACTGGTACGAATATCCACCATAGCTTTACGAGTTTTTTGTAGTCGAATATTGAAATGAAGAGAGATGCACCGATGCCGAGGATCATTGAGAAAAGCTGAGTCTGCCAATAGCTGCTGCCGACTTTTTCAAGGACGTGGTTTTCGCTGATGGAATAGATAAGCAGAGTGCTGATAAGAGCGCAGATCGTGACTGCGAACAGCAGTCCAGTGTCGATGCTGCGGCGTTTTAATCTAACTTTTTTGAATGCTGATTTCATTGTTTCCTTCCTTTATCTTTTTATACCGTAGTTTATGTGCTGTTATATTATGCTGACCAGTATTTTCTGTCAAGGCTTCTGAACTGTACTGCGGCAGCAACGTGTTTTTTGAGGATGATCTCGCTTCCTTGGAGATCGGAAATAGTACGTGCGACTTTGAGGAGCTTATCGTAGGCTCTTGCGCTGAGTCCGAGCTTGTCGAAGGCGTTTTTAATGAGAGTTGTGGCAGCGTCCTCCATGATGCAGAACTGCTGGAGCTTGTCCGGTGTGATGAGAGCATTGCAGGTGATCCCCGTGCCTTCAAAGCGCTGCTGCTGGAGCTTTCTTGCAGCGATAACCCTGCTTCGGATATCTACGGAAGATTCAGCTGGTGCAGTGGAGGCAAGATCTGTGAATTCGACCGGAGCGACTTCGATGTGGAGGTCGAATCTGTCAAGCAGCGGGCCGGATATCTTTGAGAGGTAGTCGGAGACTTTTTTCTGGGAGCATATGCATTTTCTGTTGGGGTTGCCGTAGTATCCGCATGGACATGGGTTCATAGCTCCGACGAGCATAATGGAGCAGGGGTAGGTGAATGTGCCGGCTGCACGGGAAATAGTAACCTGCCTGTCCTCAAGCGGCTGGCGGAGTATCTCGAGGGTACGCTTGTCGAATTCAGCAAGCTCATCGAGAAAGAGCACTCCGTTGTGCGCAAGCGAGACTTCTCCCGGATGCGGTATAGTTCCTCCGCCGGCAAGACCTGCTCCGGAAATAGTGTGATGCGGCGACCGGAATGGTCTTTTTGTCACGAGCGGAGCATCTGGCGTTAGGAGGTTTGAAATCGAGTGAACCTTTGTTGTTTCGAGTGATTCTTCAAATGTAAGCGGCGGGAGTATGGATGGAAGCCGCTTGGCGAGCATACTTTTTCCGCTTCCCGGCGATCCGATAAGAAGTGCGTTATGACCTCCGGCAGCGGCAACCTCGAGAGCAAATTTTGCGTGGAGCTGACCTTTTACGTCAGCCATGTCGAGAATCTCATTATAAGCCGTCTCCGGCGGAACGTAACTCTCACAAGGGCTTAGCTTCTGGAGACCCTTGAAGTGGAGTATAAGCTCCTCGGCGGTACTTACAGGGAAGATGTCTATTCCGGAAATAGCTGAAGCCTCGGCGGCATTCTGCACAGGAACGAAGAGGGATTTTATTCCCTGTTCTTTGGCGAGCATCGTCATAGGCAGCACACCGCTTACCGGACGGAGATCGCCGTTGAGCGACATCTCGCCGATGAAGGCACAGTTATCTGTAGGCTCATCGATAAGGCGCATCGCCTGTATTATAGCCATGAATATAGCCATGTCATAAATCGAGCCGGTTTTCTTTGTGTCAGCAGGTGCAAGGTTTATCATTATCGAGGCAACAGGCAGCTCGACTGTACATGAACGCAGCGCAGCACGTATCCTCTCACGGCTTTCTTTTACAACTGCGTCCGGAAGTCCGACTACCTCAAACTGGGGATTGCCTCTGCTTATATCTATTTCAACGTCCACTGGAAAGGCATTAAGCCCCAGCAGACCCAGACTTTTTATCTTAGCGAACATCGGATCATCTCCAAAATCATAATAGGGTACACATATAAATATTATAACACTTTCTGCTAAGATTGTAAATAGAAAAGAGATAAAACAGGACGGTTTTTTGTGCACGGAGATGTTTATGATCAGCCACAGCAGTTTTGAGCGTTAATACTGAAGCGGATTTTTTTAGTGATTATCACGCCTGATCTCATTGGATCTCGGTGCGAGTTGTCGATAAAATGAAAAAAGTGCCGTGATTTTGTTTGAAATCAGGCACTTTTGATGAAAGTTCGTCAAACCCCTTGACAACGGACGGGGAATATATTATAATAATATAATGTATCATAATGGAAAAATATCGTTTTTATCATGTTATTATACCATACCGTGCTGGCTTTGTCAATAGCACATTTGAAATTTTTGTAAATACGAGCTTCATAAGTTCAATAAAAATAAGGAGGTTCCGCCTATGGTGAATGTTACACCTAAGCAGCTGGGAAAGAATGTCAGAATGAGCTTCGGTAAAATTACCGAGCCGCTCGAAATGCCGAATCTTATCGAGGTCCAGAAGAATTCGTATAAGTGGTTCAGAGAGGAAGGTCTTAAAGAAGTCTTCCGTGATATGACTGCTATTACTGATTACAACGGCAATCTCGTCCTCAATTTCAAGGATTACAGATTCGATGATACTCCCAAGTATACCCTTGCAGAGTGCAAGTCAAGAGGCGCTACTTATCAGGTTGCTATGAGAGCTACCGCTACTCTCTGCAACAAGGAAACAGGCGCTGTAAGCGAAAGCGAGATCTATATGGGCGATTTCCCGCTCATGACCGACAGCGGAACCTTTGTTATCAACGGTGCTGAGCGTGTTATCGTTTCTCAGCTCGTTCGTTCACCTGGTGTTTACTACTCCTTCGAGAAGGATAAGACCGGTAAGGATCTCTTTAACTCCACTGTTATCCCTAACAGAGGTGCATGGCTTGAGTATGAGATGGACTCAAACGATGTCGTTTATGTCCGTATCGATAAGAACAGAAAGATCCCGCTCACTACATTCATCCGTGCCCTCGGCGTAGGAAGCGATGAGGAGATCTATGAGCTGTTCGGACCCGATGAGCGCCTTAAGCAGACTATCCTCCAGAAGGACAGCACTAAGAATAACTCCGACGCTCTTATCGATGTTTATAAGAAGCTCCGTCCCGGTGAGCCTCCGACTGTCGAGAGCGCTCTTACTCATATCAATAACCTCTTCTTCGATGCAAGAAGATATGATCTCTGCCGCTTCGGACGTTATAAGTACAACAAGAAGCTCGGCATCGCTTCACGTCTTTCCGGACGTACACTCTCTCAGCCAGTTATTAATCCTCTTACAGGCGAGATCATGGCTGATGCTGGTGAGGTAGTTTCATACGACAAGGCTTGCGAGATCGAGCAGGCTGGTGTTTATGTAGCTTACGTTACTGTCGAGGCTAAGGAATACTACACTAACGAGAGAGGCGAGACTTCTATCCGCCTCGTTGAAAGAGAAGCTAAGATCATCGGTAACGGCATGGTCGATATCGCTGGCTATGTTGATTTCGATGCTACAAAGTACGGCGTTAATGAGAAGGTTTCCTTCAAGGTGCTCAAGGAGCTTATGGATGCTTCCGCTGACGCTGATGAGCTTGAGGAGAACGTTAAGAAGCGTGCTGATGACCTCGTTCCGAAGCACATCATCCTCGACGATATCTTCGCTACTATCAGCTACTTCCTTAACCTCTGCGAAGGCGTTGGTACTGTTGATGATATCGACCACCTCGGAAACAGACGTATCCGCAGCGTTGGTGAGCTTCTCCAGAATCAGTTCAGAATCGGTTACTCACGTATGGAGAGAGGTATCCGTGAGAGAATGAACATCCAGACTCAGGATGTGAATACACTCACTCCTCAGACTCTTATCAATATCAGACCTATTTCATCAGCTATGAAGGAATTCTTCTGCTCCTCACCGCTTTCTCAGTTCATGGATCAGAATAACCCTCTCGCTGAGCTTACACATAAGAGACGTCTCTCAGCTCTCGGTCCCGGAGGTCTTTCACGAGACAGAGCCGGATTCGAGGTTCGTGACGTTCACTATAGCCACTACGGAAGAATGTGCCCGATCGAGACTCCTGAAGGTCCGAATATCGGTCTTATCTCTTACCTCGCTACTTTCGCAAGAATCAATGAGTACGGCTTCATCGAGGCTCCCTACAGAAAGGTCGACAAGGCTACTGGCGTTGTTACCGGTGAGGTAGTTTATATGACCGCCGATGTCGAGGATAACTTCATCGTTGCTCAGGCTAACGAGGCTCTCGATGAAGAGGGAAGATTCGTTCGTCCCAGAGTTAACGCACGTTACCGTGACCAGATCCTTGAGTGCGAGCGTGAGAAGGTCGACTACATGGACGTTTCACCGAAGATGGTTGTCTCAGTAGCTACTTCTATGATCCCGTTCCTCGAGAACGATGACGCTAACCGTGCCCTCATGGGATCTAACATGCAGCGTCAGGCTGTTCCGCTCCTCAAGACAGAAAGACCTTTCGTCGGTACAGGTATGGAGTATAAGGCTGCTGTCGACTCCGGCGTATGCGTGGTTTCTGACCACGACGGTAAGGTTACTTTCGTTGATGCTGATACTATCAAGACTATCGATTCCGAGGGAATCGAGCATAAATATGAGCTTATCAAGTTCAAGCGCTCCAACCAGGGTACCTGCGTAAATCAGCGTCCTATCGTAAGTGTTGGAGAGGAAATCAAAAAGGGTCAGGTTCTTGCTGACGGCCCTGCTACTGCTGACGGCGAGATCTCACTCGGTAAGAATGCCCTCATCGGCTTCATGACTTGGGAAGGCTATAACTACGAGGACGCCGTTCTCCTTAATGAGCGTCTCGTGCGTGAGGACGTGTTCACTTCAGTTCATATCGAGGAATATGAGATCGAATGCCGTGACACTAAGCTCGGACCTGAGGAGATTACAAGAGATATCCCCAATGTCGGCGACGACGCTCTCGCTAACCTCGATGAGAACGGTATCATCCGTATCGGTTCTGAGGTTACAGCCGGCGATATCCTCGTTGGTAAGGTTACTCCTAAGGGTGAAACTGAGCTTACTCCTGAGGAGCGACTCCTCCGTGCTATCTTCGGCGAAAAGGCTAGAGAAGTTCGTGATAATTCACTTAAGGTTCCTCACGGTGAGGCTGGCGTTATCGTTGATGTTAAGGTCTTCACAAGAGAAAACTGCGACGAGCTTTCTGCCGGCGTAAATATGCGTGTAATTTGCTATATCGCTCAGAAGCGTAAGATCACTGTCGGCGATAAGATGGCTGGACGTCACGGTAACAAGGGTGTAGTTTCAAGAATTCTCCCCGAAGAGGATATGCCGTTCCTCCCGGATGGTACTCCTCTCGATATCGTGCTTAACCCGCTCGGCGTACCTTCACGAATGAATATCGGTCAGGTTCTCGAGGTTCACCTCGGTATGGCTGCCAAGGCTCTCGGCTGGCATATCATGACTCCTGTTTTCGACGGCGCTCATGAGGACGATATCCGTGCCTGCTTCCGTGAAGCTAATGAGAGAAATAAGGATCACAGAAATGATACCTTTGAGCTTAATACTATGGATAAGGTCATTAACCCCAAGGCTCTCGAAATGAACGAGGACGGTAAGTTCACTCTCTATGACGGACGTACCGGCGAGAAGTTCGATAACAGAGTTACTGTCGGATATATGCACTACCTTAAGCTCCACCACCTCGTTGATGATAAGATCCATGCTCGTTCAGTTGGACCTTATGCCCTCGTAACTCAGCAGCCGCTCGGCGGTAAGGCTCAGTTCGGCGGACAGCGTTTCGGAGAGATGGAGGTTTGGGCACTCGAGGCTTACGGTGCAGCTTATACTCTCCAGGAGATCCTTACTGTTAAGTCCGATGATACAATGGGACGTGTTAACACATACGAGGCAATCGTTAAGGGTCAGAATGTTCCTAAGCCTGGTATTCCTGAGTCGTTCAAGGTTCTTATCAAGGAGCTTCAGTCACTCGGTCTCGATGTCAAGGTTCTCGATATCAATCAGGAGGAGATCGACCTCAAGCAGCATTTCGATGATGACGATCCGATCACTGTCAGCAGCGATTTTGATGACGAGGAGACTGCTGATACAACTTCCTACAGCGATGATGATATCAGAGATGAAGGCTTCTTCATGAACAGCGATGAGGACGAGATGTCCGGCGATGATTTCGGCTTCTCATTCGACAGCGCTGATTCCGATGACAGCGATGATGACGATCTCTATTTCGACAGCCTCGATATAGACGATACTTCAGACGAAGACTAATTTCACCCGCAGCCGCAGGAGAAATTTCCTGCGGCGGGCGGATATAAAATACTGACTATTTAGCAGGAGGTAGCAGTTTGGAATTTAATACTTTTGAATCGATTAAAATCGGTCTGGCATCGCCTGAGCAGATCAGAAGCTGGTCATATGGCGTTGTTGAAAGACCCGAAACTATAAATTACAGAACTCAGAAGCCAGAGCGTGACGGACTTTACTGCGAGAGGATCTTCGGACCTACTAAGGACTGGGAGTGTCACTGCGGTAAGTTCAAGAAGATCCGCTTTAAGGGTAAGGTCTGTGACCGATGCGGTGTTGAGGTAACCCGTGCAAGAGTCCGCCGTGAGAGAATGGGACATATCGAGCTTGCTGCTCCTGTGTCACATATCTGGTACTTCAAGGGTACTCCCTCAAGAATCGGACAGGTGCTCGAGATCTCTCAGAAGAGACTCGAGGAGATCCTCTACTTTACTAAATATATCGTTACTGATCCCGGAAATACCGATCTCGTAAAGAAGCAGCTTCTCTCAGAGAAGGAGTATCTCTCCTACCTCGAGAAGTACGGCGATGACTTCAAGGCTGAGATGGGTGCGGAGGCTATCAGAAAGCTCCTCCATGAGTACGATCCGGATAGATATGATACACATAAAAACAGACTCGTCGAGATGGGAAAGATCTCTCTCGGCGGAAAGAAGCTCCAGTGTACCGCTTCACCCGCTGTCTGCGAGTGCGAGGAGTGCCAGAAGTTCGCTGAGCTTACTGACGTTAACTGGAGAAATAATATCGAAATCGTTGCCGATGACCTCAAGGCTGAGCTTGCAGGACTTCCCGCAGGTCAGAAGAAGGTAAAGCTCCTCAAGAGACTTCAGATCATCGAGGCTTTCAGAGTTTCAGGCAATAAGCCTGAGTGGATGATCCTCAGCTGCGTTCCGGTTATTCCTCCGGATCTCAGACCTATGATCATGCTCGACGGCGGACGTTATGCAACTTCCGACCTCAATGACCTCTACAGACGTGTTATCAACAGAAATAACCGTCTTAAAAGAATGCTTGAGCTTGATGCTCCTGATATCATCGTAAGAAACGAAAAGCGTATGCTTCAGGAGGCTGTTGACGCTCTCATCGATAACGGCAGACACGGCAGACCTGTTACAGGCCCCAGCAACCGTGCCCTCAAGTCACTTTCAGATATGCTCAAGGGTAAGCAGGGACGTTTCCGTCAGAACCTCCTCGGTAAGCGAGTTGACTACTCTGGACGTTCGGTTATCGTCGTAGGCCCTGAGCTTAAGATGTATCAGTGCGGTCTCCCGAAGGAAATGGCTCTCGAGCTGTTCAAGCCCTTCGTTCTCAAGAGACTCGTTGATAAAAAGGTTATCGCTAATATCAAGAGCGCACGTAAGATGATCGACCGTGCTGACCCAAGAGTATGGGACGCTCTCGAGGATGTTATCAAGGATCATCCTGTTATGCTCAACCGTGCTCCCACACTTCACCGTCTCGGTATCCAGGCATTTGAGCCTGTTCTCGTAGAGGGAAGAGCTATCAAGCTCCATCCGCTCGTATGCTCGGCGTTCAATGCTGACTTCGACGGCGACCAGATGGCTGTTCACCTTCCGCTTTCTGCCGAGGCTCAGGCTGAGGCAAGATTCCTCATGCTCGCTGCAAACAACCTCCTCAAGCCTTCAGACGGTAAGCCTGTAGCCGTTCCTTCACAGGATATGGTGCTTGGTTCATACTACCTCACTATGCAGAAGTCCGGTGAGCCTGGCGAGGGTAAGGTGTTTAGAGACGTTAATGAGGCTCTCATGGCTTATAATGAGCACGATGTATCCCTCCACGCTGCTATTAAGGTTAAGATCACACGA
>JBGVIW010000114.1:0-25733 GCA_045128995.1 Ruminococcus sp.
CTGAGGAAGCGGCTCACCAGTTGCATCGATAGCGCAGCCGCCGATGAGGTAGGGAGTGAAGTTAAATTTATGGCCGAATTTCTCGGCAATTTTTTCGAGTACGGCAACAGCGCTGTCGACGATTTCGGGGCCGATGCCATCGCCTTTGAGTAAAGCAATATTGTATTCCATGATAAATCTCCTTTTCCGCAAAGCGGAAGAATGAAAGCTAAAAGCGCCGAAGGCAAGCATAAAGTTTTCGGTCAAGCCTTTTTCAAAAGGCTTGCGGAATCCAAAGGCAGGCTCAACGAGCCCGTCCCCTTTGTCAGCTTCGCTGACATTTCCCCACACAGTGGGGAATCACCTTTGGTCGCACTCCGAAGAGTGCGAAATTCCCCACCGTAGGGCGTTCCTAACAGGAACGACGACCCTCTGTCACTTCGTGACATCTCCCTACACTGTAGGGAGTCACCGCAAGAGGTGAATTCAAAAACAGTCCAGTGGACTGTTTTTGAAGAGGAGACGCTCTGCAAGGGAGAGCGTCTCTTTCACAAAAACAACCCTAGGGGCAAACGCAGTTTGTCCCTATAAAAGCTGCAAAATGCGGCTTAGGGCAGCAGAAGAAAACCGTCCGTCAAACATTGCTTCGCTCGTTTGACTAGTTTTTCTTGGGACGAGACTCCGTCTCGTGCTCAGCAAGGGACTCTGTCCCTTGACCCTGCCAAAGGGCAGACCCGCCCTTTGGAATCCCTATCTGCCTGCGGCGCAAAACACTTTATGCTCTTGCTGAGCGCATATTTTTACTTGATAACACCCTTTGCGATAGCCTCGATAAGACCGCCGCTCTGGATGATCTTCTGAATATCCTCAGGAAAAGCCGGAGTACTGTACTCCTTGCCAGTAGTGAGATTGCGGATGATGCCGTTATCGAGGTCAGCCTCAACCTGATCGCCCTCAGCGATCTCCTCCGCAGCTTCAGGACACTCAACTATCGCAAGTCCGATATTAATAGCATTTCTATAAAAAATTCTCGCAAAGCTCTTTGCGATCACGAGTGAGATTCCGCTTGCCTTGATAGCGATCGGAGCGTGCTCTCTGGAAGAGCCGCAGCCAAAGTTCTGACCTGCAACCATGATATCGCCCGTCTGAACTCTTGTAACGAATGTTGTATCGAGATCCTCCATGCAGTGTGAAGCAAGCTCCGCATGGTCGCTTGTGTTGAGGTATCTCGCCGGAATGATAACGTCAGTATCAACATTGTCGCCGTATTTAATAACCTTACCGTCGAATTTCATTATGCCATAACCTCCTCAGGACTTGAAATCTTGCCAGTGATCGCACTTGCGGCAGCAACAGCAGGGCTTGCGAGGTAAACCTCGGACTCGGGGTGACCCATTCTGCCGACGAAGTTTCTGTTAGTAGTAGCAATAGCACGCTCACCCTTAGCGAGGATGCCCATATATCCGCCAAGACACGGGCCGCAGGTAGGAGTTGACACAACAGCTCCGCTCTCGATGAAGATTTTAAGAAGACCCTGTTCCATAGCGTCGAGGTAGATTTTCTGGGTTGCCGGAATGATGATCACTCTGACATTTTTAGCGCACTGCTTGCCCTTCATGATCTCAGCAGCGATCTGAAGATCCTCGAGTCTGCCGTTAGTGCAAGAACCGATAACGACCTGATCGATCTTAATGTCCCCGAACTCACCGAAGGTCTTAGCGTTCTCAGGGAGATGAGGGAATGCAACAGTGGGCTTGATTTCGGAGAGATTGATCTCGATGACCTCATCGTACTCAGCATCGTCGTCAGCGGCAAAAATCTGCGGCTCGGCAGCACCATGCGCCCTGAGGTACTCGAGAGTGATATCGTCAACAGGGAAAATACCGTTCTTAGCACCAGCCTCAATAGCCATGTTAGCAATACAGAGGCGGTCACTCATATTCAGCTGCGCAACGCCCTCGCCGGAGAACTCCATCGAGCGGTAGAGAGCACCGTCGACGCCGATTTTTCCGATGATGTGGAGAATAACGTCCTTGCCAGAAACATACTTTCCGAGCTTGCCGGAGAGATTGAATCTGATAGCGGAAGGCACCTTGAACCAAGCCTTTCCGACAGCCATGCCGCACGCCATATCAGTAGAGCCTACGCCTGTAGAGAATGCGCCGAGAGCGCCGTATGTACAAGTATGGGAGTCCGCACCGATAACAACGTCACCTGCTGTAACGAGTCCTTTTTCGGGGAGGAGAGCGTGCTCAATACCCATCTGACCTGCGTCATAGAAGTGAGTAACCTCTTTTTCTCCGCAGAAATCACGGCACATCTTGCACTGTTCAGCAGCCTTGATGTCCTTATTGGGGGCGAAGTGATCCATAACCATAGTGACCTTATCTTTATCATAAACGGAGTCCTTACCGAGCTTAGCGAACTCTTTGATAGCAACGGGGGAAGTGATATCGTTGCCGAGAACACGGTCGAGCTTAGCGAGGATGAGCTGACCAGGCTGAACTGAATCGAGTCCGGCGTGGTTAGCGAGAATTTTCTGAGTCATAGTCATGCCCATAGAAGAAACCTCTTTTCGTGTATATAGATGAAATATAGAGAGCAATATAAATTCAGGCTTATGCCTGTATAAAGTTTTCGCTCAAGCCTTTTTCAAAAGGCTTGCAGGGTCGAGGGGCAGCGCCCTCGTCGCCGTCCGCAGACGGCGAAACACCTCATCCGCAGGGCGCTCTGCAAGGGGTGAATTCCAAAACAGTCCAGTGGACTGTTTTGGGAGGGGGGACGCTCTGCAAGAGGGTGACTCCCTACAGTGTAGGGAGATGTCAGCAAGGCTGACAGAGGGTCGTCGCTCCTGTTAGGAGCGTCCCTTTCACAAAAACACCCTAGGGGCAAACGCAGTTTGTCCCTATAAACCACTGCAAAATACAAATTAAGGCAGTAAAAGAAACCCGTCCGTCAATCCGGCACTGACGTGCGGTTGACTAGTTTAGGCTGGCGCAAGCATTGCTTTTGCAATGCTTACGAGGCTCCTCGCCTTGTGCTCTCGCTCCGCTTTTTGAGAAAAAGCGGAGACCAAAAACTTTTGCCTTGCCTGCGGCGCATTACCGCATTACTTTTTATTAATAATAGCACCCTTATCCGCAGAGGAAACCATCTCTGAGTAACGCTTGAGATAGCCTGTGATGCCTTCTTTTTTCAGGATAGGCATAGTCTTTCTGCGCTCCTCAAGCTCCTCATCGGAAACCTCGAGGTTGATGCTGTAGTTTGGAATGTCGATGGAAATAATATCCCCATCTTTGACATAAGCGATAGTTCCGCCGTTTACTGCCTCTGGCGAAACGTGACCGATAGCCGCTCCACGAGTCGCACCGCTGAAGCGCCCGTCGGTTATAAGCGCAACTGAAGAACCAAGTCCTGCGCCCTGAATAGCCGAAGTCGGCGAGAGCATCTCTCTCATACCAGGGCCGCCGGCAGGGCCTTCATATCTGATAACAACAACGTCGCCAGCCTTTACGCCGCCCTCGTAGATAACCTTGATAGCCTCCTCTTCGCTGTTGAAAACCCTTGCAGGGCCCTTGTGAACGAGCATTTCCTCAGCGACTGCGCTTCGCTTTACAACGCAGCAGTCCGGAGCAAGATTTCCCCTGAGAACAGCGATTCCGCCTGTTTCGCTGTAGGGATTCTCGATCGGACGGATAGTCTCGGGGTCTTTATTTATACAGCCTGTAATATTTTCTCCGACGGTCTTGCCTGTGCAGGTCATGCAGTCGGTGTGGATGAGATCCTTCTTGCTCAGCTCATTCAGCACAGCATAAACGCCGCCTGCCTCATTGAGATCCTCCATATAGGTGTGACCAGCCGGAGCGAGATGGCAGAGATTAGGAGTCTTAGCACTGATTTCGTTCGCAATATCGAGGTTTATCGCCACTCCACACTCATTTGCGATAGCCGGAAGGTGGAGCATACTGTTAGTAGAACATCCCAGCGCCATATCAGCTGTGAGGGCGTTCATGAATGCCTTTTCAGTCATGATATCGAGCGGACGGATATTCTTGCGGTAGAGTTCCATGACCTGCATACCAGCCATTTTAGCGAGCTTGATCCTGTCGGAATATACAGCGGGTATAGTTCCGTTGCCCTTAAGACCCATACCAAGAACCTCTGTCAGGCAGTTCATTGAGTTCGCAGTATACATTCCCGAGCATGAACCGCAAGTCGGACAGGCATTGTTCTCGTACTCAGCAACGTCCTCAGCAGTCATCTTTCCGGCAGTATATCCGCCGACAGCCTCGAACATACTTGAAAGGCTAGTTTTCTTGCCCTTAACGTGACCAGCAAGCATCGGGCCGCCGCTCACGAAAATAGTGGGGACATTGATTCTAGCCGCCGCCATGAGAAGTCCGGGAACGTTCTTGTCGCAGTTCGGAACCATAACGAGAGCGTCAAAGTGGTGCGCAAGCGCCATGCACTCGGTAGAATCAGCGATAAGATCACGAGTTACGAGCGAGTACTTCATACCCTTGTGACCCATAGCAATGCCGTCGCAGACAGCTATCGCCGGAAATACCACAGGAGTTCCGCCTCCCATAGCAACGCCGAGCTTAACAGCCTCGACAATTTTGTCTATATTCATATGTCCCGGAACGATCTCGTTATAGGACGAAACGATTCCGACGAGCGGACGCTTCATATCCTCGCCAGTAAAGCCGAGCGCATTGAAAAGCGAACGCTGGGGAGCTTTTTCAACTCCGTCGCAGAAAAAATTACAGCCCATTTATTTCACCTCATTAATATATTTCCCTTAATTCTGGCAGTACCGGATCATTCATCCTCCGGCTCTGCAATAGTATCATCGTCTCTGCACGAACAGGCAAGAATTCCTGTCAGCAGCAGGATAAGTCCCATCATCATGAGTACGATTTTCTTCATAAAGTTCTCCTTATAAAAAGCAATGCTCCCCCGATTAATCGGGAGAGCATCTACGTACAATCTCCGATTACGCAATGTAAGCGGAATTAATTTTATTTAATTATGTTTTCCCTGTAGGGGACGGCGTCCCCGACGTCCCGATTGCAGGGACGCTCATTGGGCGACCGATATACATTAAATGTTCTTGATCTGTACAAAATCAAACCGTTCGTCAATCCGGCACTGGCGTGCGGTTGACTGATTTACGCTGGCGCATCGACCTTAGGTCGATATGGGGCTTCTCGCCCCATGCCCTCGCTCGCTTTCTGAGGAAAGCGAGGCAAAGACTTTTGTATTGCCTGCGGCGCTCACGCTTGGCTCGGCGCTTAGTTGTTAATAAACTTATCCTCTTCGTTATTCCAGCTGTAGAGCTTTCTGATCTCCTCGCCGACCTGCTCAGAGGGATGCTCAGCAGCGAGCTTTCTCATAGCACGGAAGTGTGCCTGACCGCCAGCCTCAGACATATCGAGGAGGAACTCCTTAGCGAAAGAACCGTCCTGAATATTCTTGAGGATCTGCTTCATAGCCTTCTTAGTATCCTCTGTGATGATCTTGGGGCCTGTGATATAATCGCCGTACTCAGCAGTGTTGGAGATAGAGTATCTCATGCCAGCGAAGCCGCTCTGGTAGATGAGGTCAACGATGAGCTTCATCTCGTGGATACACTCAAAGTAAGCATTTCTCGGGTCATATCCAGCCTCTACGAGAGTCTCGTAGCCAGCCTGCATGAGAGCGCACACACCGCCGCAGAGAACAGCCTGCTCACCGAAGAGGTCTGTCTCAGTCTCAGTTCTGAAAGTTGTCTCGAGAACGCCTGCACGAGCGCCGCCGATAGCAAGACCGTAAGCAAGAGCCATATCCTTAGCCTTGCCAGTAGCGTCCTGATGAACAGCAACGAGTGACGGAACGCCCTTACCAGCCTGATACTCGCTTCTTACAGTGTGTCCAGGGCCCTTAGGAGCGATCATAGTAACGTCAACATCAGCAGGAGGAACGATCTGACCGAAGTGAATAGCGAAGCCATGAGCGAACATGAGCATATTTCCAGCCTCGAGGTTAGGAGCGATGTCCTTCTTATACATTGCAGCCTGCTTCTCGTCGTTGATGAGGATCATGATAACGTCAGCCTGCTTAGCAGCCTCAGCAGCAGTGAAAACCTCAAAGCCCTGCTTAACAGCCTTATCCCAAGACTTTGAGCCTTCGTAAAGACCGATGATAACTCTGCCGTTATCGCCGAGAGACTCCTTAGCATTGAGGGCATGAGCATGACCCTGTGAACCGTAACCGATTACAGCGATCGTCTTTCCGTAGAGGAGGGAGAGATCGCAGTCTTCCTGATAATAAACCTTTGCAGTATGTGCCATTTTAAAGACTCCTTTTATAATTATTATAGTTTGACATAATTTATGTAATTGCCGGCGGCAATTATTGTTTTGAATAGGGATCTAGCCTGTAGGGGCGCTCATCGGGCGCCCGATATTGAGGTGTAATTTCTCTATCCACGCAAAAGCTAACCGTCCGTCAGACTTTGCGCTTGCGGGCGCTCGTCTGACTGCTTTATGCTGGCGCATCGACCGTTGGTCGATACTAGGCTCCTCGCCTCGAGCACTCGCTCGCTTTCTGAGGAAAGCGAGGCAAAGACTTTTGTATTGCCTGCGGCGCTGTTCACGCCGCTTATTCCGCCTTCAGGCAATTCTCTCCTCTGTCGAGAGCAACAACACCAGTACGGCACATCTCGATGATACCGTATGGCTTCATAAGATCCACAAAAGCATCCAGCTTTGAGGACTCACCCGTCAGCTCACAGCAGAGCGCAGTAGGCGAATAGTCCACGACCTTTGAACGATAGATCTGAGCAGCAGTCATAATATCCTGTCTTGACTCAGCAGTATTTCTAACCTTGATCAGCAGAAGCTCTCTGATGACGATATTCTCGCCGAGAACCTCTACCTGCTTCACATCGTGGAGCTTTTTAAGCTGTCCGACGATCTGATCTTTTATATGCTCATCGCCTCTGAAGGTGATGGTAATACGTGAAAACGAGCTTGATTCAGTCTCGCCCACGGTAAGGCTGTCGATATTGAAGCCACGTCTTGTGAACATTCCCGAAACTCTCGAGAGTACACCTGCGAGGTTTGAAACGAGAACAGCGATAATAAACTTTTTATTCATGGTACTCACCTCAGTTTACTTCAGTAATAATGTCATCGATCGAGCCGCCGGGCGGAAGCATTGGGAGAACGAACTCGTCGCAGTCCACGATGCAGTCGATCAGCACTGTACCCTCAGCCGCAAAAGCCTCAGCCGCAGCCTTATCAAGCTCCTCAGGAGTGCTTACACGGATTCCCTTAGCGCCGAAAGCCTCAGCGAGCTTTACGAAATCAGTTTTTCTCTCGAGGGTAGTATTTGAGTAATGCTTATCGAAGAAGAGCGTCTGCCACTGGCGAACCATACCGAGAACGCCGTTATTCATGATAACGATAACGAGCGGAGCGTTGAGAGTAACAGCGGTAGCAAGCTCATTGAGGTTCATACCGAAGCTTCCGTCGCCTGTGAAGAGGACAGTTCTCTGACCCTTAGCGACAGCCGCACCGATCGCAGCGCCCATTCCGTAGCCCATAGTACCGAGACCGCCGCTTGTGAGGAGCGTTCTCGGCTTCACGAGGGGATATCTCTGAGCGACCCACATCTGGTGCTGACCAACGTCAGTAGCAACGACCGTCTCAGGCTGAGCGTGCTGAGCGATGATATCAACGATAGTGAACGGATTGAGCGACTCGCCCTTTCCAGCCTTAGCGCACTCCTCTGAGCAGCAAGCGCACGCAGTACCCTCAGCAGTCTTGCTCATAGCCTTTTCGACCTGAACCTTTTCGATAGCCTTAAGCTCCTCAACACGAGCCATCCACTCAGGGCGCTCAGCGTCCTCGAGCATAGCGATGAGTCTTGTGAGAGCGTCCTTGATATCACCGGCAACGCCGAGCTGGCATTCGATATTCTTGCCGATCTCAGCACCGTCGATGTCTATATGAATGATCTGGAAATTCTTGTCATATCGATCCTTCCTGCCGGTAGCTCTGTCGCTGAAGCGCACTCCTACAGCGATAAGGAGATCGCACTCATCCTGAGCAACAGAAGAAGCGTAGTGACCGTGCATACCCTGCATACCGAGAAATCTCTCGTTCTCGGTCGAAACGGCAGAAAGACCCATGAGAGTACTTCCGATGGGAGCGTCGATCTTCTCAGCGAGCGCAGCGACCTCGTCGCCAGCCTTTCCGGAAATAATACCTCCGCCGATGTAGATATACGGACGCTTTGCCGCCTTTATCATCTCAGCCGCCTTAGCAAGTCCCTCCTGAGAAGCGTAAGTAAGGGGATACGGAACCTCCGGCGCAGCCTTCGGCTCGAAATCGCATGTACTTACCTGAATATCCTTTGGGATATCGACAAGAACCGGGCCAGGTCTGCCGGACTTAGCGATCTTGAAAGCGAGGCGGACGGTATCCGCAAGCTCATTAATATCCTTTACAACGAAATTATGCTTAGTTATGGGCATCGTCACGCCCATGATGTCGACCTCCTGAAAGCTGTCTCTTCCGATAAGGCTGCACGGAACGTTTCCGGTAACAGCGACCATCGGGATCGAATCGAGGTAAGCAGTAGCGATACCGGTAACGAGGTTAGTCGCACCGGGGCCTGAAGTAGCGAGGCAAACGCCGACCTTTCCTGTAGCTCTTGCATAGCCGTCTGCCGCATGGGAAGCACCCTGTTCGTGGGCAGTGAGGACGTGTCTGATGCGGTCGCTGTTGAGGTAAAGCTCGTCGAAGAGGTTGATGACCTGTCCGCCGGGATAACCGAAAATGGTATCGCAGCCCTGTTCGATGAGCGTTTCAACTAGAATTTTTGCTCCTGACATTTTCATAGTTTAATCATCCTTTATATATGTATTGGAGACTGCCGGCTGAGCCGGCAATAAAAGATTTATCCAAACAAAGCGTCATGCGCCTATAGTTATAACAACTATACCACCTATCCGCTTTAAAATCAATAATCCAGTTCTTATTTTGGGTAAATTTATACCTATGCGATATTTTCAACACATTAAATTGGGTATTTTGACGTATCCCATCTGTAGGGGGCGGCGTTCCCGACGTCCCGAACGTTTCTGAATTCCATCTGTAGGGGACGGCGTCCCCGACGTCCCGAAAATTTCTTCCGCCGCATTCCGGGCGGATGGTATCCGTCCGCAATTGAAGTGAAATTTTCTGAGGCATACAAAATCAAACCGTCCGTCAATCCGGCACTGGCGTGTGGTTGACTGGTTTATGCTGGCGCATCGACTATCCACAAATCGCCCCCTCCCCATCGGGGATGGCAAGATAATTCCCACATCCTCTCAAACTCAGGTGGGTGGGGGACACGGGTGCAGCGTCACGCTGCCTGCGGCGCTTATTTATTATTATTGCTCATCATATTATTGACCGCACTTTCAAGCGCCTTAATGGACGAGGTCATGATATCGGTGTGGATACCAGTTCCCCAGAAGCTTACGCCGTCCTTGCCGATGATCTCGACATAGGACACAGCCTTTGAGCTTGAACCGACCTCAAGAGCGTGCTCAGTGTAGGTATTGATGCTGTACTCCAGCCCGAGGTAAGAGCTGATCGCATTGCTTACAGCGTCGAGTCGGCCGTTTCCGTTATCAGTCACAACAGCGATCTTTCCGTTATATTCAAGAGTGACCTTCGCCTCGATTCCGTCATGCTGGACGAAATGCTGTTCAGTGATCTTCATCGGTGACTCAAGGTTAACGAACTTCTGCTGGAAGATATTGAAAATCTCATCGGGCATAAGCTCACGATGCTCGTGATCGGAGACGCTCTTCACGAGGTAACCGAACTGCTCACGCATCTTCTTCGGCAGATCATAGCCATACTTAGTCTCGAGGATATAGCCGATACCGCCCTTGCCCGACTGGCTGTTGATGCGGATAACATCAGCCTCATAAACACGTCCCACATCGGTAGGATCGAGCGGCAGATACGGCACAGTCCAGTGCTCACAGTTTTTCTCCTCACGCCACTTCATGCCCTTTGCGATAGCGTCCTGATGAGAGCCGCTGAAGGCGGCAAAAACGAGCTTTCCGGAGTAGGGACTTCTCTCGTTGACCTTCATGCGGGTTACCTTCTCGTACAGCTCAACGAGGCGGGGCATATCTGAGAAATCAAGCTCGGGATCGACACCCTGGGAGTACATATTCATGCCGAGAGTAACGATATCGACGTTACCGGTTCTCTCGCCGTTACCGAAGAGAGTGCCCTCGATCCTGTCGCCGCCTGCGAGGAGTCCGAACTCGGCGTCAGCCACAGCACAGCCACGATCGTTATGCGGATGGAGCGAAATAATAACATTCTCACGGCAGTGGAGGTTCTCGTGCATGAACTCGACCTGATTAGCGTAGACATGGGGCATAGACAGCTCTACAGTCACGGGGAGGTTGATGATTACCTTATCATTCTCGGTTGGCTGCCAAATGTCGATTACAGCGTTGCAGATCTCGAGAGCGAACTCCGGCTCAGTACCGGTAAAGCTCTCAGGCGAATACTCAAAGCGGAAGTTTCCCTCGGTCTTTTCACGGTACTCCTTGCAGAGCTTAGCGCCCTCGACAGCGATATCGATGATCTCCTGCTTACTCTTGCGGAAAACCTGTTCACGCTGAGCAAGGGAGGTTGAATTATAGAGGTGGACAACGGCATTTTTCACGCCTTTGAGCGCCTCGAAGGTTTTAGCGATGATATGCTCACGTGACTGAGTGAGCACCTGAATTGAAACGTCATCGGGAATAAGATCCTGTTCGATGAGGGTGCGGCAGAACTCATATTCTGTCTCAGAAGCAGCCGGAAAGCCGATCTCGATCTCCTTGAAGCCGATCTCGACGAGCAGCTTGAAGAACTCGAGCTTTTCCTCGAGGCTCATGGGGATGATGAGCGCCTGATTACCGTCACGCAGGTCAACGCTGCACCACTGTGGAGCTTTTTCGATAGAAGATTTCTGAGTCCACTTCATAGAAGTAGGCGGAGCATTAAAAAACTGTCGGGTATACTTGCTGTAATTTTTCATAAGATTTCTCCTTTCCGTAAACCGGAATATGTGATTTCAAAAATGATTTCTGACACAAGTCTACCGGAGACGGGAAATAAAAAAATCTCCTCCACGCCCTCGGCATGAAAGAGACGAAGAATTTATAAAAACTCCGTGGTACCACTCTTATTGATACAGCAAAGCTGCACCCACTCATCCGCATCAGAAAACAATGCGTATCTCTGTAACGGGAGAACCCGATCAAGCTTACTTGCCGCAGCTTTCAGCCGACTGCTCAGGGAGGAGCTATGACCGCCAGCGAAGTACTGCCTTTCACCAAACGGCAGCTCTCTGGAAAAACGCATTACGGCTTTATTTCCCTTCATTGCATTTTCAATATGAAAACATTATACATGATTCCCCTGATTTTGTCAAGTGGGTTTTGGGAATTTTTTTGCAGGAAAAAAATAAATGCGGAATTTGGAAAGCGGAAAGCGGACTTGTGGTATCGCCTTACGGCGATTGATTTACAAATGTAACATTCACATAATTCTGATCCATCGGCGCAGCCGACACAACAAATTCCGAATTTCGAATTCCTAATTCCGCATTAAAAAGCCTTTCTTATCTCGGGCCTCTCGAGAGGATTCTTCCGGCGAAGTCGTTGAAGTTCTGGGTCTGGAGTATAACCTTTCCGGGACCAGTAAGACGTGTAATGAAAAGTCCCTCGCCGCCGAGGAAAATATTTCCAAGACCACGGATCATCTCGATCTCATAGGAAACGCTTGTATCGAACGCAACGACATTTCCTGTATCGACCTTAAGAACCTCACCGGGCGCAAGAGTTCTCTCTACAACGTCGCCGTCGACCTCGAGGAAGCAGAGTCCGCTGCCGAAGATACGCTGGAGGATAAAGCCCTCGCCGCCGAAAAAGCCAGCAGAGATCCTCTTTGTGAACGCAACCTTGATATCAACGCTCTGCTGAGCGCAGAGGAACGAACCCTTCTGGCAGATGATCTCTCCCTGTGAGATATCCACCGGAACTACAGCTCCGGGAACTGTTGAACCAAACGCAACGATAGCACCGTTCTGTGTGGCAGTGTAGTTCGCCATGAAGATAGACTCGCCAGTAAACATTCTTCCGAGGCTTCTTGCAACGCCGCCTCTGCCGTTTGTAGTCATTTCTATGCCCAGAGTCTGCCATATCATACCGCCGGACTGGGTGAACATCGACTCTCCGGCGTTAAGCATACACTCAACCGCAGGAACAGTCTCACCGATAATTCTGTACTGCATAAATACACTCCTATATCATAAATTCTGAAACAATTTATCCATATTTCAGTTACAAAAATTATATCACATCCCCCTTCCGTTGTCAACCGAATTCGTGTAGGTTTTCCACTGGTTTGTGAGTATGATGTTGAAAAGTGAGTTGAAATGTTGAAAATGAAGAAAGTAAATTAACGCATCTGCGTTGACTAAACAGAGAAGCTGTTGAAAATGTGGAAAAGAGTGTTGAGAAGCAGATGTTCATTCTCAGTTTTTGCACTGCTGACATTTTTTCCCGTACTCCGCATTATTCCAACATTTTCTCTCCATGAATTGACACGGCATCCCTTTTTGTGATATAATATGTGTATTATTGCATTTCGCCGGTAAACCGGCTTTATTTTGATGCGAAAAGGAGAATTATTATGAGCCGTAATACTAACAGCTATGAAAGTCCGTTCTGCACCCGCTACGCTAGTGAGGAGATGCAGTATATCTTTTCTGCCGATAAAAAGTTTTCTACCTGGAGAAAGCTCTGGGTCGCTCTCGCAAGAGCTGAGATGAAGCTCGGTCTGCCCGTTACTGAGGCACAGGTAAAACAGCTCGAGGAGCATATCAATGATATCGATTACGACGCTGCCGAGGCTCGTGAGAAGATCACTCGCCACGATGTTATGGCTCATGTCCATACCTATGGTCAGGCTTGTCCCGATGCTGCCGGAATCATCCACCTCGGCGCTACTTCATGCTACGTCGGTGATAACACTGACGTTATCATCATGCGTGACGCTCTTCAGGTCGTTCGCAGAAAGCTTATCAACGTTATGAATAACCTCGCTAAGTTCGCTGACGAGTACAAGAATATGCCCTGTCTCGCTTATACTCACCTCCAGCCCGCTCAGCTCACTACTGTCGGAAAGAGAGCTACTCTCTGGCTGAATGAGCTGCTCATGGACTTCAATGACCTCGAGTACAGAATCTCTACTCTCCAGCTTCTCGGCTCTAAGGGTACTACTGGTACTCAGGCTTCCTTTATGGAGCTTTTCGAGGGCGATACTGACAAGATCAAGCAGCTCGAGAAAATGATTGCCGAGGAAATGGGCTTTGACGGCGTTGTTCCTGTTTCCGGTCAGACTTACTCACGTAAGGTTGATTCTCAGGTTCTTTCCGTCCTCAGCGGAATCGCTCAGTCATGCAGCAAGTTCTCAAACGATATGAGAATCCTCCAGAGCTTCAAGGAGATGGAAGAGCCTCGTGAGAAGAAGCAGATCGGTTCATCCGCTATGGCTTACAAGAGAAATCCCATGCGCTGCGAGAGAATCACTTCTATCGCTAGATATGTCATGATCGACTGCCTTAATCCTGCATTTACTGCTGGTACTCAGTGGTTCGAGAGAACTCTCGATGACTCCGCTAACAAGAGAATCTCTGTTGCTGAGGCATTCCTCGGCGTGGACGCTATCCTCAACATCATGATGAACGTTACTGACGGAATGGTAGTTTATCCCGAGATCATCCGCAGACGTGTGATGGCTGAGCTTCCGTTCATGGCTTCTGAGAATATCATGATGGACGCTGTTAAGAAGGGCGGAAACCGTCAGGAGCTTCACGACAGAATTATGGATTACTCCATGATGGCTGGCGAGCAGGTTAAGGTGTATGGTAAGGACAATAACCTCTGCGAGCTTATTCTTGACGACCCGATGTTCATGATCACTAAGGAAGAGCTTGATGCAGTTCTGAAGCCGGAGAGCTACACAGGACGCAGCTCACAGCAGGTGGACGAGTTCCTTGCTGAGTGCATCAAGCCGATTCTCGAGGAGAATAAGGATGTTCTCGGCGAGAACTTTGAGATGAAGAATTAAAATAAAAAATATAAAGTTTTTTGCGCCGCTTTTCTTCAGAAAAGCGGTCGAGGTTATAGGGCGAGAAGCCTTATATCGACCGCAGGTCGATGCGCCAGCATAAAGCAGTCAGGCAAGCGCCCGCAAGCGCAATGCCTGACGGACGGTTTGCTTTTGTTGGACTAAGCCGTACATCTTGGCACTTCACACTCGGACGGCTACGCCGCCGGGCTTAGTAAAAGAAACCCGTCCGTCAATCCGGCACTTGCGTGCGGTTGACTGCTATGTGCTGGCGCAAGCATTGCCTTTGCAATGCTTACGAGACTCCTCGTCTCGTGCTCTGCGGCAAACTTTCTGAGGAAAGTTTGCATCAAAGACTTTATGCTTTGCCTGCGGCGCCAAAAACTTTTAATTTCATGAGGATCTATCTATGAAAAAATTATACCTCGAGGCTGGAAAAATCGTCTCGACTCACGGAATCAGGGGCGAGGTCAAGATCATGCCCTACTGCGATTCTCCCGACCTCCTCTGCGAGTTTGACCGCCTCTTCATCGGCAAGAATCATGCCGAAATAAATATCGAGCGTGCCCGTGTCCAGAAAAATATGGTCATCGCCAAGCTCGAGGGCGTCGATACTCCCGAGGATGCCGAAAAGTACCGCAATATAATCCTGTTTATGCACCGTGATGACCTCGAACTCGATGAAAACACCTTCTTCATTCAGGATCTAATCGGCATCGAAGTCCGCAACGCTGATACAAATGAGCGCTACGGCGTTATCGACGATGTCATCGAAACCGGCGCAAATGATGTCTATTCAATCAAGGGCGAGTCCAGAAATTACCTTATACCGGCAATTCCGGACGTTGTGATCTCTACAGATATAGACGGGGAGCTTATGCTCATTCGTCCGCTGGAGGGGCTTTTTGATGAGGATTGATATCGCTACGCTCTTTCCCGAAATGTGCGAGGCTGTACTCGGCGAAAGCATCATCGGCAGAGCAAGAAAGTCCGAATTTATTGAAATAAACTGCCACCAGATACGTGACTACTCAACCGATAAACACCGTCGGGTCGATGATACTCCCTACGGCGGCGGTATGGGTATGGTCATGCAGTGTGAGCCTATATATCGCTGCTGGCTGGATGTCTGTGAGCAGTCCGGCGCTAAGCCGCATACTATATATATGTCCCCGAAGGGCACCGTCCTCGATCAGAAAAAAGCCGTCGAGCTGTCCAAAATGGAGAATATTATGATAATCTGCGGGCATTATGAAGGTGTGGATCAGCGTATCCTCGACAAGATCGTAGATGAGGAGATCTCCGCCGGCGATTATGTCCTCACGGGCGGCGAGCTTCCGGCAATGGTGCTGGTCGACGCTGTCGCAAGGATGTGTCCGGGCGTGCTGGCTGACGCTGAGTGCTACACCGACGAGAGCATCTACAGCGGTCTGCTCGAGTATCCGCAGTATACCCGTCCCGAGATCTGGGAGGGCGAGGCTGTGCCTGAGATCTTGCTTTCGGGGCATCATAAAAATATCGCCGATTGGCGTCATCAGCAGTCACTCGAGCTGACAAAGCAGCGCAGACCTGACCTCTATGAGGAATATGCAGCTGCTCATCCTGAGCCGCCTACGAAGAAAAAACGCAGAAAAAAATCTCCTCAGCAGACAGAGGAATAGCGCACATATTTTAACTTATTTCAGACACGTATACAAACAGCCTCTTTGGATATGTTCACTATATTGTACTGTTGAAAATTGTTTAAGCTACACAACTTTCATCAACACTTTATCTGTGGTGAATATCAACAATCAAACCATAAAAATCTCTGCCGCATTTCACTTAAATGTAGAATTTAATGAAATCTGACAATTTATAGAAAAAAATCCGTTGACTATGCGCTGAAATGTCTGTATAATAATAATCAGCAAGTTAATTATTTGCATTGCCGGTTTTTGTAAAATCCGGCATACAGAGAATAGGAGAGTTGTATATGTTTGTCAGAGAAGTATTGGTTAAGAATCAGGTTGGACTTCATGCTAGACCTGCAACCTTCTTTATTCAGAAGGCTAACGAGTTCAAATCGTCTATCTGGATTGAAAAAGAAGAGCGCAGAGTAAATGCTAAGAGCTTACTCGGTATTCTTTCACTCGGCATCGTAGGCGGTACTAATATCAAGGTTATTGCTGACGGTTCTGATGAGAGAGCTGCAGTTGACGCGCTCGTTGAGCTTGTTGACAGCGGTTTCAGCGAGGAAAACAGATAATTTGTCCATAACAGCACTCGGGCGTTACTTTTGTAACGCCCATTTTGTTTTAACTTGTTGCGGCAAACTGCTTTAGCACGCAATGACTTGTGTTTCCGCAACGAACAAACTGTGCCCAATCAATTCCGACGTTCCGCATTCAGCAGGCACACTCAACGTGCGTCTGGATAAATATGCAAAATCAACCAGCGTCAACAAAATGCCAATAATTTGGTAAAATTTCTTGATGTCTGCAAAAAAAGAAACCGTCCGTCTGCATAAGGCTTCGTATGTGCAACTGGTTTTTGCAGCGCATCGACCAGTGGTCGATATGTGCTAGCCCATACCCAAGTCGCTTTTCTGAGGAAAATCGACGCAAAAGATTTTACACCTGCCTGCGTCGCTTAATTGAGATATTCCGCCATATTTTCCGCAAAAATCGCATACCCCTTCGTCGGATCTGCCACGAAAACGTGCGTTACCGCACCCACAAGCTTGCCGTCCTGAATAATCGGACTGCCGCTCATGCCCTGCACGATGCCGCCAGACGCCTCCAGAAGCTCATCATCCGTAATACGGATAACCATGTTTTTGCTGCCAGTGCTGCTGTAGTCAACGCTTTCGATCTCGATCTCAAAACGCTGCGGAACGGTTCCGGAAATCGTCGAGAGAATCTCCGCCTTGCCGGTGCGCACCTCCTGACGATACGCCATCTTGTAAAGCTCGCCGCTGGTCTGAAGTTCACCGCAGGCAGCCTCGCTCAGCACGCCAAAAACGCCGCACTCGTTGTTGCGGATGAGTGACCCGAGCGCAGGTTCACCAACGAATTTGCCGTGAAGCTCACCGGGAACGCCCTTTTCGCCGGATTTCACCTCAGTAATCTCAACTGGTACAGCCTCGCCGCTGGAAATAGTTACGATACTACCAGTATCGCTGTCGCAAACAGGATGACCAAGACCTGCAAAATCACCAGTTTCAACGTTCACAAAGGTAACAGTTCCGATGCCAGCTATGCTGTCCCGAACCCACATTCCACCAGCCCAGCAGCCATGTTCCTCACTCCACACAGGCTCGAGATAGGCAATAAATTCGTGCCCATCACGGTTGACATTGATCTTGATCGGTCTGCCGCCGCTGTTGGCGATGATGTCATGAAGCTGGCTGTTCGAGGTCACCGGCATCATGTCCACGAGCTGGATAATATCGCCCACAAGCAGCCCCGAGTCACGTGCTGGACAGACGCTTTCTCCCGATATATCGTAAAATTCGCCCAGCGAGGTAATCATCACACCATCCATAAGAAGCTTGATTCCGAATGGAAATCCACCCACCGCAAGCGTCGGAGCTTCTTCCTCATGGATCTCGATATTCTTGATCGGAATTGCTCCGAAAAGCGTGAGCATCGCCTCTTGAGTATCAGGGTATACGCAAGAGTTGTCGTGATTATATTTAACACTTGCGCAAGTTATCTCAGGATACTCCGCAAGCACTACCTCCTCGCCGATTTCAGCAGTAAGCCGATCCGGCAAACGTAGCGAAAAATACCCTGCGGCACCATACAAGCCCAATAGTACCGAACCTAGAAGAGCCGCAAACGACTTAAAGATTCTGCCTTTCAAGTGCATTTTAACATCCTTTCATATTAATATTTTTAGACAAACTGCATAATTTTTTACGAATCATCTTGTACACAAGTACAAGCATGCAACGTCCGACTATATTATATTTCAGACAAATCTTTTTATAAGAGTGAATTAGTCGCAAAAAAATTTATAGACTTTGGCGCATTCGCAAAAATTTAGGAGCTGAAAAAATGAAAAAAATTGAAAAAACAACTGCAAAGCAGCCTACATGGATGAAGCTGCTAAAAGTGACTATGATTATACTATCTGTAATATTTTCAACCGGAACAGTGATGCTCTCAGGTGCAGGACTGATCTACAATAGCGATAGCTATAATGATAGTATTATGCATATTGGTCCTCTTCTCATAGCATCCGGAGCACTCCTGACCCTCGGAGCCATCCTTGCCTGCTTTGGCAAAAATATCCCGTCGCTAATATCGTCGATCCCTGGATTTGGACTCTGCATGCTTATGCTCCGACAGCTCATGCAGCACGCCGATGCTGCTGGCTGGCAGGATCCTCAGAACCCTTTTTCTCCGGTTTCCGATATGTATTTCGAGCGCATCATGCCGGTGATCTTCCCATTCGTTCTGACCATTTTTATCGCTATATTCCAGCATTTTTCGTATGATGCCATTGAGAAGCGACGCTTGAAGAAGAAACTACGTACAGAAAAAGAGAACGCTCCTGCGCCTAAGATTCTTGGAGACTGATCCTCAGGATTATTATATCATTTTCAGATGCTGAAATCCGTCTGTTTTTGTCGTCAGATACTGTTTTTATATGTAAATGTCCAATAATTTCCTTTAATATTCGCTGAACAAATCACAAATATAAAAATCCCGGATTTTTAGTCCGGGATATTTTTGTGCAAATTAATTCGTATTGAATGTTATTATACAGTTTGTATAATCAACTTTTATGGTAAATCAGTGGGCGAAGCTGAATGCCGTTCATCGCTGCCTCGATTGCCTCGGGGATCATCGTGAACTCCGCAACAAGCGATGCAGGCTTTCGCTCACAATCATCCTGCACCATCGGCACAAAATAGTAGTTTTTTCGATTAAAAAGTTCACCAAGATTTTTCGCCGATCCAAGCAATGAATCGTTCGATGCGATTGCCAGCAGGACAGGTTTTCCTGCACGAAGATGCGATTTTACCGCCATCGTGACCGTCGAATCTGTGATGCTATTCGCTAGTTTCGATGCTGTATTTGAAGTGCATGGTGCTACAACCATGATGTCGGTCAGTGATTTCGGTCCGATTGGCTCAGCATCTACGATACTACAAATCGCCTGTTTACCGCTGATTTCCTCGATTTTATAGCGTGTCTCATCTGCTGTTCCAAAGCGTGTTGATATCGCGCTGACATTTTCAGATAGTATAGGAACTATATCTGCGCCCATCTCTTTCAGACGTTTCGCCTCTTCAAGCGATCTTCCGATCGTACAAAATGAACCCGTAAGGGCGTAACCGATCCGCAGACCGTTAAATTTTTTATCCATCATGCTCGCTCCTCTCACTCAAAATTCCGCTGATCGTCTCGGCGATCATCTCTCCGGCGGTGATTGGAGCGCACTTTCCCGGCAAGCCGAGCGCCCAGATCACCTTCACTCCTAGCTCTGCCGCCGCTTCAAAGTCAACTCCGCCCGGTTTCGACGCCAGATCTATCACCAGCGTGCCCGGCGTCAGCTTCTTGAGCGTGGATCTGTCAAAAATCATCGCCGGCACCGTGTTGAAAATTACAACAAAATCACCGTCAATTTCTTTTGTCCAACACGATTTTGCCCCGAGAATTCCTACTTTTGCCGCACCTGTCGCATTTCGCACCGCCACCGTTACCTCTGCGCCAAAGCCTTTGAGGATGCCGACTAGTGCAGAACCTATTCGTCCGCAGCCGACTACCAGGGCTTTAGATCCGTTCAGCGTAACCGGAAGCTCCTCCAGAGCTAGCATTACTGCGCCCTCTGCGCTCGGAATTGCGTTCATCAGGCTCAATTCCTCTCGATCCATGTAGTCGGTAAGCTCGTGATCCGAAAAAATCTGCCGCATTTCCTTGCTTATTTTTCCAGCAAACACTTTCGCTGATGGTTTCAGCATCGCTTTCACTAGTTCGGGAACCAGACCATTTCTACTGCATGGCGTACTTATTTTATCGCCGTCCATTGCCGGAACGGGCAGGACAGCAATGTCGTATCCTCCTTTTTCAGCCGGATCCGCCCGATTAAGTGACAGCCCTGCCGGAATCAGCTCCTCGTCGAACCCTATTATCGACGTCTCGTATCGCTCAGCCAGCCTTGCTCCGCAGTATAATTGCCGCATATCGCCGCCGGCTATAAGTAACTTCTCCTTCGGTTTCATATTAATTCTCCATTCGTCGGGAAATTCGGCTCTTGCCTGAGCCTTCCCTATACATTATATGTCCGCCGCCGGTTTTCGTTACGCAGGAATACAAAAAGGCGGCTGATCGACAGCCGCCTTGGTTGTTGATTTAATTTTTATTAGAGTACTGACTCGGGAAGCTCAGGAATAAGCTGTGCGATCTTCTTCTGAACTGCGAGGGCATCCATGTTACCAACGCCGTCACCTCTCTGGTAAACGTCAGCGTTGTTCATCGCCTCAGGTGAAAGTGTACCGCCAGTTGATGAGCAGTGTGTCATGATTGCAACTACGTCTGCGATCTCTACTACGCCGTTAAGGTCAGCGTCACCGTATACAACGTCAGTTACAGGAGGCTCTGTTGTAGGCTCTGTAGTTGTCGGAGGAGCTGTAGTAGGCTCTGTTGTAGGCTCAGTTGTGGGCTGATCAGGCTCTTCAACTACGCCGTCGATGTAAACCTTCACGAGTGTAGGCCACTCTGCGGAATCAGTAATGTCGTTCCACTTGAGCCATGTGCTGCCGTCCTCAGCGAACTGGTTGTAGCCTGCCCAGTACATATTTATGTATGCGTTTGCAGGAGCTACATCGCCGGGGATGTTGATATAGCCGTAATTTACGATTGGCTGCTTGCCGTTTTCATCCGCCTCGCCAAGCTCGTTAGCGAGAAGGTCGCCTGTGGACTCTTCTTCGGAGAGTGAGAATGAGATTGCATCCTGTGCGTTTGAGCCTGCGATGCTGTCCCAATAGCTGATAGTACCGCCTGCGCCTACTCTCTGGAGGGGATAGTTGCTGTATGGGCACTCGAATACGAGCTTAACTCTTGTGGAGTTGCCGATCTGGAACTTGCCGTTCTCGTCGATAGGAGTCTCAACCCAGTCGATCACAGGAGGAACATAGCCGTTGCCTGCGAGGTCGATATAGAGCTGACCGAAGTCCTCGTCGTGGAACTTGAGCTGACTTCTGCCGAAGTATTCCATTGAACCAGCGTCACCGTCATCCCAGAGGAATGAAGCGATACCGTCGATTGCAAGAGCATTACCTGCTACGCACTCGTGGAATTCGAGCATTGAAGCCTTGTCCTTGCCCTCAGCAGTAACAACGCCGTACTCACCGATGATAACGCCTACGCCGTTGTCAACGAATCTTGTCTTGAGCTTATTCATGCTGTTTACGATCTCACTCTTCTCAGCTTCTGTGCCCCATGTTGAAGCATAGCCCCATTCTGAACCCTGAACTGCTACGCAGAAGGTTGAAGGATTGTAGAAGTGAACGTCTACAGCGAGCATATCGTCGTCGGGAACGATATATTTTGAGTTGAGAGTATTTGTGAGGTTAGCGTCAGCGCCTGCGAGAACGAGAAGTCTGTCAGCGTTGTTTCCGCCTGTTGCACGAACCTCTTCAACGAATGCAGCGTTGAGAGTATTGAGGATCTTATAGTCATTATCTGTATAAGCGCCGCCGACAGCTGTTGTCCAGCGAACCTCGTTCATTGACTGGAAAGCGAGGTGGTAGTCATACTCAGCGAAGCTCTCAGCGATATCAGACCACATTGCTCTGAACTGAGTCTCAGCGGAAGCACCTGCGTTCAGCCAGAGTGAAGTTCCGGCAGTATTAGGATCTACCCAATCCCAGTGCATATCCATTACTACGTACATATCGTTATCGTAGCAGTAGTCGATAACTTCCTTCAGACGAGCGATATAGTCGTCATCGATCGTCTGTGTAGCGGAATCCCAGTGCTGGTACCATGTTACAGGGAGACGGAGGCTGTCGAAGCCGTATTTGTGCATCTCATCGATCATAGCCTTTGTCGTCATGACATTTCCCCAGCCTGTTTCAGGTGTGATATTACCTGCTGCATTCCATACATCGAATGTATTACCGAGGTTTGTACCGAGTCCCATTGCGTCGATCATTTCGATAGCGGATGAGGGTTTTGCGTCAGTTGCAACAGCAGTGCCTAAGCTGCCGAATGCGCCAACGCCTGCCACTGCAAGCACTGAGAGAGAGGTGAGTGCAGCGAGCGCTTTTTTGATATTCTTCATATCTATCAAACTCCTTATAATAAATAGTATAATCAATCTACCATAATTTGAGATAAAAGTCAATAGCTTACTGAAATTTTCTACAACCGCCTAACCGATTTGGTTATTTCGCACAATTCAAAATTATTTTTTTGTGCATCAATACCATCATGAATGCTATCCAAAACCGTATCCATATAAATTACAAACATCCCTATTGAGAGTGTTATTACAGAAGTTATATATGCAGTTATCGGGGGAAACCTTTCTGAGGAAAGGTTCTGCCTAACCGGCACCCGTACCCTCTGTCAGCTTCGCTGACATCTCCCTGCCCCGCAGGGAGTCACCCCGAGCCCCCTTCCAAAGACTTTTATACTAATTTCAGCCCCATAGGGTGCATATCAAGAGAAAAGAAAACTTCTCAATTAAATAGTGATATGCACCCTATGGGGCTGAAATTAAATACGAAAGTTTTAGGAAAGGAGTTTGAGGATGACTCCCCACAGTGTGGGGAGATGTCACGCAGTGACAGAGGGGACAGGCGACCGTTGGGAGAACCCTTTTTCAAAAGGGTTTTCCTCAATAATTATACGTATAAACTCCTATAATAACATTCCCAATAGGGCTGTTCGTTGATTAATTAGAATGTCATTTTTTCTTCGAGGTACTCAACGAGCTTATCGATGCTTACACGCTCCTGCTGCATTGTGTCACGGTCACGTACAGTTACGCAGTTATCCTTCTCGAGGGTATCGAAGTCATATGTAATACAGAACGGAGTACCGATCTCGTCCTGTCTGCGGTATCTCTTACCGATAGTACCGGTCTCGTCGAAGTCGACCATAAACTTCTTGGAGAGCATCTCATAAACTTCCTCAGCCTTGGGAGTGAGCTTCTTCACGAGCGGAAGGACAGCAGCCTTGAACGGTGCAAGAGCCGGATGGAAGTGCATAACAGTTCTTGTTTCCTTTTTCTCGTTGCCGTTCTTGTCGATGCTTGTAAGCTCCTCCTCGTCGTAAGCCTCAGTAACAACAGAGAGGAAGAGTCTCTCTACGCCGAGTGAAGGCTCGATAACGTAGGGGATGTACTTCTCGTTAGTCTCGGGGTCGAAGTACTCGAGAGACTTGCCGCTTGTGTTGATATGCTGAGTGAGGTCGTAGTCAGTTCTGTCAGCAACACCCCAAAGCTCGCCCCAGCCGAACGGGAAGAGGTACTCGAAGTCAGTTGTAGCCTTTGAGTAGAAGCAAAGCTCCTCAGGTGAATGATCTCTCAGGCGGATATTCTCCTCTTTAAGACCAATATTGAGGAGGAAGTTCTTGCAGAATTCTCTCCAGTAAGCGAACCACTCGAGGTCAGTACCGGGCTTGCAGAAGAACTCAAGCTCCATCTGCTCGAACTCACGCACACGGAAGATGAAGTTTCCGGGAGTGATCTCATTTCTGAATGATTTTCCGACCTGAGCCACGCCGAAGGGAACCTTTTTACGTGTAGTTCTCTGGATATTAGCGAAGTTAACGAAGATACCCTGAGCAGTTTCGGGACGGAGGTAAAGCTCAGATTTTGAGCCTTCAGTAACACCCTGGAAGGTCTTGAACATGAGGTTGAACTGACGGATATCAGTGAAGTTATGCTTTCCGCAGTCGGGGCAGCAGATCTCGTGCTCCTTGATGTAGTCCATCATCTGCTCGTTAGTCCAGCCAGCAACGTTAGTTCCGTCGAAGTCCTCGATGAGGTTGTCCGCACGGTGACGAGTCTTACACTCCTTACAGTCCATGAGCGGATCGGAGAATCCGCCGATATGACCGGAAGCTACCCAAGTCTGGGGATTCATGAGGATAGCGCTGTCGAGACCGACGTTGTACTTATTCTCCTGAACGAACTTTTTGAGCCAGGCCTTTTTGATGTTATTCTTCAGCTCAACGCCGAGCGGGCCGTAGTCCCATGTATTGGCAAGACCGCCGTAGATCTCAGAACCGGGATAAACGAATCCCTTGGATTTACAGAGGTCAACGATTTTATCCATTACCTTTTCGTTATTTTTAAGCATTTTCATATACCTCGTTTCAAAATGATATTATCTATTATATTTTACGTCAATTCGCCGTATTTGTCAAGTAGGGAGAGGTGATAATTTTGGGAGCATCTGCATTCAGTGATGATTCCTGTTCAGCTCCATCGCCAAAGGCGATATCACCATTGCGAATTCCGGATTTCACATCACCGCCGCACTTGACAAGCCTGCGGAAAAGTTGTATAATAATAATGTATAATCATTGTTAGGATATGGTAATTTTTCACAGATTTTAAATACATTGATCCGGAGGTCTTTTATGGAATTTTTAGAAAACCGTGAGCTGTCCTGGCTCAAATTCAATAAACGTGTCCTCGAAGAGGCTGTCGACCCAAATGTCCCTCTGCTCGAGAGACTTACATTCTCTTCAATCTACCAGAGTAACCTCGACGAGTTTTTCATGGTGCGTGTCGGCTCGATAACCGAGGAGGCAAAGCTCCGCAAAAATGTTCAGGATTCCAAGACGAAAATGACTCCTGCACAGCAGCTCGACGCTGTTTTTACCAAGGTTCGCCGCCTTCAGCCGCTTGCCGAGGACGCCTACCGCAGGACTATTTCCGAGCTTGCACCCTATGGCTTTGAACACGTCAGCTTTGATACCGCTACTAAGGAGGAGCTGACCTTCCTCGAGCTTTATTTCCGCCGTGAGCTGAAACCCTTTATTTCCGGCATCGTCGTGAATAAGTCAGTTCCGTTCCCGTTCCTCAAAAACGGCGAGCTGTACATCGGCGTGCAGATCCAGTCCAAAAAGGACGTTACGATCGGCATCGTGCCCGTAAAGCATGAGCACAGCGAACGTGTCATTCCTCTCGGCGAAGGCGGACGCAGATTTATCCTCGAGGAGGAGGTCGTTCTCCATTTTGCGCACCTCCTGTTCAAGGGGCACAAGGTAATCGACCGTACCATCATGCGTGTCACCAGAAATGCCGATATCATGGTATCCGGCAAGGGAGCTGACTTCCGTGAGCGCATGGAGGAGCTTGTTGCAAAGCGTAAGAAGCTCGCTCCGGTTCGACTCGAGCTTTCGGATGAGTTCAGCCGTGCTGCGCTGGATTTTATTTGTAAAAAACTTAAACTCAAAAACGAACGAGTGTTTGTATCTCACATCCCCCTCGACCTCTCTTATCTCTTCTCCTTCGGCGAGCTTTGCTCTAAGCCGGAGCTGAAGTTCCCGCCGAGATCACCCCAGAAGGCGTCCGGTCTCTCCGAAAGCCGCTCGGTCATCGCTCAGGTCAGATCTAAGG